>NZ_JBLRVY010000009.1:0-364081 GCF_048159485.1 Streptomyces sp. 4F14
CAGCCCCCTTCTCCTCGGTCCGCCTCACCTGAGCCGCCTTCTCCTCAGCCCGCCGCGTCTCAGCCCCCTTCTCCTCGACCCGCCTCACCTGAGCCCCCCTCTCCCCGGCCCTTCTCATCTGGGCCCCCCTCTCCCGGGCCTACCTCACCCGAGCCGCCCTTTCCCCAGCCCGCCTCGCCTGAGCCACCCTCCCCCCGCCCCCTTTCCCCCGCGCTCACCTCCCACCGAGCCCCCTGGGAACCACCCCCCAAGACTCCGCCCGGCCCCATGAACTTCCCGCCCGGCCCCCTGCCACCCGGCTTCGCCGAACGCCCGGAAGCGGGTGCCCCCGATGCACCGGGCAGTTCCTCGCTCCCGGATGCCTCCGCAGCGCAGGACGCCCCTCCCGCCCCGGACATGCCCTCCGCTCCGGACGCCTCCTCGGCTCCGAGCGGCCCCGTCGCAGGCGATGCCCGGTCCGTCCCGGAGACGCCCTTCACCCCAGACACCCCCTCCACCCGAGAACCCCTTCCCTCACTCCGGGACACCCCGTCCGCCCTGGACGAGGCCCTGGCCCGTCACGGCACCCACCCCTCACCCACCCCCCTCACCCCCGACAACCCCCGCCCCCACCTCAAGGCATACGTCGGATCCGGCCCCCCGACCTACGACCCGAACCCCACCGCCCTCCCCCTCGCCGACCCCGATGCCCTGGACGATCTCGTTGCGGACACCGTGCTGGACGGTGCCCGCTACGGCGCCAGCACCATGCGGGCCGTATCGCTGCGCGGCGACTCCGCGAGGTACCGGGGCGAGCCGAGGAGGGACGCGTTGCTCACGGCCCGTTTCGGGTACGGCGAGCAGGCGCTCGTGCTGGTCGCGATGGCGACCGGCGCGAGGGCGACGGTGGGGGCGCACCGGGCCGCCGCGGAGGTGTGCCGGTGGATCGGCAGGGCGGTGGGCAGAAGCCACGTACGCCTCGCGGAGGACATCAGGGCGGGCCGCAGGGGCGACCTGAAGTCGGGACTGCACAGGCTGACCGACCGCAGCCTCGGCCGCCTGCGCGCGGGCGCGGCGGAACAGGGCCTCACCCCGGAGGAGTACACGGCGACCCTGAGGTGCCTGCTGCTCCCGGCGGACCCCGCATGCCGGACGCGCGTGTTCTTCGGCGTGGGGGAGGGCGGCCTGTTCCGCCTGCGCGGCGGGGAGTGGCAGGACATCGAGCCGGCCCCCGGAGAACCGGCGGGCGAACCGGAACAACACGCGCTGAGCCGACGCCTCAGCACACCGAAACCGCTCCCACGAACGCAGGACGCGACCCTCCCGGACCCGGCACGCCGGCCCGGCCCGCGTGAGCCGTACGCAGCGAGCCCGATCCCGAGCCCGATCCCGTTCCCGAACACGCCGTACACCTCCGAGGCGCCTTCCGACCGGCCACCCGCCCCCTACGACCAGCTCCCACCCCCCGACCCCTTCCTCTTCCGCGTCTCCGTGGCCCAGCCGGGTGACACGCTCCTGATGTGTACGGGTGGCCTCGCGGACCCCCTGAGGGGCGAGCTGGAGCTCGCCGGGCATCTGACCGCGCGGTGGGCCGGGGCCCCCGTCCCGGGGCTCGCGGAGTTTCTCGCGGATGTGCAGATCAGGGTGAAGGGGTACGCGGACGACAGGACCGCGGCGGCCGTCTGGGAGGCGTGAAAGCGGTTCTGCGCGTTGACTGGACCGCATGGCCAAGCAGAACATCGCCGAACAGTTCGTCGACATCCTCGTCCGCGCCGGTGTCAGCCGCCTGTACGGCGTCGTGGGCGACAGCCTCAACCCGGTCGTGGACGCGGTCCGCAGAAACCCGGCGATCGACTGGGTGCACGTCCGGCACGAGGAGACGGCGGCGTTCGCGGCGGGCGCGGAGGCCCAGGTCACCGGCAGGCTCGCGGCGTGCGCGGGAAGCTGCGGCCCGGGCAACCTGCACCTGATCAACGGCCTCTACGACGCGCACCGCTCGATGGCCCCGGTCCTGGCCCTCGCGAGCCACATCCCGTCCGGCGAGATCGGCCTCGGCTACTTCCAGGAGACCCACCCGGACCAGCTCTTCCGCGAATGCAGTCACTACAGCGAACTGATCTCCAGCCCGCGGCAGATGCCGCGCCTGCTGCACACGGCGATCCAGCACGCGGTCGGCCGGGGCGGCGTCAGCGTGGTCTCGCTCCCCGGCGACATCGCGGACCAGCCGGCCCCCGCCGGAGACACCCACACGGCCCTCGTCACCTCCCGCCCGGCGATCCGCCCCGGCGACGCGGAGATCGAACGCCTCGCCCAACTCATCGACGGCGCCGGGAAGGTGACCCTCTTCTGCGGCAGCGGCACGGCCGGCGCGCACGCGGAGGTCATGGAGTTCGCCGGGAAGGTCAAGGCACCCATCGGGCACGCCCTGCGCGGCAAGGAGCACATCCAGTACGACAACCCGTACGACGTCGGCATGAGCGGCCTCCTCGGCTACGGCGCCGCCTACGAGGCCACCCACGAGTGCGACCTGCTGATCCTCCTCGGCACCGACTTCCCGTACAGCGCGTTCCTCCCCGACGACGTGACGATCGCGCAGGTCGACGTCCGCCCCGAACACCTCGGCAGACGCTCGAAGCTGGACCTCGCGGTGTGGGGCGACGTGAAGGAGACACTGCGGTGTCTGACGCCGCGCGTGCGGGAGAAGAGCGATCGGCGGTTCCTGGACCGGATGCTGAAGAAGCACGCGGACGCGCTGGAGGGGGTGGTGAAGGCGTACACGAGGAAGGTGGAGAAGCATGTCCCGCTGCACCCCGAGTACGTCGCGTCCGTCCTCGACGAACTGGCCGAGGACGACGCCGTGTTCACCGTCGACACGGGCATGTGCAACGTGTGGGCGGCCCGCTACCTCACCCCCAACGGCCGCCGCAGGGTGATCGGTTCGTTCTCGCACGGTTCGATGGCGAACGCGCTGCCGATGGCGATCGGCGCCCAGTTCACGGACCGGAACCGACAGGTCGTGTCGATGTCAGGGGACGGCGGGTTCACCATGCTGATGGGCGACTTCCTGACGCTCGTGCAGTACGAACTCCCCGTCAAGGTCGTCCTGTTCAACAACTCCTCGCTCGGCATGGTGGAGTTGGAGATGCTGGTCGCCGGGCTGCCGTCGTACGGGACGACCAACAAGAACCCCGACTTCGCGGCCGTCGCCCGTGCTTGCGGTGCCTACGGGGTGCGCGTCGAGAAGCCCAGGCAGCTCGCCGGGGCCCTCAAGGACGCGTTCGCGCACAAGGGCCCGGCGCTCGTCGACGTCGTCACCGACCCGGGCGCGCTGTCCATCCCTCCGAAGATCAGCGCCGACATGGTGACCGGGTTCGCGCTGTCGGCGTCGAAGATCGTGCTGGACGGGGGAGTCGGCCGCATGCTCCAGATGGCCCGCTCCAACTTGCGGAACGTTCCCCGCCCTTGAGGTCACTCGGCGTACGGGCGCCAGTTCCGGTTCAGCGTGTCGTACACGTACCTCGGAAGGTCCGTGATCGCCGTCGTACGGAAGGGGCGGCCGGCGTCGTCGATCCGTACCGTGCCCGTGCGGCCCTGTGACGACCAGTCCAGCTCCAGGTACCACGAGCAGTCGCAGCCCGTCGTGCGCGCCGTCACGAGGAGGATCTCCGGGTCCTTCGCGGAGACGCGGTAGGGGAAGCTGACGGCCGGGAGTTCCGTGCCGGCGTCGTTGCCCGGCATCGGGCGGGCGATCGGGCGGTCCTTGTCGAGGTCGACGGCGAACTCGCGGGGCGTGAGGGAGCCGCCGCAGCCCTGGTCCATGGCGTACGCGTTCCCGGGGGCGGGCTCGCCCCGGCCCGTCATCCGCACGCGCAGGCCCTCCAGCACGACCGCCGTGTCCGACCTGCCCTGCACGGAGACCTTGACCATCGTCTCCTTGCCGTGCAACGCGCTCTCGGCCGCCGCCCAGGCGCGCGCGTCCTGGGACATCGGGGGCGGCGGGACCTGCGCGGGGGGCCGGTCGACGACGTAGTAGTGGCCGCAGCCCTGATTCCAGACGTGCGAGTCGACGGACCAGGTGAGGGGGGTACCGGCGAACGGCTTCTTTCCGGGCGCGGCGGAATCGGACGGCTCGGCGGACGCCCCGGCCCCGGGTCCGGGCTCCGCCGACGGCCCGCCCGTCGCCGAGGGCGACACCGACGGCGACGGCGAGGCGCCCGTACTCGGACTCCCCGTCACCTTCCCCGGCCGCGAACTCAGCGGCGGCACACCGTCCCCGGCCTGCGCGGTGGCACCCGGGGAGCCGGCCCGCCGGTCGTCGGGCAACGCCGACAGCGTCCCGATCGTCGCGGCCACCACACAGGCGACGGCGGCGAGCACGACCGTACGACGCCGGTACCAGGGGCGGGAGGGGGCGGGGGAGGAGGTGCTTACGAGGGTGTCGGCACCGGACGGGTCCCCGGCACCGGCGCTGTCCGGCTCGCCGTCACGACCGCGTTCGCCGCCGGCCGCACGGATCTCGCTGCCGCTCTCGCCGCGAGCCGCACTGATCCCGGCCTCGACTTCGTGCCCGCCGTCACGACCGGCCTCGCTGTCGGTCGCCCGGATCTCGCCCTCGCCGCCACCATCCGCACCGACCCCGTCCCCCACCTCGCCCGTGCCGCCCGTCGGCTCCGCCCCCGAATCACCCTCGGCGCCACTCGCCTCTCCCTTCCGCCCCTTTCCCTGCCGTTCCTCCACCGCCAGTAACCACAGCCGGTGGAGTTCGAGTCGCTCCTCCGAGGACGCCCCGCAGAAGCCCGCGAGCCGTTCGACGGGGGCGAAGTCCTGGGGGACGGCCTCTCCCGCGCAGTACCGGTGCAGCGTGGACGTGTTCATGCCCAGGCGGCGGGCGAGGGAGCCGTAGCTGCGGTCCGTGCGGGACTTCAGGTCCCGTAGGCGTTCCGCGAAGTGTGCCGCGTGCTGGCCGCTCGTCACCGTGCCCCCGTGTGTCGGGCCCGGGACGGCATCCCAGGCACTCGTATACCTGCACGTCAGCAGGGGTGGGATGGTTCCATCCCCGGCGGACGGGCCAGGCCGCTTGCGGTGGTCCCCCGGGGCCCCTGATGCTCGTGGTGTCGCACCGGGACGGCCCGGCCGGAACCCGACCTGTTCCGCCGACGGTACGCCGTCCCGCGACCTGTTCACATCCACGTACGTACTCACGGGGGACCACCCATGCGCACTCGCCTGCACGCGGCCGTACTCACCGCGCTCTCCGCCATCTGTCTGACGGCCGTCACCGCCACCGCGGCACCCGCCGCCACGACCCCGGCCCCGCCGGGCTTCCTCGCGGCGGGCGATCTGCCGGCGTCCTCCACCCCCTGGACGGCCGACCCGGTCACCCGGGGTGTCCCGGAGGAGATCGAGGTGGACACCTGCCTGAGCATGGCGCTGGGCGGGGGCGGCGACGCCTCCTGGTACCGCACGTTCCGTACCGAACTCGACACGGGGGCGCTCCAGATGAGCGTGGTCCTGCCCAACGAGACGGCCGCGAAGGGCCGTTACGACAGGATCGTGAAGGACATCCGCTCCTGCGCCGCCCGGATCGAGCAGAAGTACCCGGACGTCCAGGCCGAGTTCAAGGACTACGGCGCCGTACAGGTCGAGGAGGGCGCGCACGTCCTCGGCCTGCACACGGTCGCCGAGTGGGGCGCCACGGACGTACGCCTGCTGGGTGTGGGCCGGGACGGGCGGACCGTCACCGTCGTGGACTGGGGTCAGCTGGGGACGTTCAAGGACGCGCCGGTGAAGGCGTTCAAGAAGACCACGGTCACGGCGGTGAACAAGCTGCGTTGACCTTCCTGGACGGGGCCGCCCTCACGCATGGGGGACGAGAGGGCGGCCCCCCGCACCCTTGCATTTCCGGCGCCGGTCCGATCTCGGCGCCATCCCCTACGCCGGGCCCGGACCCTTCCGTGGCCCGCTCTCGGCGTTTCCCCCTGCCCCCGCCTGCCGTTCACCCGCCGCTCACCCGCCCGTGACCAGCACCGGACCCTCGCGCGCACCACCCCGCCTCGCCGAAGTCCGCATGTTTTTGGCCAAGTTCACCGCGCCGACACACGGGTCGGCGCGGGCGCGGAGCCCGTCACCGGCCGGGAGGCTCTGGCCCGGGCTCCGGTTCGGCTACGACGGGTTCGGGAGCCGGAGATCGACGCGGGGGACCGATCCGGGCGCCGGGGGCGCGTAGACCGACCGGCCTCCGAGGGCCTCGCGGGGGTGTCCGTGGCGCGCAAGACCCCCGGCACCCCCCTTCGCGCTCGCGTACACGCCGTACCGGGACCCGGTGTCCCGCCGGTCACCTCCCGGCGGGCCAGTGGCATATGCCCGGGGCCCTTGTCGGCAGGTCAGGGGTGCCGGAGTCGACATGACACCCCGTGCCGACAACATGGCCGAACACCTGGTCATCGGCAAGGGGGCAGGACTGCCGCCGGTCTCACGGGGCATGGATCCCCGTGAACGTGTTCGAGCAGGAGGGAAACCGACATCGGCGCGCGGGCGGGGGTCATGAAGAGGCAGGCACGAGGGGGCGGTCCCACGGCGATCGGGGCCTCCTCGGCGACACGGACAGGCGAGGACTCCATCGACACGGGGCAGCCGCAGCTGAGACGCCGGCTGGAGCGGGCGGACCTGGGCGCGGTGCCCGAGGCCCGGCACGCGCTCAGGGAACTGCTGCACAACTGGGGGAAACCGGGCCGCTCCGACATCGCGGAGCTGCTCACCAGCGAACTGGTCACCAACGCCCTGGTCCACACCGACGAGGACGCGGTCCTGACGGCGACCGTCGGACCGGACGGACTCCATGTGGAGGTACGGGACTTCGTGGACCGGCTGCCGCGCCCGCAGGCGCAGCGCACCGACGACGACACCAACGGCCGGGGCCTGCTGCTCGTCCAGGCGCTGGCGGACGCCTGGGGGGTCAGGCCGCACGGCATCGGCAAGGCGGTCTGGTTCGAACTGGAGGCGGACGCCGCCTAGTTCGTCCGACGCCAGTTCACCCGGCGCCGGGCCGGCAAAACCTCGGCAAAACCCCCGGGACACGCCAACGGGGCGGGGGCGCGGCCCTGTTCAGGTCGCGCCCCCGCCCCGAGGTGGTGCTCACGGCATCATCAGCCGAACTGCTGCTCCAGGTCCTTCAGCTTGCGCTCCAGCGAGTCCAGGCGCGGCAGCGCCATCGTGTCGTCCTCGGCGGTCAGGTCGACGGTGGAGGCGGCGGACGCCTCGGAGCCGTGCCGGACCGGGGAGAGCGAGGGGCGCTGGCGGACGGGAAGCTGCTCCGGCGTACCGGCGCCGGCTATGGCAGGCTCCGCGGAGGCGGCGACCCGCTCCAGGGCGACCTCGGCCGGCGCGTCCATCGGACGGCCACCGCGCCCCGGGAAGCCCCGGTGCCCCCGGCTTATCGCCTTGAGCTGGGCCTTCTCCACACGCGACTGCTCACGCCGCAGCCGCTTGGTCTCCTCCTTGCGCGCCTTGTCGTCGCGCACCTCGTCGACCGCCTCGTCGAGGCTGCGGACGTTCTCCAGGAGCATCAGCGACCACGCCTTGTACGTCTCGCGCGGAGCCCTTATCCAGCGCACGACACGGATCTGCGGCAGCGGACGCGGCACGAGGCCCTGCTCGCGCAGCGCGGCCCGGCGGGTCTGCTTCAGCGCCCGGTCGAACAGCACGGCGGCGGACAGGGACATACCGGCGAAGAACTGGGGGGCGCCGTCGTGGCCGAAACCCCGGGGCGCGTGCACCCAGTTGAACCAGGCAGCGGCACCCGCGAACAGCCACACCAGTATCCGGGAGCCGAGCGCCGCGTCACCGTGGCTCGCCTCGCGCACCGCGAGGACGGAGCAGAACATGGCCGCACCGTCGAGGCCGAACGGGACGAGGTACTCCCAGCCGTTGGAAAGCCCGAGGTTCTCCCGGCCGAAGCCGACCAGCCCTCGGTAGGAGAGCGCCGCGGCGACGCCGGCGCAGCAGAACAGCAGGACGTAGGAGGCCATGCCGTAGACGGTTTCCTTGCGCCTACGCCGTTCCTCGCTGCGCTCCCAGGAGTCGTCCTTGGCGTGTTCCCCGCCGGACCGCTTGCTCCGCGCGAGCACCGCCATCGCCGCCAGCAGGCCCAGGAGCAGTACGGCGCCCGGAAGCAGCCAGTTCAGCGATATGTCGGTCAGTCTCATCTGGAGTCCCTTGCATTGGGATAGGGCGTATCGCCCGCCATATTGGCCCAATCCCACCGGCCCTCAAGGGGGTTTCGGGACAAGAGGCCGCCAAGGAGGTGCAAGGGGATGCCCACGGCGACGTTCTGCTCGAACTGCTGCTTGAGCGGCGGGAGTTGAGTTCGAATAAGACTACCCGTACGGATGGTTCCACGGAAAGTTCCCGCGGCTCGTGAGGAAATTGTGAATCCCCTGTTACCGTACGGCCGTCCCGTTCGGCGATGATCTTACGACAGCACCGGACGCGCCCCGCACCGAGGGGGGTCCTCGACGAGCCGTCAACTCGCCGCGGCGGCCGTGAGCTTGGCGATCCGCTGAGCGTCGCAGGTGCGCGGGCAGGTCACGCACATATCGTCCGGGTCGATCGTGTAGTACATGCAGCAGCTCGCCCGGTCCCGCGTCGGCAGCGACTCCCCGTCAGGGCCGGTCAGTTCACGGAACGCCGCCGTCCCCACGTACGGCCGCGTCGCCCCCGGCAGCAGCAACTCCAGCTCTGTACGCGCCCGTTCCTTCTCCTCGTCGCCGAGCAGCGCCGCGACGTACCAGACGCCCTCGACGATCTCGTCCGTCACCATCGCCCACAGTGCCCGCCCCCGGCGCCGCATGCGCGGGCCGAACCCCGCGAGGAGCGGTTCGTGGTGCTCGGCGACCGCCGCGCGCAGCTCCGCCCGCAGCGCCTCCTCGTCCGCCACGACCCGCGCGCCCGGGTACGCCGCCGCCGGGTCGCCCGGCAGGCACGCGAACGCCCGCGGCGTACGGACCGCGAGGCGCATCCCGTCCGTCCGGTCGTACGAGACGTGCGTCACGGGGAAGCGGGGCACCCGGCGGTGCAGGAACCAGGGGATCGTGAACAGCAGACACGCCGCCCACGAGTAGCGGTGCAGGCCGAAGCTCGCGACGACGTCCGGGCGGCCCTTCTTTCCGTAGTCCCGCAGCACCTGCGCGTCGTCCCAGGCGAGGTACCGCTCCAGCTCGGCGTTTCCCTCGGCGAGGCCCTCCACCGACACCCAGCCGCCGCCCGCCGGCGCCGCCTCGTCGTCCCCGAGGTGGCGCACCGTGACGCTCGGGCAGACCTCCGTCAGGCGGGCGTACGCGTCGTGCACGACGGGCGGGGGAGTGGGCATGCCGGGGCCACCGATCACGAGTTTTGAAGGTAAGCCTAACCTTACCCATGGTGGCGGGGATTTGAACTGGGGGCCAGTGGGCCTAAGGTGCTTGACGGACGAGTAACAACCGGTCCTAATGGCCCCAAGTACCGACAAGCCCGGAGGAGACCCCCGTGACCCCTGCCACACCGGGCTCCTACGAGCCGTACGGGATCGCCGCCGCGCGCTTAGAGGAGTGCGGGGAGGCCGGGTACGCCGCCGCCGAACGCCGGGCGACCGTTCCTCCCCAGGGCTCCGCGCGCGGCGAGCACACCCACAGCGAGCTGCCGATCCCCCGGCCCCGGGCGATCGTCCAGCGCGCCTCGGTGCGGGGGCAGATCCTCGACGCGTTGCGCTCCGCTCTGGGGACCGGGGAGCTGCTGCCCGGCGAGGTGTACTCCGCCCCCGCCCTCGGCGACCGCTTCGGCGTCTCCGCGACGCCGGTCCGCGAAGCGATGCAGCAACTCGCCCTGGAAGGGGCCGTGGAGGTCGTTCCCAACCGGGGCTTCCGTGTAGTGGAGCGCGGCGCACGGGAGTTGGCGGAACTGGCCGAGATACGGGGTCTCATAGAGGTGCCGGTGATACTGCGCCTGGCGCGGACGCTCCCCTGCGAACGCTGGGCTGAACTGCGGCCGTTGGCGGAGGCGAGTGTGCGGGCGGCCACTTCCGGCTGCCGGGCGACCTACGCGGAGGCGGACAGGGCGTTCCACGGAGCGCTGCTCGGCTTCTCCGGGAACGGCCAACTGGTGCGGATCGCCGAGGACTTGCATCGCCGGACGCAGCAGGGGGGCGGGGACCTGCTGGCGGACGCGGCGGATCATGTGCGGTTGGTGGAGGCGCTGGTGGTGGGGGACTTGGAGACGGTGGGGGTGTTGGTGGGGGAGCACTTCGGGTGAGGGGGGCGGGTGCGGGCGCGACCCGCCACAGCGGACCCGCAGTCGCCCATGAACCGACACCAGCCGAGTCCCAGGGCGCATGCCCCCTCAGGCCACCGCCCCCAGCCTCTTCCCACCCCGCTCCTCATGGTGGATCGGCGTATGCGCGCCGGTCAGGGGCACCCCCGTTCCGCCCCGTCGGCTCGCCGTGATCTCCGCCGCGATCGACAGGGCCGTCTCCTGAGGGGTGCGCGCGCCGAGGTCGAGGCCGATCGGGGAGTGGAGGCGGGTCAGTTCCAGGTCGGTCACTCCCTCCGTGCGCAGGCGCGACACGCGGTCCAGGTGGGTCCGGCGGGAGCCCATCGCGCCGATGTAGGCGACGGGCAGACGGAGGGCGAGGCGCAGGAGGGGGACGTCGAACTTCGCGTCGTGGGTGAGGACGCACAGGACCGTACGCGCGTCGACCTCCGTGCGGGCCAGGTACTGGTGGGGCCACTCGACGACGACCTCGTCGGCCTCGGGAAAGCGTTCACGTGTCGTGAAGACGGGCCGCGCGTCGCACACGGTCACGTGATACCCGAGGAACTTCCCGATCCGCACGAGCGCCGACGCGAAGTCGATCGCCCCGAACACGATCATCCGGGGCGGCGGCACGGACGACTCGACGAGCAGGGTCACCGGCACTCCGCACCGCGACCCCCGCCCCCCGACCTCCACCGTCCCCGTCCGCCCGGCATCGAGCAGCGCCCGCACCTCGGCGACAGCCGTACGGTCGAGCCGCCCTTCAGTACCCCCCAAGAGCCCCTCCAACGACCCCTCCCAGCTCCCGTCCCCCCGGACCAGCAGCGCCCGCCCCAGCAGCTCCCCCGGCCCTCCGACCACCCGGGCCAACGCCACACTCTCCCCCGCGACGACCCCTCGGACCGCCTCCCGGGCCACGCCGTCCCGCACCGGCATCACCAGCACATCGATGACACCCCCGCACGTCAGCCCCACGGCGAACGCGTCGTCGTCGCTGTACCCGAACCGCTCGACCACCGCCTCCCCGTCCACCAGCGCCTGCCGGCACAGCTCGTACACGGCCCCCTCGACACACCCCCCGGACACCGACCCCACCGCGACCCCGTCCGCGTCGACGGCCAGCGCGGCGCCCGGCATCCGGGGCGCGCTCCCGCTCACGGCGACCACGGTGGCGACGGCGAAGTCCCGCCCCTCCGCCACCCACGCGCTCAGTTCCTCAGCGATATCCAGCATCGCAAGCCTCCTCAGGCCGTCCCGGTGAGGTGCTCGGGACGAACCGGCGTCCGGTTCAGCTCAAGCCCGGTGGCCGCGCGAATGGCCGCGAGAACGGCCGGAGTCGAGGACAGGGTCGGCGCCTCCCCGACACCCCGCAGCCCGTACGGCGCGTGCTCGTCGGCGAGTTCGAGGACGTCGACGGGGATGGTCGGGGTGTCGAGGATGGTCGGGATCAGATAGTCCGTGAAGGACGGGTTGCGCACCTTCGCCGTCTTCGGATCGACGATGATCTCCTCCATCACGGCGATCCCGAGCCCCTGGGTCGTACCCCCCTGGATCTGCCCGACGACGGACAGCGGGTTCAGCGCCTTGCCCACATCCTGCGCGCACGCCAGCTCGATCACCTTGACGAGCCCCAGCTCGGTGTCGACCTCGACGACGGCCCGGTGCGCGGCGAAGCTGTACTGGACGTGTCCGTTGCCCTGCCCGGTGCGCAGGTCGAAGGGTTCGGTGGGCCGGTGCCGCCACTCGCGCTCCAACTCGACGGCCTCGTCGCCGAGTACGTCCGCGAGATCCGCCAGCACCTCCCCCGCGTCGGTGACGACCTTGCCGCCTTCGAGCAGCAACTCGGCGTGCGCCCAAGCCGGGTGGTACGTACCGAACTTGCGCCGCCCGAGCTCCAGCACCCGTTCCCGCACCAGCTCGCAGGCGTTCTTGACGGCGCCACCGGTGACGTACGTCTGCCGGGAAGCGGACGTCGAACCGGCGCTGCCCACCTGCGTGTCGGCGGGGTGGATGGTGACCTGGGAGACGCCCAGCTCGGTCCGGGCGATCTGCGCGTGGACGGTCACCCCGCCCTGTCCGACCTCGGCCATGGCGGTGTGTACGACGACGACGGGCTCGCCCCCGACAACTTCCAGTCGGACCCGGGCGGTCGAGTAGTCGTCGAAGCCCTCGGAGAAGCCGACGTTCTTGATGCCGACCGCGTACCCGACGCCCCGCACCACCCCCTCACCGTGGGTCGTGTTGGACAGCCCGCCCGGCAGTTGCCGTACGTCGACGCCCTCGCTGCTCTCCCACTGCCGTTCCGGCGGCATCGGCAACGCCTTGACGCGCCGCAGGAGTTCGGCGACCGGCGCCGGGGAGTCGACGCGCTGTCCGGTGGGCAGCAGGGTGCCCTGCTCCATCGCGTTGAGCCGCCGGAACTCCACGGGATCAAGGCCGAGTTGAGCCGCGACCTTGTCCATCTGCGCCTCGTACGCGAAGCACGCCTGCACCGCCCCGAAGCCGCGCATCGCCCCGCAGGGCGGGTTGTTGGTGTAGAGGGCGAGCGCCTCGATCTCGACGTCCTCGACGATGTAAGGACCGACGCCGAGGGACGCCGCGTTGCCGACGACGGCGGGGCTCGCGGAGGCGTACGCGCCGCCGTCGAGGACGATCCGGCACTTGACGTGGGTGAGCTTGCCGTCGCGGGTCGCGCCGTGCTCGTAGAACAGGCGCGCGGGGTGCCGGTGGACGTGCCCGAAGAAGGACTCGAACCGGTTGTAGACCATCTTGACCGGCTTGCCGGTGCGCAGCGCGAGCAGGCAGGCGTGGATCTGCATCGACAGGTCCTCGCGCCCGCCGAACGCGCCGCCGACGCCCGCGAGGGTCATCCGGACCTTGTCCTCGGGGAGCCCGAGGACGGGGGCCATCTGGCGCAGGTCGGAGTGGAGCCACTGGGTGGCGATGTAGAGGTGGACCCCGCCGTCCTCCTCCGGCACGGCGAGCCCGGACTCGGGCCCCAGGAACGCCTGGTCCTGCATGCCGAAGACGTACTCGCCGGTGACGATCACGTCCGCCCGCCGGGCCGCCGCGGCGGCGTCGCCCCGGACGATGGGCTGCCGGTGCAGGATGTTCGGGTGCGAGACGTGCCCGAAGTGGTGGTCCGTACGGTTCTCGTGGACCAGCGGAGCGTCCGGCGCGGTGGCGGACAACTCGTCGGTGACGACGGGCAGTTCGCGGTACTCCACCTGGATCTTCGCGGCAGCGCGCCGCGCGGTCTCCGGGTGGTCGGCGGCGACGAGGGCGACGGGTTCGCCGTGGTGGCGGACCTTGCCGTGCGCGAGAACCGGCGTGTCCTGGACCTCAAGTCCGTAGTGGCGGACGTCGGTTGGAAGGTCGTCGTACGTAAGGACGGCGTACACGCCCGGAGTCGCGAGCGCCTCGGCCACGTCGATGGAGACGATCTCCGCGTGCGCCACCGGCGAGCGCAGGATCTGCCCCCACAGCATGTCCTCGTGCCACATGTCGGAGGAGTAGGCGAACTCCCCGGTGACCTTGAGGGTGCCGTCGGGCCTGAGGGTCGACTCGCCGATGCCGCCGCGTGTGGCGGTGCCCTGGGTGAGTCCGACGGGAGTCGTACGAGGCATGGTCACTCCCCTTGCCGGGCCGCCGCGAGGCGTACGGCGTCCATGATCTTCTCGTAGCCCGTGCAGCGGCAGAGGTTGCCGGAGAGGGCTTCACGGATGTCGGCGTCGGAGGGGCTCGGGTTGTGCTGGAGCATCTCGTCGGCGGCGACGAGGAGTCCGGGCGTGCAGAAGCCGCACTGGACGGCTCCGGCGTCGATGAACGCCTGCTGGATCGGGGCGAGCCCGCCCTCCTCGGCGGCGAGGCCCTCGACGGTGACGACCTCCCGGCCCTCGACCTGCCCGGCGGCAACCAGGCACGAGCAGACGGGAATTCCGTCGAGGCGGACCGTGCAGGACCCGCATTCCCCTTGCTCGCAGGCGTTCTTGGAGCCGGGCAGCCCGAGCCGCTCGCGCAGGACGTAGAGGAGGGACTCGCCCTCCCAGACGTCGTCGGCCTCGCGCGGACGCCCGTTGACAGTGAAGTTGACGCGCATTACGCGACGCCCCCCTTCCTCAGAGAGGCCCGGTACGACTCCCAGGTCCAGGTCAGTGTGCGGCGGGCGAGGATGCCGACCGCGTGACGGCGGTAGCTCGCGGTGCCGCGTACGTCGTCGATGGGGCTGCACGCGGCGGCGCAGAGGTTCGCGAACTCCTTGGCCGCGGAAGGGGGGATGATCCTGCCGTTGTCCCAGAACCCGTTCTCCGCCAGCTCCGCCGCGAGGAACTCCTCGGCCACCCGGGCCCGTACCGGCGTCGGCGCCGCCGACCCGATCCCCGTACGGACCGTCCGCGTCTCGGGGTGCAGCGCGAGGCCGAACGCGCAGACGGCGATCACCATCGCGTTGCGGGTGCCGACCTTGGCGTACTGCTGGGGTCCGTCCGCCTTCTTGATGTGCACGGCGCGGATCAGCTCGTCGGGGGCGAGGGCGTTGCGCTTGACGCCGGTGTAGAAGTCGTCGATGGGGATGCGGCGGCTGCCGCGTACGGACTCGGCCTCGACCTCGGCGCCGGCCGCGAGGAGCGCCGGGTGGGCGTCTCCGGCGGGGGAGGCGGTGCCGAGGTTGCCGCCGACGCCGCCCCGGTTGCGGATCTGCGGGGAGGCGACGGTGTGGGCGGCGAGCGCGAGGCCGGGCAGCTCGGCGCGGAGGTGCTCCATGATCCGCGTGTACGGGACGGAGGCGCCGAGCCGTACGGAGTCCGCGCCCACCTCCCACTCGTACAGATCCCCGATCCGGTTCAGGTCGAGCAGGTGCTCGGGTCGGCGGTGGTCGAAGTTGATCTCGACCATCACGTCGGTGCCGCCCGCGATCGGCACAGCGGTGGGGTGCTCCGCCTTCGCGGCGAGCGCCTCCTCCCAGCTGGCGGGGCGAAGGAAGTCCATGACCGGCTCTCTCCTACGTCGTCCGGATCCTGTCGTGTTCATCTGTTGTTCACGGGGATCACGGCCAGTACACAAGCCACTGCGCCGACCGGGTCAGTCACCGAAACTCCGAAGGAGTTGGCTGGTCGGGAAGGTCATCTTGTAGATTCGTATGAAGAGAAGTCCTCAGAAACCTCCCTGTCTCCCCACGGAAACACAGGGAGACACGAGAAGCGATTCCCGACCTCCATCGTAGATTTCGAGACACGGAAACGGCGGCGACGAACCATGCGGCTGCGCGCACTGCTGGACACCGACGCCCTGGGCCTGAAACTGCTCGGCGGCGGGGACGAACTGGACCGGACGGTCCGCGGGGTGATGACGACCGACCTGCGCGACCCGAGCCGCTACCTGGCCGGCGGCGAGCTGGTCCTGTCGGGGCTGGCCTGGCGGCGGGACGCGGCGGACTCCGAGCCGTTCGTCCGGGTCCTCGCACAGGCCGGGGTCGTGGCGCTCGCGGCCGGTACCGCCGAGTTCGGGGAGGTGCCGGAGGACCTGGTGGTGGCCTGCGCGCGGCACCGGCTGCCGCTGTTCGGGGTCGACGAGTCGGTGTCGTTCGCGACGGTCACCGAGCACGTCGTCCGGCAGGTCTCGGGCGAGCGCGCCGGGGACCTCGCTGCCGTCGTCGACCGGCACCGCCGCATGATGACCTCCGGTCCGGCGGGCGGCGGCCCGGACGTCGTCCTCGACCTCCTCGGCTCCGACCTGGACCTGCGCGCGTGGGTCCTGTCGTCCACGGGCCGGCTCGTCGCCGGCTCCAAGGGGGCGCCGCTGCCCGCCGAGACCCGTACGCGCCTGGCCGCCGAGCACCTCGCGGCGGCCCGCACCGGCCGCCGGGGCACCCAGCGCGTCCTGGCCGGCGCCACGACGTACTCCCTCTTCCCCGTCCGGGGCGGCGGCCGGGCCGCCCAGACCCCCCGCGACGTCCGGGAGACCGCCCTGTCCGACTGGCTGCTGGCCGTCGAGGCGGACGCCGGGGACTGGCCCGACGAGCGCATGGACCTCCTGCACGGCGTCACCCAGCTGATAGCCGTCGAACGCGACCGCCGCGATGCCGCTCGCACGGTGCGCCGCCGGCTCGCCCAGGAACTGCTGGAGCTGATCCAGACGGGCGCGGCGCCCCCGGAGATCGCCGCGCGCCTGCGGGTGGCGGCGCCGGTCCTGCTGCCGGGGATGGCCGCGGCCCCGCACTGGCAGGTGGTGGTGGCACGGGTGGAGTGGACGGAGCCGGGGGCGGGGGCCGGGGCAGCCACGGGCTCGGGCTCCGGTTCCGGCGCGGGCTCCGCTTCGTCCTCGGCTCCCGGCTCGGGCTGGGGTTCCGGCTCGGGTTCGGGCCTCGGCCCCGGCTCCGGCCTCGGCTCGGGTTCCGGCTCCGGCGCGGGCTGGGGATCCGGTTCCGGCTCTGGTTCCGGGTCCGGCTCTGTACGGGGTTCAGGCGCCGGTCGCGGTGACTGGGCGGCGGACGGCGGTGCGGGGGGTGTCCGGGGCGAGCGGGAGCCCGGCGCCGGGCGCGGGGAGTGGGGCGACGGTGACACCGGCGGCGGGGCCGTCGCGCAGGCCCTGCTGGAGGAGATCCTCGGCGGGCGGTTCCTGACGGGGGCCGAGCCCGCCGAGCGGATCGCCGTCGCCCACACCGGCGAGGAGGCGGTCGCGCTGGTGCCGCTGCCCTCGGTGGCCGCCGAGCACGACGGCTCCGAGGCGGGCGTCCTCGCGGAATCCCTGCTGGACGCCGTACGCGAACCCCTCGCCGCCGGGCTCGACGGGGACGGGCGGCTCACGCTGGGCGTCAGCGCGGCCGTGCACTCGGCGGAGGGGCTGCGCGGGGCGCTGGAGGAGGCGCGGCACGCGCGCCGGGTCGCGGCGGCCAGGCCGGGGCCGGTGTCGGCGGCCGGCCACCAGGAGCTGGCCTCGCACGTCCTGCTCCTGCCGTTCGTGCCGGACGACGTACGGCGGGCGTTCACCGCGCGCCTGCTGGATCCGCTGCGGGAGTACGACCGGCGCCATCGCGCCGAGCTGATCCCGACGCTGGAGGCGTTCCTCGACTGCGACGGGTCCTGGACGCGCTGCGCCTCCCGGCTCCACCTGCACGTCAACACGTTGCGCTACCGCGTCGGCCGTATCGAGCAGTTGACGGGACGGGACCTGGCGAAGCTGGAGGACAAGCTCGACTTCTTCCTGGCGCTCAGGATGAGTTGAGGCCCCGGCGGGGCCAAAGGGCGTGCGGGTCAGGTGAGTTGGCTGTGCCTACCCGCGGCCCGCCGCCGGTGAAACCCCGGCGAGCGGAGTTCCCACGACTTTGTGAAATCCTTCACCCGCCCCCTTGGCCCCGTGACACGATCCGTGCTGAGATGCGGCCACCACTCACAGCTCAATGGCGTGCTCGGGGAGGGCAACGTGGCGCACACCGCCATGTCTGGTTACGGAACGACCCCTGGTGACGATCCCCTCCAGACCGCGGTGTGGCGGCTGCGGTCGCGCGCGTGCTGGGTCGACGCGGTGGCGTTGCTGCCGGCCGACACCGCGGCGGGCTCCCTCCAGCGGGCCGCGCTGCTGGTCGAGCGGTGCCTGTACACGGAACAGGGATGGGCCGACGCGGAGGACGCCCTGCGGGGCGCGGAGGCGCTCGCGCACTCCGACTCCGAGCGGGGCGCCGCCGCTTGTGAACGCGGGTACTTGGCCTACGCGTCCACCCTCCACGGGGTCCGCGACCGCACCGACGAGGCCCGCGCGGCCCTCGGCCGTGCCGCCGCGCTGATCCCTCCGGGGGTGACACAGAGGGCCCTGCTCGACTTCCGCCGGGGGCTGCTCGCGGAGAACCTCGCGAGTTCGCCCCAGGCGGCGCGGGCGGCTTATCGCCGGGCCCATACGGCCGCCGCCGAGGCGTCCGACTCACTGCTGCTGTCGTTCACCTGGCGGCATCTCGCGGGACTCGCCCTGCGGGACGGGGAGTTGGCCGAGGCGCGGCACGGGTTCGCCGAGTCCCTGCGGCTGCGCGAGGAGTTGGGGTACCTGGTGGGAACGGCCCCGGCGCTGGCGTCGCTGGCGGACGCGGAGGTCGAGCCGGAGGCTTCGCGGCTGCGGGACGAGGCGAGGAGGCTGTTCCAGCTCCTGGGGGGCGTACCCACCTGGCTGGCGCGGCAGTTGGGGGTGGTGAAGGACGCGTCGTAGGGGGCCCGCCTCACCCGGACGCCGCCCCCGGCCCCCACACCCCGAACCACTGCTCCGCGCCGAACTCCTCGAACCGCTCCGCCTCCCTGAACCCCAGCTTCGTCGCGAGGCGCACCGAAGCGGCGTTCGCGGTCTGGGTGCACAAGACCACCGGCTCGCCGGGGAGTTCGCCGGCGAACCAGGTCAGTGCGGCCGCGCAAGCCTCCGTGGCGTACCCCTGCCCCCAAGCCGACGGCAGGAACAGGTAACCGAGTTCGGCCTCGGACGCGCCGGGGAGGATATGGCCGGGGCGTTCAGGGTCGCGGCGGTCCAGCGTGACCATGCCGATCATCGCCCCGGCGAGCTCGACGACGAAGAAGCCAGGGCGCCGGCCGGGCACTTCGGGAACCGCGCGTTCGAGTTCGTCGCGGGGATGAGGCCCACCGAGGTACATACGGACCTCCGGCGACGAGAACAGGCCGATGAACGCCGACCGATCCCGCGCCTCGGACTCGCGCAGGAGGAGACGTTCCGTACGGACGGGCGGGGGAGGCCAGGCGACGGCGCCGAGTTCGGGCATGCAGGGCAACGTATCGCACGCCGGTTCTAGGCACCCCGCAGAGCGAAACACCGCACCCCACCCGGCGCCAACAACGCCCGCACCTGCTCCCCGACAGCCGCCTTGTCCGGGCAGGAACGCCAGTACGAGCCGCATTGTCACCAGCCCGAACGTCCGGCGAGGCAGGCGACGGCGGACTCGGCCCAGTCGACGGCGAGTGTGTCCCACCCGAGGGACGTGAGGGCGGCGGCGTACGTCCCGAGCCCGCAGCCGACGTCTAGGGCACGCCGGGGAGTGATCCCGTCGAGGGCCCCCATGAGCCACCGCAGTTCGTCTTCACCGACGCCCCGGAAGCCGTGTCCGGCGGCGAAGTGGGCTTCCCAGCCGAGGTGTTGCGCAGGCGGCCTCAACCCTCACACCCCTCGCAGCAGCCGATTGACGGCCCGTCCGAACACCGAACGTGCCGCCACCCTCAGGACCGGATCGCAGAACCCCGGCAGGAACCGCACGCGCAGTTCCTCGCGCCACACCACCCGGGCCCGCCCGCCGGGACCGGGCCGTACCTCGATCTCGGCCCAGCCGAGGATCACCCGGCCGTGTTTCTCCAGGCGGCACAGGCCGGGGGCGGTGTCGGAGGGGGGCTGCCAGGCCGTCACCTCCATGCGGTCGTCGAAGGAGAGGGGGCCGAGGCCGGTGCGGGCGACGATGACCGTGCCCTCCCCGGTGGGCGCCGGGGTGCGGACGGCGACGCGGGTGAGGGGGACGACGTCGCCGTGGCGGCGCCACTCGGTGAGCCGGCTCCACGCTTCCTCCGGCGGCAGCGGGACCGTGCGTTCGAGTTCGAAGGTGACCACGGGCCGATCGTAGGGGTGAACGGCATCCGATTCTGCCGGTGATCATGCCCGACATCCCTCTACCATCACCGCAGAGCCGGGCAATCCGCCCGCCCTCAGGGGGAGTTGATCACTCATGCCGTTGAAGACGTACGGCGTCCTGATCGCCCGTGCGGTGGACACCCGCCGCGAAGGTGCCTCGGACAGCCCGCACTACCAGATCCACGTGGCGGACGAGTCCGGCACCCACTACCGGATCTCGGTCAACGTCCTTTCCCAGGAGCGCCCTTCGGAGCTGCTCTACGTGGTGGACGACGATTTCCAGCACCCGGTGACGGCCCGCCTGACGGGTCTGACCGCCGGCTGGAACAAGCTCCCGGCGGGCCCGGGCGGCCCGAACCTGGACTTCATCCGGGGCAACCTGTTCGACCCGGCGACGATGCGCACGCTCCCGCCGGACGTCAGCGGCCCCGACAACGACCTGGCGGACCTGCTGGACCACTACGTCCGCAGGGCGATCGAGACCGAGGGCGCCCGCCTGCACGTCTTCGGTGAACGCTGGGGCCCCGAGACCGGCGTCAAGGACAAGGTGTTCGGCTTCCTGCCGGGCAACGGCGTCCACGACATCCACATGAACCAGGGCAACAGCAAACGGTTCCAGAAGGACGACGGCGTCTGGCAGGACGGCGGCCTCCTCATCCACTTCCCCGCCGAGAACCGCTGGATCGGCATCTTCCTCGCGTTCCAGAGCCAGGCGTGGCACACGGACGACGTGACGGGCCACGCCCTGAAGGACGGCACCCGCCCCGAACCCGGCACACAGCCGGTCAGGATCGTCGCCGCCCTGGTCAACCCGCGCGGCCCGGCCCCCGAGCCGGAACAGGTCACCCTCCTCAACGCCTCCCCGGACCCCGTGGACCTCACCGGCTGGAGCCTGGTGGACCGCGTCGGCAACACGACTCCCGTACCGCCGGGCGCGGTCGCAGCGGGCGCCGCCCTCCAGGTCCCCCTGGCCGGCGGCGCCCAACTCCCCAACAACGGCGGCGAGATCACCCTCCTGGACGCAGGCGGCCTGAAGGTGCACGGCGTTTCGTACACATCGGCGCAGGCGGGTCAGGAGGGCTGGACCGTCGTCTTCTAGTGCCCTACTGGTGGTAGAACGTCGCGTCGGCCCGATCCGTCGCCGTGCTCAACGCCTGCACGTACAGCAGGTAGTTGTAGTGCCGGAGGTACCGGCCGGGCGTGCCGTACGACTCGTACGACACCCCGGCCGCGTCCGCGAGCCCGGCGCGGCCGAAGAAGCTCGCGGAGGACGCGAAGGCGGCCGTACCGTCGTTCTTCTCCACCCGCACCTCGAACGCGCTGTTGCTCCGCAGGTAGTAGCCGGGGAAGTTGGCGGACTCCAGGGACACGGTCCCGCTGCCCGCGAGCCCGGTCACGACCCTGAACTGAGAGTCGGCCAGGGGCGACACGTTCGCCTCGATGCGCGCCCGGTAGTCGTAGTGGCGCACGAACCGGTCGGGGAAGTTGTACGAGGACAGCCGCTGCGGGGTGACCCCGTCGGCGACCGGGATGCCGAAGTCGGGGGTGCCGTCGGCCTTCCAGTACACCTTCTGCACGCGGGTGCGGCGGTTGGGGTCGTTCAGCGGGTCACCGGTGATGTCCTTGTAGCTGCGGTCGTGGTAGACGAGGATGTCGGACTTGCCGTCCTCGGAGGCCGTGAACGAGTTGTGGCCGGGCCCGTACTGCGAGGTCGCCGCGTTCGACTGGAATACCGGCGTCGAACTCTTCGTCCAGGAAGCCGGGTTGGTGAGATCGGCGGTCGCGGACGCGGTCAGCATCCCCATGCAGTAGTTGGCGTCGGTCGCGCTCGCCGAGTACGTCATGAAGACCTTGCCGCCGTGCTCGATGACGGCCGGGCCCTCGTTCACCTTGAACCCGATGGTCTCCCACGACAGGGTCGGCGCCGACAGCTCCGCCGGAGTCCCCTGGATCGTCCAGGGGTTGGCCATCTTCGCGATGAACAGGCTGGTGTTGTTGTCCTCGGCGGGGTTGCGCTGCGCCCACGCGAGGTAGCGGACACCGCCGACGACGAACGTGGTCGCGTCCAGCGAGAACGTCTCCCACGTGGTCTTGATCTGCCCCTTCTCCGTCCAGGTCGCGGTCAGCGGGTTCGCGCCGGTGCCCTCCAGGACGTACATCCGGATCGCCCAGATGTCGTTGGTGGCGCCGGCCGCGAAGTACACGTACCACTTGCCGTCGATGAAGTGGATCTCCGGCGCCCAGATGTGCGCGCCCATCACACCGCTGGCGTGCTTGGTCCAGATGGTGGTCTCGGGTGCCGTCGACAGGCCCTGGATGGTGGTCGCGCGGCGCAGCACGATCTTGTCGTACGCGGGGACGGTCGCGGTGAAGTAGTAGTAGCCGTCGGTGTGTTTGAAGATGTGCGGGTCGGCCCGCTGTTCGGCGATCGGGTTCGTGTAGGTCACGGCGGGGGAGTCCGGCGCGGCGGCCTGGGACGGGGTCACGGTGGTCAACACCCCTGCGAGGGCTAGGAGCAGTGCTGTCAGGAGCCGAAGGGCGTTACGTCTCAAGGGAGTTCTCCGCACAGGTCAGGCAGCGGGCACGAGGCGCCACTGCTGGCAGTTGTTGTTGAGCCACGTCCACTGCCGGACGTCGGTCCCGTCGGCCGTGCCGCAGTCGGCGACGTCCGCGACCTTGCCGCTGTTCTCGTTGACGAGCCGGACGTAGTCGCCGGAGGCCGTGAACACCAGCCGGAACCGCTGGCACTTGTTGTTGAGCCACGACCACTGGCGCAGGTCGGCTCCGTCCGCCGCCGAGCAGTCGGCGGTGTCCAGGACCTTGCCGGAGGCCACGTTCACCAGCCGGTTCGTGTCGTCGCCGAGGTCCTCGACCCGCCACTTCTGGTTGGCTCCTCCGGTGCACGTCCACTGCTGGACGTTCGCCCCGTCGGCGGACGAACTCCCGTTCAGGTCGAGGCACTTGCCGCTGTTGCGGTTGACGAGCGTGTACGCGGTCGGGGTGGCCGCGCTCTCGCCGGACGGGCCGGGGAGGGTCGTACCGAGCGCGACCGGCGTGCCGAAGTTCGGGGTGCCGTCGGCGTTCCAGGTGAACTCCTGGGCCCGCGTGGTCCGTCCGTTGCCGCAGCCGCCGGACGCGGAGGAATTGGCGTGGTAGACGATCCAGTTCTCGGTGCCGTCCGGCGAGCTGAAGAAGCCGTTGTGGCCGGGGCCGTAGACGCCGTTGGCGTCACTGCGCTGGAAGACCGGCGTCTGCTTCTTCGTCCACGAGGAGGCGCTCAGCGGGTCCGGGCCGGTCAACTCCAGCTGGCCGAGCTTGTAGTCGGCGGTGCTGCAGAAGCTCGCCGAGTACGTCAGGAACGTACGCCCGTTGTGGTAGAGCGGCTCCGGGCCCTCGTTGACGGCCCCGCCGGACGTCTCCCAGCTCAGGGTGGGGCTGGAGATGATGCTGAAGGTGCTGCTGGCCAGCGTGTACGGGTTGCTCATCGGTGCGATGACCAGGCTCTGCGTACTTCCGTTGCTGAAACCGCTGCCCACGAGGTACAGCTTCCCGCCGGCCTGGAGCACGGTCGCGTCGATCAGCCAGCCGCCCGGCGTGAGGTTCGAGCCGGTCAGCGTGTTCTTGTAGGTGTAGGGGCCCAGCGGGTCGGTGCCGGCGCTCTCCAGGACGTGCGTGCGCTGCGAGTCGCAGCAGGCGACGCCGCTCTGCCCGGCCGAGTAGTACAGGTACCAGCGGCCGTTCAGGAAGTGCAGCTCCGGCGCCCAGATGTTGGTGTTGCGGGTCGCCGTCGTGTCCGACCACACCTGCACGTTCGGCGCGGTCGCGAGGCCCGCGAGGGTCGGCGACTTCCGGATGCCGAGGATGCCGGTGAACGTCGTGGTCACCAGGTAGTAGTTGCCGTCGTAGTACTCCAGCCAGGGGTCGGCGCCCTTGGCCGACTTGAGCGGGTTGGTGTACGGGCGGCCGTCGGCGGCGGCCACCGGCTGCGCGGTGCCGACCAGCAGACCGAGCAGCGCGAGCACGCAGAGCAGCAGGCGCCGTCCGCGATACATCCGAGGCATACAGGACCGTCCCTTGTCCGTAATTTCGAACGCAGTTCGTAACTTCGGCCAGAACATAAAGGGGCGGCATGGTCGCGTCAATGATCTGGACAGGGGAAACCGGTCGGTTTGGGGTGTGGGTGTTGTGTGGGGCGGCGGCTAGCGCGTCCGCGCTCCCGCCCCGGGGCGGGCGATCACGTCCCTGGGGGCCAACTCCCCGTGTCCGTCGGCGCATTCCACCACCACCCGGACCTCCCCGCCGCACTCCCGGTGCCGCAGGTCCAGCACGGGCCCCTCCGGGACCCCGGCGTAGACGTCCCCCCACTGCCGCAGGGCCACCAGTACCGGCCACAGGTCCCAGCCCTTGCGGGTCAGCCGGTACTCGAACCGCTCCCGCGCCCCCGGTTCCCGGTACGCCTCGGTCCGCAGGATCCCCGCCTCGACCAGCTTCCGCAGCCGCCCGCTGAGCACGGCCTCGGACACCCCCAGATGCCGCCGGAACTCGTCGAAGCGCCGCACGCCGCTCGCCGCGTCCCGCAGGATCAGGAACGTCCACTTCTCGCCCACGACGCCCAAAGTCCGCTGCACGGGGCAGAGTTCGCTGTCCACGTCGAGCCACTCCATGCCCCCACCCTACCCACCTGGCTTCGTCGTTGACAGCCAGCTAAGCGCTTGGTTACCGTCGCGGCATGGCACGCACCAGAACGTACGAGTGGGGAGACCCGGCCGTCACCGCGGCAGCCGTCGGCAAGGCCAGTGGTCTCGACTTCCTCCGCGAGATCCTGGCGGGCAACCTCCCCGCGGCCCCGATCGCCGCCGCGCTGGGCTTCGCCCTGGACGAGGTGGAGAAGGGCAGGGTCGTCTTCTCGGTCGTCCCGCGCGAGGACCACTACAACCCCATCGGCAGCGTCCACGGCGGCGTCTACGCGACCCTCCTCGACTCGGCGGCGGGCTGCGCGGTGCAGTCGGTGCTGCCGCCGGAGACCGGTTACACCTCCCTGGACCTCAACGTGAAGTTCCTCCGCAGGATCACGGCCGACACGGGCCGCGTCCGCGCGCTCGGCACGGTCCTGCACTCCGGCCGCACCACGGCCCTCGCCCAGGCGGTCCTCCTGGACGACGCGGACCGCACCCTCGCACACGCGACGAGCAGCTGCCTGATCTTCCCGGTCCCGACGAAGTAACCACCCTCGACGCCCCTGGCACACACGAGCGGCCCGCCGCACACCCCGGACTCACACCCGCGCCGCGCTTTGTGCCTGCGCCGCCCGACGCCTCACGCCCGCCCGCCCAGCCGACGTCGCACGCCCGACGTCTCACGTCCCCCCGCCCGGTCCGGCCCGCCTCACGCCCGACCCCACCCACCTCACGCCGGCCGTACCAGCCCCGCGTCGTACGCGAAGATCACCGCCTGTACCCGGTCCCGTGCCCCGAGCTTCGTCATCACCCGGCTGACGTGGGACTTCACCGTCGACTCCGCGAGGTGCAGCCGCTCCGCGATCTCCCCGTTGGTCCATCCGGAGGCCACCGCGGTGAGTACCTCCCGTTCCCGTTCGGTGAGTTCGGCGAGCTGGCGGTCCTGGCCGGGTTCCCGGGCCGGCCCCCGCGCGGTGAACGCGTCGATCAGCTTCCGGGTCAGACCGGGGGAGATGACGGAGTCCCCGGCGGCGACGGCCCGGATCCCGACGACCAGCTCCTCGGGCCGTACGTCCTTGAGGAAGAAGCCGCTGGCCCCGGCGCGCAGCGCGTCGTACGCGTACTCGTCGAGGTCGAACGTCGTCAGCACCAGCACCCGGGAGCGGCCCCCGGATTCGACGATCCGGCGGGTCGCCTCGATGCCGTCCATGCCGGGCATGCGGACGTCCATCAGGACGACGTCCGGGCGGAGTTCGGCGGTGAGACGGACGGCCTCGGCGCCCCCGGACGCCTCCCCGGCGACGGTGAGATCGGGCTGAGCCTCCAACAGCATGCGGAAACCCAGGCGTTGGAGGGTCTGGTCGTCGACGATGAGCACGGTGGTCATGGCTGGCGCTGCTCCGAGTGATCCGAGTGGGGGGTGGGCAGGAGGTGGGCCTGAACGGTCCAGCCGCCCAGGGAGTTGGGGCCCGAGACGACCTCGCCCTGGTACAGAGCGGCGCGCTCCCGCATGCCGACGAGCCCCTTGCCCGCGCGCGAGGGCGTCGCGGTGGACGGCCCGGTGTCCTCGACGGTGATCCGGACGTCCCGCGCGTCGGCCGTGACGGCGACCCGGACCGTCGTATTCGGCGCGGCGTGCTTGAGCGTGTTGGTGAGGGCCTCTTGGACGATGCGGTAGACGGCGAGCTGCAACCCCGGTGAGAGCGCGCCGAGTTCACCCTCGGTGCGGAGCTGCGCGCCGGGCCCGGCGGCGCGGACCCGGTCCAGCAGACCGGGCAGGTCGTCGACCCCCGGCTGCGGCGCGAGCGGCGGCTCGCCGCGCGGCGTGTCCCCGGCGTCGACGACGGCCAGCAGCCGCCGCAGCTCGCCGAGCGCGTCACGGCCGCTCTCCGCGATGAGCCCCAGGGTCTGCGCACCCCGCTCCGGCTTGGTCGCGGCGAGCGCGGCGGCGCCGTCCGCGAGGCCGACGATCACCGCGAGGGTGTGGCCGAGGATGTCGTGCATCTCGCGGGCGACGCGAGCCCGTTCCTGCGCGGCGGCGAGCTGCGCCTGCTGGTCGCGGTCCTTCTCCAGCGCGCCGATCACCGTGTTCACCAGCCGCCCGGCGAGCCCGAGCCCCGCGAACGCCGCCATGGCCGCCATCGCGAGGAGCGTCACCACCTCGGGCCGGGTGGCGTACTCCAGCTGGCCCGAGCTCCAGAACACGGCGGACCAGGCGACGATCTGGACCAGGGTCACGCCCAGCGCGACCGCCAGCTGCCGTGGTGTGCCGTGCCGTCCGACGTTGAACAGGGCGACGGCCCGCGCGACGTCCGCCGCGTTGAACACCGTCAGCGCCTGCGCGCACACCGACACCGCCGTGGTGGCCACGAACACCGTCCCCGGCCGCCGCTCCCGCCACAGCAGCGGCACCGCGAACGCCACCATCAGCACCAGGTGCACCCACACCTTCGCCTCGTTCGCCGGGTTCAGCAGCGACGGCAGCCCGAGCAGCGCGCACAGCACCGGCACCCCGACGAGCCGCACCCGAGGGTGCGCCCGGTCGGCCAACCGCCAGCCCCCGAGCCGGTTGACGATCGAGATGATCACCTTCTCGTCCGGATCGTCGCCGAGCGACTCGGGCAGCCGGGGCTGGACGCGGAGACTGGTCCGTACGGTCAAGGGGGCGCCCTTCGGCATCACGGCGGGTCCTCGGTGCCGTACGACTGTACGGCGCGGGGCACGTCGTAGCTGGTCAGCCCTGCCGTACGGGCGCTTGTGCGGGACACGTGCCCCGGCCTGCCCCGGTTTGGGGCGAGTGCGCCGGTATCGTCCTCCACTCCCATGACCGAACAGAATCTGCCCCCAGCATCAGGACCGACCGTCTCCCGCCGGATCCTCCTGGCCGGCGCCGCAGCGGGTCTCGGCGTAGCCGGCTGCACCCGCTCCCCGTCCCCGGCCCCCGGCACCGAACCCGCCTCCCGCCGCCAGCGGGGCGTCGCGACCCCCCAGCAGCGTTCGGCCCTGGTCCTCGCCCTGGACCTGGCCCCCCACCTGACCGGCGGCGCGGCGGCCGTGGCCCTGGCCCGCACCCTCACCCGCTGGACCCCGCTCCTGCGGCACCCCGAGGACCCGGCGCTCACCGCGACCCTCGGCTTCGGCACCGCCCTGCCGGGGCGCCTCGGCCGTACGCCCCCCGCCCTCCTGCGCGACCTGCCAGCGTTCCCCGGCGACCAGCTGGCCCACCGGGCCGCCGACCTCGTCCTCCAGCTCTGCGCCCCCACCGCGCAGGCCCTCACCGCCCAGGCCGACACGCTCCTCGCCGAGGCCGCCGGGACCGTCCGTACCCGCTGGCGCCAGCCCGGCCACCTCCCCCCGACCGAGCCCGGCCAGACCCCCCGCAACCTCCTCGGCTTCAAGGACGGCACGGAGAACCCCACCCCCGAGGAGTGCGAGCGCTGGGTCTGGGCCGACGACGCCACCTACCTGGTGGTCCGCCGCATCCACCTGAAGGTGCGGGAGTTCACCCGCCTTCCCCTCGCCGCCCAGGAACAGGTCATCGGCCGCCACCGCGACTCCGGCGCCCCCCTCGGCCGCCGCCACGAACACGACGACGTCGACGTCTTCTCCAAGACCCCCGAGGGCCGCTACACCACCCCCCTCCACTCCCACGTCCGCGCCGCCAGCCCCCGCTACGACGGCGGCGCCCGCATGCTCCGGCGCGGCTACACCTACGACAACGGCCCCGCCGATCAGGGCCTCCTCTTCCTCGCCTACATGCGCGACCCCACCCTCTTCACGCGGGTCCAGGAACGCCTCACGAGCCGCGACGACCTCCACCCCTACACGGAACACCGCGCCTCGGCCCTCGCCCATGTCCCCCCGGCCCCGGCGCCGGGCGAATACCTCGGGGAACGGTTCCTCGAATCGCTGGCCTAGCGGGCGCGCTCGCCGACGAGCGCGCCCTCCCGCCCAGAGGTCAGACCGGGTCCGCGCCGGCGCCCGCCGGGAGCTTCGGCAGGTCCGGCGCGGTCGTGTGCCGGATGTCGGCGCCCAGTTTCACCAGGTCCGCGACGAGGTCGCGGTAGCCGCGCGCGAGGTGGTGGTGGTTGCGCAGCGTGGTGCGGCCCGGCACCGCGAGCGCGGCGAGCAGCAGGACACCGGCGGCGCGCAGGTCGGTGGCGTACAGGTCGTGGTCGGGGTCCTGCGGCGGGCAGGGGCCGTCGACGCGCAGGACCGTCCCGTCGACCGCCGTCCGCATACCGAGCGCCGCGAGCTCCGGGACGAAGCCGAAGCGGTGCTCCCAGACGGCCTCCGTGACGTAGGTGGGGCCTTCGGCGTATGCCGCCAGCAGGGCGAAGAAGGGCTGGCTGTCGCTGAACACGCCCCGCGACGCGGCCGTGAACTCCACCGGCCGCAGCGGCTTCGTCAGCGGGTGCACGGTCAGCTCGTCGGCGCCGACGTCGACGCGTACGCCCATCCGGTCCAGGAGGTCGAACTCGGGCGCCAGCGCGCGGACCGCGCGGTCGATGCCCGGGCCGGTGATCTGGAGCGGTTCGTCCGCCAGCACGACACCCGCGCAGATCCAGGTGACCACCTCGATCAGGTCGGGGATCAGCGTGACGTCGGCGGGCCGGTCGAGGGACTCCGGGCCCCGGCCGTGGATCACCCACGTCTCGGGTCCGGCGAACTCGATGTCGGCGCCCAGGTCGCGCAGCACGGTCACCATGTCGGTCACGTCGGGCTTGAGGTACGGGTGGTGCAGCGTGGTCGTCCCGTGCGTGACCGCGCCCATCAGCAGCGCGGTCTTCACCGCCCCGCTGTAGTGCGGCCCGCTCATGAGGGCCTTGTTGCGCGTGTAGTCGAGCATGTCGATCGTGCACGGCGTGAGCCGGTCCGCGGCCAGCTCCACGGAACCGTCCGAGGTGAGGCGGGTGGTGACGCCGAACCGCCCCATCACGTCCAGCAGGTGTTCGACCGGCCTGCCCCTGGGGCCCTCGCCGATGAAGCAGCCGCCGCTCGCGGGCAGCCGGGCCGCGCCGTTGCGGGAGATCAGGGCGGGCAGCAGATAGAGCGAACCGTGGATGCGGCTGACGAGATCGGCCGGCAGCTCCGCGCAGTCCCACGTGGACGCGTCGAGGGTGAACGTCTCGGTCGGCCTGTCGTAGCGCGCGCTCGCACCCGTGGCGCGGAAGATCTCGCCCAGCACCGTGGTCTCGACGATGTCCGGGCAGTTCCGGATACGCACCGGGGCGCTCGCGGTGGCCACTGCGGCGGCGGTGGTGACCAGGGAGTGCTTGAACCCCGAGGTCCGCACGGCCCCGGCGAGCCGGTTCCCGCCGTGGATCTCCAGCAGCGGTTCGCCCGGGGGAGCGGGTTCTCGTCGACGGTCCTGCATGGTGGTACCTCCTGCGCTGAGTGGTGAGGGGGTGGGCGGGGAGGGGCGGGGGGATGCGCTCGGGGCTGGGGCTGGGGCCGGAGCCGGGGCCGGAGTCGAAGCCGTGGCCTTAGCCGGAGCTGACGCCGGGGTCGGGGTCGGGGTGGTGGCTGGCGCCGGAGCCGACGCTGTGGCCGGAGTTGAAGCCGTGGCCTTAGCCGGAGCTGACACCGACGCTGATGCCGGAGCCGGAGCCGGAGCGGGGGCCGACGCCGACGCTGTAGTCGATGTCGATGTCGATGCCGATGCCGATGTCGCGACCGAGCGCAGCCACCGCCGTGCCTGGCCCGCCTCGGTCAGGTGGACGACCGTGAGGCCGGGGTGCAGGGCGAGGAACGCGGCCGTCTCGGCCCGCCGGGTGGCGTGGTGGGTCCAGGCCCAGCGCAGCGGATGGTGCGGGTTCAGGAGCATTGCTCGCCAGGTCTCCCGGTTGCCGTGCCACAGCTCGCGGCCGGTGGCGGCGCGGATCAGTGAGCGCCGTAGGACGCGGTGCATGACGGTCCGGCGGGGCAGGTCGAGCCAGACGAACGTGTCGGCGCGCTCGCCGAGCAGGTCCCCGACCACCCAGTGGTACTGGGCGTCGCAGATCCAGTCCGGCGCCCGCGTCGCGCGCTCCACGTCGTCCGCGAACTCGGCGCGGCGGGTCCACGCGGGCCCGTGGTAGAGCGCGTCCATGTCGATGCGGCGGATGCCCAGCACCCCGGCGAGGGAGGAGGCCAGCGTCGACTTGCCCGCGCCGGAGATCCCGCCGAGGACGATCCGTCGTAGTGGCGCCGGTCCGGGCGCCGGGCGGGTCGGCCGCATGAGGAACCCGACCGCCGAAGCCGTCACCGCGCAGACGGCGGCCAGGCCGAGCCACAGGACGGTGTTCCCCTGGGCCAGCAGGGCCGTGCCGGCCGCCGGGGCGACCGCGCCCGCGACGCCGAAGGACGTCTGGAAGGTCGCGTTGTAGCGGCCCTCAAGACCGGGCGGGGCGGCGGCGTTCGCCGTCGTCGTGACGACCGGGGCGAACAGGGCGTCCCCGAGCGTGCCGATCAGCGCCGCGCACAGGACGACCGCGGTGGTGGCCGGGCCCGCCCAGCCGGTCGTCGCCATGACGAGGACCGCCAGCCCGAACATGCCGGTCGCCAGGCGCAGGACCCGGGGTGCGGGGACGCGCCGCGCGTAGGCGACCGCCGGCCGCCGGGCCACGGCCATCGACACACAGGCCACGGCGATCACCACCCCGGGCACCCACGTCGGCTGCCCCAGCACCACGATGGCGACCACCGGGAGCATCGCCGTCAGACAGTCGGAGACGAACGCCAGCGCGAGCGTCAGCAGGCACAGCCGCAGGAAGCCCGGGTCGTCCCGCAGATCACGCCACCGCCACGCCCGCCCGTCCGCCGAGGGCCGGGCGGCGGGGGAGGGCGGGACATGCCGGCGCACCGTCAGCACCAGGCCCATCGCCGCCACGTACGTCAGACCGTTGGCGTAGGCGACGATGTGCAGGCCCGTGGTGCTGCCGATCAGCAGCCCCCCGGCGGTCGCGCCGACCGCCCCGCCGACCGCCCACCCGCTGACCTTCAGCACGCTCGCCGTGCTCAGCACCCCGATCAGCGCGTCGGCCGGCACCAGCCGCGCCAGCAGCGGTGTACTCGCCGTCCAGAACAGCCGGTCCCCGGCCGCCGCGACGACGGCGAGCACACCGACCTGCCAGGTGGCGGAGACGAACGGGAACAGCGCGAACACCCCGGTGCGTACGCCGTAGCTGAGGGCCGCCGCGTTCGCCGGGCCCCACCGGTCCACCAGGAGGCCGTTCACCGGTCCCGCGAGGAGGCCGAGGAGCCCGCCGACCGTCAGGGCGACACCGACGTGGGCCAGCGGAAGGTGCTGGCCCTGGGTGAAGAAGATCAGCGCGACGGGCGTCCACAGGCCGTTGCCCACGCAGTCGATGGTCATGGCCAGCAGATACGTGCGTTTCCCGGGTGCTTCCCGGGGGGTCCCGTCGTGCTGGGTCACGGGCGGACGAAGTGGACGAGCAGGGCCAGCCGGTCCACGGGGCAGGTGTCGGCGACCGGCGGGACACCGTGCCAGGAGCTGTCCGAGCGGACCAGGACGACGGACGTCCCGGTGGTCGGCGCCACCCGCTTCGCGCAGTCGTCCATGTCGGCGCTGCGCAGCAGACGCAGGTCACCGCTCCAGTCCGCGTCCCACCCGTCGTTGAAGTAGAAGAGGTGGGTCACCGCCTTGTCCGGGCGGTCGGTGTGCGGCTCGATCCAGCAGCCGCGCGCGTAGCGGGTCATCCGGGCCTCGACGAGGCACTGGTCCAGGCCGACGCCGGTCAGCGCGGACAGCGCCTCGCGGTACGGCGTCGAGACGACGTCCTCGACGAGCTGCTGCCAGTTCGTGGGCAGCGCGCTCACCTGGTCCTCGTCGACCGCGCCGGCGGTGACGAGGCTGCGGTTGAACATCCGGTACTGCTTGTCGGAGCGGGTGACCTCCGTGCGCCGCGACTCCTCGAAGCCGACGGCGCTGAACTCGCCGCGCAGCTGCTCGGCGATGTCGTCCGTGACGAACGAGCGCGGGATCACGGCGTGGCCGAACGGGTCCTGTTCCAGCTCGGCCCGGCTGATGGTCTCGATGTCGACGAGGGACACGTCTTCTTCCTCACAGGTGGACGGGGTGGGTGAACGCGTCGGCGACCGTGCGCCGCAGGGTCTCCTCCCGGAGGCCGTGGAGCAGGAGCAGCCGGGCGACGCTGCCGTGGTCGGCCTCGATCCCGGCGACCAGCGCCCGCATCGTCGCCGCCGGCGTGGCGGTCCGCAGCCGCAGCTGCGCGAGGCTGTCCTCGCGGGTCCAGTTGGGGCGGGGGTCGTGGCTGCGCAGGGCGCGGTAGGCGCGGGCGGTCAGGGCGTAGTCCCGGGCGACGTCCGCCGTCCGCACCCCCAGCGCCCGCAGGACCAGGGCGCTGATGACGCCGGTGCGGTCCTTGCCCATCGCGCAGCAGACGTAGACGGGCACCTGCGCCCCGGCGGCGAGGAGGTCCACGATCTCCGCCGCGACCGGCGCCGCCCTGGCCAGCATGTCGCGGTAGTTCGCGAGGTAGTCGCTGGGCAGCGGCCGTACGTTGCCCCGGATCCGGCTCATGTCGCCGGCCACCGGGCGGGACAGCACGGTCGCCCCGGTGGACTCGGGCCCCAGGTACTGCCGGCGTTCCTCCTCCAGCCGCAGGTCGACGATCGTGCGGATGCCCAGGCCGCCGAGGGCGGGCGCGGTGTCCGGCGACGGTGCGGGGCCCCGCAGGAGCAGGCCCCGCCGGAAGTAGCCGCCGCCGGGTCCGCGCAGCCCGCCCAGATCGCGCACGTTGGGCAGGCCCGGAACCGTGATCCTGCGCGTGTTCATGCCGCCCCTCCCCGGTACCAGTCGCCGAGGGCGCCGACGACCCGGCGGACGACGGCCTCGTTCGCGACCGCGATCCGGACGGCCGCCGGGAGCCCCGGCGAGCCCGACAGGTCCCGTACGACGATGCCCTGGTCCAGGAGATGGCGGCTCGCGGCCTTGGCGGCCGCCCGGTCGGGGACGTCCCAGGTGACGAAGTTCCCGCCGCTCGGCCGGGCCCGCCAGCCGGGCACCGCGCGCTCCACCTCGGCCGCGAACCGCGCCCGCAACTGCCGTACGTCGGCCCAGATCCCGGCGAAGACGGCCTCTTCCCGCAGCGACCGCTGGAGCAGCGCGACCGCGAGCGAGGAGACCGGGCCCTCCGGGTCGAGGTCGAACAGGTGGCGGGCGGTCGCCGGGTGGGCGACCGTCACCGCGATCCGGGCGCCCGACAGGCCGTAGCACTTGGAGAACGTGTTGACGCGGACGACGTGCCGCAGCCCGGCCAGTTCGCGCACCTGCTCCTCGCCGCCCTCGGTGAACGCCAGGTAGGCGGTGTCCACGACGAGGAGACTGCCGTGCTCCGCGACGGCGTCGGCCAGTTCGGCCAGTTCCCGCGCGCCGTGCACCTGGCCGGTGAAGCTGTGCGGGGTGGTGACGACGACGAACGCCGGTGCTCCCGCGCGCAGCCGCCGCGTCAGGTCACGCAGGTCGAACAGGCCCGTTCCGGGGTCCGGGGCGACGGGGTCGAGGACGCAGCCCGAGATCGCCGCGAACTTCGCCCACCCGTCGAAGTTCGGCTGGTGCAGGACGATCCGCGACACCTCGGGGAACGCCCGGGTCAGCAGGTTCAGCCCGGGGTCGCTGCCCGAGGTGAGGACGAGGGAGTCGACGTCCACACCGAACCGGTCGGCCAGCATGCCGTAGACGGGCCGCAGGATGGGGTAGGTCAGCACGTCGTTTGGGTCGAACTCCGCCAGCGTGGCCCGGTGCACCGCCGCCGCCCGGCTGTCGAGGAGCCCGCAGCTCTTGAGGTTGATCTCGTCCGGGACCCGGACCCGCCGGTTGCGGAACCGGCCGGTGCTCTCCCGCCGGAAGGGGGAGCCGGCCCGCTCCGGCGCCGTCACGAGCGTCTCGTCCGTCATACCGGGCGCAGGGCCGGGCCGGCGGCGCGGGCGGGGATGTTCTCGAACACCTGGGTCACGTCCGGCTGGCTGCCGAAGACGATGTCGTAGCCGCGGGTCAGCTCGTCCTCGGTCAGGGCGTGGGTGCCCGGCACGAAGAGCTGCCGGTTGAACGCGGCCATCTCGTGGTCGAGGAGGTCGGGGCCGGCCAGCTCCCAGGGGGCGTACACGGTCGGCCGGGCGCGGCCGCCGCGCTCCTGGACGGCCTCGATGGTCCGCTCGGCGCCCTCGATCGTGGTGCCGGGCAGTCCGACGATGACGAAGCAGTTCAGCTCGATGCCCGACTCCTCGCACCAGGCCGACAGCCGGTCCAGGTCCAGCGCGGACTTCTGCTTCGGCCGGGGCAGCAGCGCGCCCTCCTGCGGGTCGAGGGTCTCCAGGCCGACGCTGATCCGGACGCAGCCGGCCGCGCCCATCGACCGGATCATCTCCTCGCTGAGGTGGTGGATCGTCGTCGCGCACTTCCACGGGTACGGCGATCCGCGCCCGGTCAGCTCCTGGCAGAGCTCCGCCATCCACTTCCTGTCCAGCGTGAACGTCGGCGCGTAGAACGCCACGTACTCGAAGGGCGCCGCCGCGAACGACTCCTCGATGTACCGGAGCGTCCGCTCGACCGTCAGGCGCCGCTCCTTCTTCGAGAAGATGATCGGCACCTCGCAGTAGGAGCAGCCGACCGGGCACCCGCGCGCCGCCGGGACGACCAGTTCGCGGCGGCGCGGGATGCCGCAGAACTTGTTGGCGTCGTCGAAGTAGAGGGCGTCGTAGTGCGCGTAGGGGATCTCCTCCGGCGTCGGCAGGTACCAGTCCTCCGCCGGGAGCAGCTCACCCCGTCCGGCCGGGGCGCTCCAGGCGCCGTCGCGGCGCAGGTGCACGCCAGGGGCCTCGGTCGCCCGGCCGCGGAAGGTCTCGATCGCGGCGCCCACGCCGGCCTCGAAGTCGCCGTTCTCCACGATCGCGTCGATGTCGAAGCGCTCGAAGAAACGGGGGTTGACCCCGGACAGCCTGCCGAACGTGACGATCGGGGCGTCCGGGTTCAGCGCCCTGGCGTACGAGACGAGCCGGCGGAAGCCGTCGATGCCGTCGAACTCGTTCATCACGGCGATGACGTCGTACCGCTCCTGGAAGAGCCGGCTGCCGAGGTCCTTCCACGTCAGCCGCTCGACACTGGCGTCGAGCGCGGTCACCTGCGCGCCGGGGTAGACCGTGCGCAGATGGCCGGCGACCTGGTAGAGCGCGAGGTGGTGGCCCGCGTTGAAGTAGCTGAGCACCTGCGGCGGCCAGATCACGAGGATCTTGTGGGGGTCGTCCACGATCTTTCCCATGGGGGGTCCTTTCGGTTCCGGCACCGTGGGTGCCGGGCGCCGGACAGTCAGTTCTGCGGCCGGTAGGCGGAGCCGGCGAGCCCGGTGGTCAGCCAGTACTCGATCTGGACCGTGATCCGCTCGGTGCCGTCCGGGTGCTCGATCTTCGACACCGCGTGCCACGACTTGTCGGTGGGCGGGAAGGCGAGCAACTGGCCGCCGACCGGGCTGATCTCCTCCGCCGGGCCCGAGCGGGGGTGCTCGAAGATCTGGAACTGCCCGCCGGCCTCGCGGGGCCAGTCACGGTTCAGGTAGAGGATCACCGTGATCGCCTTGGTCGGCTTGTCCTTGTGCACCGACAGGTAGTCGCCGTTGCGGTGCGTGTAGAGGCCGATGCTGCGCTGGAGGCCGGCCAGTCCGATCCCGGTCGCCTTCTCCAGCCAGGCCGTGAACTCCGCGCCGCGCAGGTCCTCCACGAGGTCGCGCCAGATGGCGGGCAGCCGCGGGAACACGGGGGCTTCCTCCTCCAGGACCACGAGGTCCACGAGGTTCATCCGGTACTGCTTCTCGTGCAGCGGGTCCTCCACCGCGATCTTCGCGACGTCGGCCGTCGGCATGGTGGAGAGCAACTGCTCCAGTTGACCGTCGTCGAGCAGGTCACGGCCGCGGAAGAGCTGGAACGGCTGCGTACGTTCCTCAAGAGCCGAGTCGAGCGTCAGTACCACGGTGCCTCCTTGGGGTTGTCGACCTGGCCCCAGCCTGGCCGCGGGCCCCTGCCGACCCCTTGTCGATCCGCTGGCCGCGCGGCAGCAAGGTCTTCGCAAACCGGTCCGCCATCGCACGGCAAGCGCGGTGGCGACACTGGCAGGGCATCCGTACGGACCGCTGAAAGGTGTGACTCTTGTTCAATCCGGACGTCCGGCTGGAGACCCGCGACCACCCTTTCCGGCACTTCCGCGGGGCCGGTCTCCTCTCCGCGCGCAGCCTGGCCGACCTCGCCGCCACCGCACCGGATCCGGGTCTGTTCCAGCTCATCGACACGTCGACGGCGACCGGTCACGTCCGGCGCCGCTACCGCTCGTACGTCCTGCCCGTGTCCGACAACAAGACCGGGTTCACCCTCGACCTGGACGTCCTGGCGCCGCCGTGGCGTGAGCTGGTCACCGACCTGCTGTCCGAGGAACTCGCCGACTGGCTCCGCCGCGAGACCGGGGTGGACACCGCCGGGCTGCATCGCACGTGCCAGATCTTCCGGTACGGCGACGGCGACTTCGAGGACCTCAGCACGGGCAAGCTGTACAAGAGGCTGCACATGTCCCTGCACCTCAACGAGAACTGGCCGAGCGACGGCGGCGGAGAGATCGAGCTCTGGTCCGGCCCGGACCAGTCGGCCGGCCCCGCCGAGGTGTTGTCACCGGCCGGGGGCACGGCCCTGCTCTACTCGGCCTCGCCCACGTCCTGGCATCGGACGGTGCCGGTCGGCGAGGGGCGGGGCCTGGTGCAGCAGATGATCACCCTGTCCTACTTCGGATAGCGGTCAGCGGCGGTCCGATCGTGCTCCGGACCGCCGCTCTTCCGTACCCCGGGTGACCCCGGGACGCTCACTCCTCGTCGACCCGGATGGCCAGCGAGGGACACAGGCCGACCGCCTGCCGGACGGCCGGCCGGTCCCCCTCCGCCGGACGCGCCGTCAGCGGCGCGACCAGCCCCTCGTCGTCCTGGTCGAAGACGGCGGGCGCGGCCAGCACGCACTGGCCGGCGCCCACGCACCGCTCCCGGTCGGTGATGATGTGCACGGGCGTGCCTCTTCCCCTCAGAAGGTCACCGGCACCTGGTAGATGCCGTAGATGCCGGCGTCGTCCTTGTACGACAGGTCCTCGGCCGGTACGGCCAGCGCCAGGTCCGGCACCCGGCGCAGCAGCGTCTCGAAGACCATCTCCAGCTCCACCCGGGCCAGGTTCTGGCCGAGGCACTGGTGCACGCCGTACCCGAAGGCGACGTGGTGGCGCGCACCCCGCCGGAAGTCCAGCCGGTCCGGGTGCTCGAAGACCTCCTCGTCCCAGTCGGCGGCCAGGCTCGACACGACGATCCCCTCGTCCTTGCGGATGGTGACGCCGCCGATCTCGATGTCCTCGGTGGCGACCCGGGCGGGGGCGTTCTCGACGACGCTGAAGTAGCGCAGCATCTCCTCGACCGCCCCCGGCAGCAGCGACGCGTCGGCGGTGACCTGCGCCTTGAGGTCCGGGTTCGCGAGCAGGGTCACCAGGCCCAGCGAGATCATGTTCGCGGTGGTCTGGTGGCCGGCGATCAGCAGCATGACGGCGGTGCCGACGATCTCGTCGTGGTTCATCACCGGGGTCTCCCGGTTGCGGGCGATGAGCCGGCCGATCAGGTCGTCGGAGGGCTCGCCGCGCTCCTTCTCGGTGACCAGGGTCTCCAGGCAGTCGTTCAGCGCCTCGGAGGCGGCGGCGCGCTCCGGCATCGACACGGTCCGGCTGATCAGCTTGTTCGCCCACGTGTGGAAGTCGTACCGCTCCTCGTGGGGCACGCCCAGGAGTTCGCAGATCACCAGCGACGGCACCGGCTGCGACACGTGCTCGACGAGGTCGGACGGCCGCGGCGCGGCCAGCAGGGCGTCGACGCCGCGGTCGACGATCTCCTGGATGCGCGGGCGCATCGCGGCGATCCGGCGCAGGGAGAACTCGCCGGTCAGGATCCTGCGGTGGGCCCCGTGGTCGGCCCCGTCCAGGTGGATCATGGACCGGCGGGTGGTGAGCCGGCGGACCCGCTCGGACGCCGTGCGCTGCTCGGCGGTCAGCCGTCCCGGGAACGCCGGGTGGAGGCGGTCGGCGCTGACCCGCGGGTCGGCGAGGAGCCTGCGGGCCGGCTCGTGCCCGGTGACCAGCCAGGCGAGCTGGCCGTCGGGCATCCGGACCCGGCTGACCGGCTCCTGCCCGCGGATCTCCCGGTACTCGGCCGGCGGGTGCATGGGGCACGCGCGGGCCATCGGGAACGCCGGAACGTCGTGGTCGAGCATCTCGGTCATGGGTTCCCGTCTCTCCTGGGCCGCCGTTCCGCTGCCGCCGCACGCAGGGCGACCCGGTTGATCTTGCCGACGCCGACCATCGGGAGGGCGTCGACCACCTTCAGTTCCTCGGGCAGTTTGAACGTGGCGATGCCGCGCTCGGTGAGGAAGCGGCGCAGCGCGAGCAGCGTCGGCCGCTTCCCGGGGTCGCGGGGGACGGCGAAGACGCAGACGGTCTGTCCCCAGACCGGGTGCGGCATCGCGACCGCCGCGACCGCCCGCAGCAGGGGGTGCCCGTCGAGCAGGGACTCGATCTCCCCGGCCGAGATCTTCTCGCCGCCCCGGTTGATGACGTCACCGGTCCGGCCCTCCACCACCAGGCCGCCCGAGGGATGGATCCGCACCAGGTCGCCGGTGCGGTAGAAGCCGTCGTCGGTGAAGGCGCGCGCGTTGGCCTCCGGCGCCCCGTAGTACCCGGCGACCGTGTAAGGCCCCCGGGTCAGGAGTTCTCCCGCCTCGCCCTCGGCGACCTCCTTGCCGTCCTCGTCCACGACGCGGATCTCGTCGCCGGGCGAGGCGGGCCGGCCCTGGGTGTGGGCGACGACGTCGGCGTCGTCGTCCAGGGCGGTGTAGGCCAGCAGCCCTTCGCTCATGCCGTAGCACTGCTGGACCGTGCAGCCGAGCAGCGCCCGGGCCTCGGCGGCGGGCGCGGGCTCCAGGCGGGCGCCCCCGACCTGGAGCACGCGCAGCGACGCCGGCCCGCGTCCCCGCTGCCGGACCTCGGCCAGCCACTGGGTGACCAGCGCGGGCACCAGCGTCGTATGGGTCACCCCCTCGCGTTCGACGAGGTCGAGCGCCGCCGCCGGATCGCCCGGCGAGCCCAGCACGATCCGGCCGCCGAAGGCCAGGACGCCCAGCATCCCGGGGCAGTTGAGGACGAATCCGTGCGCCCCGGACATGACCGCGAGGTAGACCGTGTCGGGGGACAGCCCGGCCCACTGAGCGGCCGTGCGGATCATGTAGCCGTAGCCCTCGTGGGTGCGCGCGATCGGCTTCGGGGGGCCCGTGGTGCCGCTGGACAGCAGGAAGACGGCGGGCTCGTCGTCCATCGGCGGCCCCAGCTCGGGCAGGTGCCCGGCGCCGGGGTCCGGGCGGCACAGCTCGACCAGGTCGACGGTGTCCGGGTCGGCGGGACCGGCGACCAGGAGGTGCCGGATGCTCGGACAGTCCCGCTGGAGTTCCCGCGCCAGCGCGGCATGGTCGAAGCGCTGCCAGCGGCGCGGTACGGCCACGGCGGTGGGCCGGGTGGCCGCCACCACCGCCAGCAGCTCGCGGCGGCGCAGCGTCGGCACCGCCATCACCGGATGCGCCCCCAGCCGCATCAGCGCCAGCGGCAGCACCACCAGCTCCAGGTCGTTGGGGAGCTGGACCAGCACCCGGTCCCCGCGCGCGATCCCCAGCGCGGCCAGCTTCGCGGCGGCCCCGGCGACCGCGTCCGCCAGCTCACGCCGGGTCAGCCGGCCGCTGGGCCCGCGGACGGCCTCCTTGCCGGGCTGGTCGTCGGCATGCCGCAGCGCCAGGCGGTCCACCCGCTCGGGAAGCCACCAGCCCTGCCGGCGGTACTCCCGGGCGCGGTCCGGCGGGATGCGCGGAAGGGCGGGGTCCTCGGGACGGAACGGGTTCACGCTCGGGCCTCCGCCGCTTGCAGGGCGAGCCGGGAGATGTCGTACGGGGTGGCGTCGTCCACGGCCAGGTCGGCGCAGATCCGGCCGAAGAGGGGGACGAACTTGAACGCCCAGCCCGCCCCGTAGACGACGAGCCGGTCCCCGTGGGGCACCAGGTCGCGGGCGGTGCCGAGGAAGAACTGCCGTTCGGGATCCGTGGGCAGCACGGCCAGGCAGGTCGAGGTCCGGGCCGGGTCGGGGTCGACGCTGGGCAGATGGTCCCGCAGCCAGCCGGACAGGCGTGCCATCTGGCGCGGGTCGGCGGCCCCTGCGGACGCCGACGGGTGGGGGAGCGGGTCCACCTCGAAGATCGGCCCGCAGCGCACGAACTCCCCGGGCGCCCAGGGGTTGTGGCCGAACCCGTAGAACAGGTTGGTGTCCTCGGGCGTCGGCTGCTGGAAGGCGAACCAGAACGGCGCCTCGGCCACCGGCACGGCCTGCCGGTAGGTCGCGATCGCCATCTCGTACACCGAGTACGCGAGCCGCGCCCCGAGCGGCTCCAGCAGGTCGTTGGTGTAGGGACCGCAGGCCAGTACGGCCTTGCCGGCCCGGTAGGCGCCCCGGTCGGTGGTGACGCTCACGCCGTCCGCGTCCGGCACGAGCCCCGTCACCGCCTCACCGGAGTGCAGGGCGCACCCCGCCGCCTGCGCGAGCGTGAAGAGGGCCGCCAGGGTGCCCCGGACGTCGATCGTGCCGCCGTCGGGCTGGAGGAACCCCTCGTAGTGCCGGGGCAGGCCGCGGAACCCGAACCGCCGCTCGATATCGGCCGTGCCGAGCCATTCGTAGCGCACCGAGAGCTTGTCCATCATCTCGGCGGTGCCCGATATCTGGCCCTCGTTCGTGATCACGTCGGTGTCCCCGAACCACAGGCTGCCGATCTCGTGGATGAGGCGGCGCTCGCAGCGGCTCTCCAGCTCGCGCCAGAGCGGAAGGGTCTCCAGCGTGAGGCGGAACAGGTCCTCCTGGGTGTACTGGAGCCGCCAGTGGCGTTCGGCGCCGCTGGTTCCCGCGGTCTCGTTGAAGTACGTGTGCCGCTCCAGGACCAGCACCCGCTGTCCGCGCTCCGCCGCCTGCCAGGCGGTGGCCAGGCCGACGGGCCCGCCGCCCACGACCACCACGTCATAGGACTCCGTCATGCCCGGGCCTCCTCGTAACTCGACGTTCCGCCCAGCGCGGCCTTCAGGGCCAGCACCAGGTGCTCGACCTGGCCGTCGGTCATCGACGGGTAGCACGGCAGGTTGACCTGCTCGTGGAACCAGAGCCGCTCGGTGACCGGACACTCGCCGAGCCGGTGCCCCCGGCCCCGCCACTCGGGGCGCAGATGGAGGGGGAAGTAGCGCACCTGCACCTGGACCCCGGCGTCTTCGAGGGCGTGGACGACGTCGTCGCGGCTCGTCCCGTGGCCCGGCCGGACGAAGAAGGTGAACAGGTGGTAGGGGTGGCGGATGTCGTCGGGCACCTCGGCCAGCCGTACGTGCGGGAACTCCGCCAGCGTCTGGGAGAGACGCCCCGCGATCCACCGCCGCCGCTCGGTCAGCTCCCCCAGCCGCCGCAGCTGGATGAGCCCGACGGCCGCCCCGGCCTCGCTGAGCGTGGCGTTGCCGCCGGGGTGGCGGACGTGCAGGCACTCCTTCTCGTAGGAGTCCCCGGCCCACATCATCCACGGCTCCGCGCGCTCGTACGGCCCGGCCAGCAGCGGTGAGGGGACGAAGACACCGTCGGCGGCGTTGGAGCGGATCCGGTCGATGCGCTCGGCCCACTCGGGGTCGTCGAAGGTGAGCATGCCGCCCTCGCCGAGCGTCGTGATGTTCTTGCTGGAGTGGAAGCTGAAGCACCCGATGTCGCCCAGCGCGCCGGGCCGCCGGCCCCGGTAGAGGGCGCCCAGCGCGTGCGCGCAGTCCTCGACGACCCGCACGCCGTGCCGCCGGGCCACCCGCATGATCTCGTCCATGCGGGCCGGCCGGCCCCCGTAGTGGACCAGTATCAGCGCCCTGGTCCTCGGGGTGATCAGCGACTCGAACGAGGCGACGTCCACGTTCAGGGTGTCCGGCTCCACATCGCAGAAACGGACCGTCACCTCGGGCGCCAGCAGGGGGTCGGCGGTGGCCTTGAAGGTCTGCGGGGTCACGATGACCTCGTCACCGGGGGCGAGGTCCAGCAGGTGCACCGCGAGCCGGACGGCGACGGTGCCGCTGGTGACCGTCAGCGCGTACCGGCTGCCGATGTGCTCGCGCAGCGCCTGCTCGAACCGGTCCCGCCAGGGCCCCTGGGAGAGGCTCTCGCCGGACCTGACCAGGCTGCCCAGTACGGCCAGTTCGGCGTCCCCGAGGACGCTGCCCACGCCGGGGGCGGGGATGAAGTACCTGGAGTTCTCGTTCATGGTCAACCGTTCCGGGCGCCGCGCAGGGCCAGCGCCACTTCCACGATGAGGTCCTCCTGACCCGCGACCACCTGACGCCGGCCGAGTTCGAAGAAGACGTCGCGCGGATCGACCTCGTACCGCGCGGCGATGTCGAGCACCGGCTTCTTGAATCCGGAGAACACGCCGGCCAGCCCGCTGACGAGGGAGACGGAGTCGATGGTGGGCGGCGCCGGCATCAGCTCCCGCTCGGCGATGTCCGCCGCGTCCAGGAGCCGGTACAGGTCGATGCCCGTGCGGAACCCCAGCCGTTCGAGCACCGGCACCAGGACTTCCAGCTGCGTGTTGCCGGCGCCGGCGCCGAAGCCCCGCGCGCACGCGTCGAGGATCCCGGCGCCCGCCTCCGCGGCGGCGATCGAGTTCGCCACGGCCATCCCGAGGTTGTTGTGCCCGTGGAACATCACCGGCACGTCGACGGCGGCGCAGATGGCCGTGATGCGCTCGGTGACGTCCGAGGGGAGGAAGTAGCCCGAGGAGTCGAGGATGCCCACGCCGCTCGCGCCGAACTCGACGAGGCGCGCGCACTCCTCGGCGAGCTGGTCGGGGCTCGCCATGTGCGTCATCAGGAGGATGCCGTGCGCCTCCACACCCTCGTCGGCCAGGAACCCGAGGTGCCGCTCGGCGACGTTCGCCTCGGTGCAGTGCGTCGCGATGCGGATCAGGTCGACCTCGTACCCGATGGCGTTCTTGAGGTCCTGGACCGTCGCCCAGCCCGGGAACATGAGGACGCCGAGCTTGCTGGTCGTGAGGGTCTCGCGGGCGATCGACATCATCTCGTCGTCGCTCAGCCGGGCCCGGCCGACCTGGAGGGAGGAGGCGGCCAGGCCGTTGCCGTGGCCGACCTCGACGACCGGGACCGACGCGGCGTCGGCGGCGGCCAGGTAGGCGCGGAACTGCTCCGCGCCGAGGCTGTGCCGGACGGCGTGCTGGCCGTCGCGCAGGGTCGGGTCGTGGATCTGGACCGGCCTGCCCGAGGCGGTCTCCGGGGTCGTCTCCGGGGTCGTTCCCCGGCTCGTTTCCTGGCTCATGACGTCCCCCTGCCCGCCGGCGCGAGCCGGTCCGCCGCGTAGAACTCGGCGGCCCGGACGGCGGCGGAGTTGATGATGTCGAGATTCCCGGCGTACCGCGGCAGCCGGTCGCCGGCCGCCGCGACCTCCACGGAGACGAACGCCCGGGAGTCGTTCACGGTGCACACCTTGACCTCGAAGCCCTGGGCGAACGTGCGGATCTCGTCCGCCGCCCCGTCCACCAGCGAGCGCACCGAATCGGCGGTCAGGTCCTTGCCCAGCAGGTACATGGCGACCCGGAAGGTCGCCGCTGGGCGGGCCGGGCTGATGTTGACGAGCGCCTTGACGTCCTCGACGCCGGTGAACCAGCGGATCGCGTCCTGCGTGGTCCCCACGTACTCGTCGAGGTTCAGCCGCGAGGCGTGGCCCACGCTCAGGGTGGCGGCCGTGGTCACGACCTCGATGCAGTCGATCGCGTGCACCCGCGAGATCGCGTGCAGGATCGGCAGGCACGCCTGCCCGCCGCAGGTCACCATGCTGATGTCGCGCTGGGAGCCGATGTCCGCCCGGTTGACGGTCGGGACGATCAGCTGCCCGACCCGGCTGGGCGTCAGGTCGACGATCAGCGCGCCGGACGCCGCGAGCTTCTCCGCGTGCTCGGCGTGGCAGGCCGCGTTGGTGGCGTCGAACACCACGTCGAAGTCCTCCCCGGCGTCGACGACGGACCGGATCCCCCCGGTCGCGACCGGCAGGCCGCGCCGGGCCGCCCGCCGGAGCGCCGGGTCGGCGTCGTGCCGGCCCGCGAGGAGCCGCAGGTCGAGACAGTCGGAATGCGTGATCTTGGCCGCCAGGTCCATACCGATGAGTCCGGCGCCGAGGACCGATACGGACAGCCGTCCAGTTGCTGGCAAGGTACGGTCGCCTTTCCGTCGAGGTGCAGCGAGCTGTGCTCGGGGGCTCCTGAATTCCTTTCGCTTCACGCGGGGCGAATTCCTGACGGGGCCCACCTTGGGCCGGGGGCCTTGCCGACGGCTCGCCGTCGCGCTGACCAGCCACCGCAGCGAGCGGGACAAGCGAGGCGTCGAGGCCCTTGCAGGGACACGGAGCGAAGCTGTGCGGGCTTCTTCCGGCGCAACGCCGGTCCGTACGCCGCACCTCTAGCACCCGAAGGGGACTACGAGCCGTGGTCAACCCGATTCATGACGTCAACGGTGTCTCTCTGGTCCTGGTGAACAGCGAGGGCCGGCATGCTCTGTGGGCCGGCGGTCTCGACGTGCCGCCGGGCTGGCGGGCCGTGCACCGGGCGGAGAGCCGCCGGGAGTGCCTGGAGTACGTCGGCGCCCACTGGACGGACATCCGGCCCGCGAGGTCGCCCGCCGACGAGCCCGGCCCCGGAGCCTGCCTGCACGACCTGTTCGCCGCCCAGGCCGCGCGCACCCCGCACGCACCCGCCCTGATCTGGCGGGACCAGCAACTGACGTACCGTCAACTCGACGACGAGTCCAGCCGGTTGGCCGCGTTCCTGCGGCAGCGCGGCATCGGGCCCGGCGCGTTCGTGGGGCTGTGCGTCGAGCGGTCGCCGCAGATGATCACGGCCCTGCTCGGGGTCCTGAAGACCGGCGCCGCCTACGTGCCCCTCGACCCCGAGTACCCGGTCGGACGGCTGCGGTACGTCCTGGCCGACACGGGAGCGCGGCTGCTCCTCACCCAGGAACCGCTGAAACCGCTCTTCCCCGACTACGACGGCGAGATCGTCTGCCTCGACGACGCGACTCCCACCGCGCCCGCGCCGGACGGCCCCGCCCCGCTTCCCTCCGACATCGCCTACGTCATCCACACCTCCGGATCCACCGGCCGCCCCAAGGGCGTCCTGGTGACCCACCGCTCGCTGGCGAACCACAGCTCCGCCGTGAACCGGCACTTCGCCTTCGCCCCCGGCGACCGCGTCCTGCAGTGCAGGCCGCTCAGCTTCGACGCCGCCGCCGAGGAGATCTTCCCCCCGCTCCTGCACGGCGCGGCCCTCGTCCTCGGCAGCGACCCCCTGCGCCAGACCTTCCGGGCCCTCACCCAGCAGATCATCGACACCGGGACGACCTTCCTCAGCGTGCCGACGGCCTTCTGGCACAGCTGGGTCGCGGAGGAGGACTGCCTGCTCCGGCTGGCCGGGGAGTCCGCCCTGCGCACGATGATCGTGGCCGGCGAGAAGGCGTCCCGGCAGGCGCTGCTGACCTGGAAGAAACGGGTCGGCGAGGACATCCGCTGGTTCAACGTCTACGGCCCGACCGAGGGCACCATCACCACCACGGTCCACGAGCCGGGCGCCGACTGGGAGGCCGGCGAGCACGCGTCCGTCCCGATCGGCCACCCCATCGACAACGTCCGCACCCATGTCCTCGACGACGCCCTGCGCCCGGTCCCGCCCGGAACGCCCGGCGAGCTGTACATCGGGGGAGCGGGCGTGGCCGTCGGCTACCTCAACGCGCCCCAGGCGACCGCCGAGCGCTTTCTGCCCGACCCCTTCTCCGGTGTGCCCGGCAGCCGCCTCTACCGCACCGGGGACCTGGTGCGCGCGCGGGCCGACGGCTGCGTCGAGTTCCTCGGCCGCGCCGACCACCAGGTGAAACTGCGCGGCTACCGCATCGAACTCGGCGAGATCGAGGCCGTGTTGGCCGAGCACGAGGATGTCCGCGCCTGCATAGCCCAGGTGAGGGGAGACGGCCCGGACAGCGCCCTGGTGTGCTTCGTGGTCGCACAGGCCACTGCGGCACAGGCCACCGCGGCACCGGCCGAGCTGATCGCCCACCTGCGGGGGCACCTGCCCTGGTACATGATCCCGACGGCCGTCCACGTCCTCGACGCGTTCCCTATGACACCCAACGGGAAGATCGACCGCACCGCCCTGCTCGCCCTCGAACCGGACGACGGCACCGAGGCCGCCCACATCGCGCCGCGCACCCCCGTCGAAGCGGTCCTGGCGGACATCTGGGAGGACATCCTCGGCCAGCGCAACATCAGCGTCGACGCCGACTTCTTCCAGGTGGGCGGCCACTCCCTGCTCGCCGCGAGCCTCATCTCCCGGATCCGCACCCGGTTCGCCATCGGCATGACGGCCCGCGTCCTGTTCGAGTCCCCGACCATCGCCGGGCTCGCCGAGGCCGTCACCCGCGCGACGGACGGAGCTGACCGGCTGTGACACGGCGACAGACCGCTCCCACGAGGTCCGCGTGGATCCGCGCCTTCGGACCGCCCGCCGGGACCCCGCTCGTCTGCTTCCCGCACGCCGGGGGAGCGGCCAGCTACTTCCGCGGCTGGAGCGGCCCCGACACCATCGGGGCCGAAGTCCTCGCCGTCCAGTACCCGGGCCGCGAGAACCGGATCCGCGACCCGTTCCCACCCGACCTGCACACCCTCGCGGACCAGCTCACCGAGGAACTGGACCGGTACCTCGACCGGCCCGCCGTCTTCTTCGGCCACAGCATGGGCGCGGTCATCGGCTACGAGGTCGCCCGCCGCCTGACCGCCGACGGCCGCGGCCACGCCGTACGCCACCTCGTCGTCTCCGGGTGCGGCGCCCCCCACCGGGTGCGGCCCTTCGCGGGGCAGGAAGGGGCCCATCTCCTGGACGACGACCGGCTCGTGGCCCTGCTCAAGGAGCTGGGCTCCGGCAACGCCGGGCTGCTGGACGACCCGGACCTGCGCTCGGTCTTCCTGCCGGCGGTCCGCGACGACTACCGGATCGTCCAGTCGTACGTCCCGCGCGCAGGCGGCCCGCTCCTGCGGACCGACGTCACCGCGTTCGTCGGCCGCCAGGACGAGGCGGTGGGCGTCGGCGACGCGGGCGCCTGGGCCGCCGCGACCCGGGGCCGCTTCGCGCTCCGCACGTTCCCCGGCGGCCACTTCTACCTGGCGGAGCAACGGGGCGACGTCCTGCGGGCCGTCGCCGGCATCATCGACACCGGGAGAGCCGAATGAACGTCGACCTGTCCGACCCGCTCCTCTACCGGGACTCCGACCCGGCACCCGTCTGGTCGCGGCTGCGCGCCGAACACCCCGTCTACCGCAACCGGCGGGCGAACGGCGAGCACTTCTGGGCGGTGATGACCCACGGCCTGTGCACGGACATGCTGACCGACCCCCGCGTCTTCAGCTCCCAGAACGGCATGCGGCTCGACTCCGACCCGCAGGTCCTCGCCGCCGCGGCCGGCAAGATGCTCAACATCACCGACCCGCCCCGGCACGACAAGATCCGCAAGGTCGTCAGCTCGGCGTTCACACCGAAGATGGTCGCCCGCCTGGAGACCACCATGCGGGCGACCGCCGCCCAGGCCATCGACGAGGCCCTGGCCGCCGGGGAGTGCGAGTTCACGCGCGTCGCGCAGAAACTGCCCGTCTCCGTCATCTGCGACATGCTCGGCGTCGCCCCGCCCGACTGGGACTTCATGGTCGAGCGCACCCGCTTCGCCTGGAGCTCCACCGCGCTCGACGAGACCGAGGAGGCCCGCAAGATCCAGGCCCACACCGAGATCCTGCTCCACTTCCAGGACCTCGCCGAGGAACGCCGCAAGGCACCGCGCGACGACCTCATGAGCGCCCTGGTGTCCGGCGAGATCGACGGCGCCCCCCTCACCGGCGAGGAGATCTTCTACAACTGCGACGCCCTCGTCTCCGGCGGCAACGAGACGACCCGGCACGCCACCGTCGGCGGACTCCTCGCCCTCATCGACAACCCCGACCAGTGGCACGCCCTGCGCGACGACCCCGGCCTCATGCCCTCCGCGATCCAGGAGATCGTCCGCTACACCTCGCCCGTCATGCACGCGCTGCGCACCGCGACCGAGGACGTCGAGTTCGGCGGGGCGTACATCGGGGCCGGTGACCACGTCGTCGCCTGGCTGCCCTCCGCCAACCGCGACGAGAAGGTCTTCGAGGACCCGGAGCGCTTCGACATCCGCCGCGACCCCAACCGCCACCTGGGCTTCATCCAGGGCAACCACTACTGCATCGGCTCCTCGCTCGCCAAGCTCGAACTCACGGTGATGTTCGAGGAGATCCTGCGCCGGGTCGAGGTCGCCGAACTCGCCGGCCAGGTCCGCCGCCTGCGCTCGAACCTGCTGTGGGGGTTCGACTCGCTGCCCGTGAAGTTCGTCCCGCGAGCCTGAGGTGATCCACTCCATGACCGCACCGACCGTCCCCCCGATCGAGAAGTACCTCGGCACCAGCCTCCACCTGCTGCCCCAGACCGCCCAACTGCGCGCCCTGCACACCGTGATCCGCGACCGGGACGCACCCCGCGAGGACTTCGTCCGCTACGCCCGCCGGGTCATCCGCATGCTGATCGAGGCCGGCATGGACCTGCTGCCCTTCGAGCCCTGCGAGGTCCGCACCCCGACCGGCGCCGCCTACCAGGGGCTGCGCTTCGCCTCCGGGCTGTGCGGGGTGACCGTGGTGCGCGCCGGGGAGAGCATGGAGGGCGAACTGCGCGACGTCTGCCCCGGGATCAGGATCGGGAAGATCCTCATCCAGCGGGACGAGACGACCAAAGAGGCCCGCCTCTACTACACCGCCCTGCCCGCCGACATCGCCCGGCGGCACGTCCTGCTGCTCGACCCGGTCATGGCGACCGGCGGGACCGCCCTGTCGGCGCTGAAGGTGCTGAGGGACCTCGGCGTGCCCGAGGAGAACATCGTCTTCGTCAACTTCATCACCGTCCCCGAAGGCGTCGCCGCCGTCTGCGAACGGTATCCGCGGGTCAGGATCGTCACCTCCGCCGTCGAGGAGCGCCTGAACGAGGACGCGTGGATGCTGCCCGGCATCGGGGACTTCGGGGACCGCTGGTTCGGCACCGACGCGTAGCAGCGTGCCGGAGCCAGGGACGACCGTGACAACTACCGACCTAAGGGTGGACATGGTGGCCGAACAGGGCCCTTTTCTTCTGCTGAACACCAAGGACATCGTCTCGCGCCTGCACGAGTGGTTCCCGGACGCGGCGCGCGAGCTGGTCGTGGTGACCACCAGGGCGGACATCCCCCCTGCCGAGGACGCCGCGTACGCACGGCGGTTCCGGCACCTGGAGGTGGTGCCCAGCCTCGCCGCGATACCGGACGAGACGCTGGCCGACCTCGCCCGCCGGTTCGGCGTACGCCGGATCCTGTCCCTCGGCGAGCGCGAGGTGCTGCGCGCGGCACGAATCCGGGCCGCGCTCGGCCTGCCCGGACAGAGCCTCGCCTCGGCGGTGGCGTACCGCGACAAGTACGTCATGAAGTCGACGCTGGCGGCGGCGGGCATCGACGTCGCGCCCATGCGCAAGATCCGCACCGACGGCGAACTCGCCGAGTTCATACGGCAGGTCGGTTTCCCGGTCGTCGTCAAGGAGCTCGACTCCGGGGCGTCGAACGGCACCGTGGTCCTGATGGACGAGCGGGACCTGCGCGGCCTCCCGGCCTCTCCCACCGGATCGCCCCGGCTGGCCGAAGCCTGGGTCGAGGGCGACTTCTACCACGTCAACGGCCTGATGAAGGCCGGTGAGGTGGTGGTGGGGGCGCCGTCCCGCAACCTGTACTCCGACTGGTTCTCGGTCGCGTTCGACGCCCCCGCCATGACGGGGATGATGGCCGACGAACACCCCCTGTCCGAACGGCTGCGGAGCACCGCGCGGCAGGTCGTGGCCGCGCTGCCCGCCGTACCCGACCTGTGCGCCTTCCATCTCGAACTGTTCCACACCGCCGACGACCGCCTGGTCGTCTGCGAGATCGCCTGCCGGGCGGGCGCGGCCCTCGTCACCGACGTCCACGAAGCCGCGCTGGGCGTCAACTTCCACGGCGCGAGCCTGCTCGGCCAGGCCGGACGCGGCGAACAGGCCGAGATCCGGCCGACCGGCGAACGGCTCGGCTTCGTCCGGTTCTCCCCGGCCAGGGGGACCCTGCGCGCGCTGCCCGGCTCCTGCCCGCTGCCGGGGACGGTGAGCTACCGGGCCTGCGGCGAGGTCGGACGCTCCTACGACGGCCTGACCGGGCTCGGCCCCCACATCGCGGAGATGGTCTTCCGGCTCACCGAGCCGGACACCGAGGCGGAGCTGCGGCGGATCGAACAGTGGTGGGACGACGCCGTCGTCTGGGAGGACCGGACCAACCCGGTGCCCGACCGCTGGAAGACGTCCCGGCGGCCGGCCCGGACATGACGGGCGACCGGACGCCAGCCCAGCCGTCGGACACCGGAGGACCCATGTACGAGCTGCTCAAGACGATCCTGATCGACGATCTGGAACTGGAAGCCGACCAGATGTCCCCCGACGCGAGCCGCGAGGACGCGGGCCTCGACTCGCTCGCCACCTTCGAACTGTCCCTGGCACTCGGCCAGCGCCTCGGCGTCGAGGTCACCGACGAGGAGCTGTTCGGCCTCAAGACGCTCGCGGAGATCGCGGAGTTCGTCGAGAAGCGGACCACTGGCTCTCCGACGGCGGACGACGCCGGACTCGCCCGGCTGCTCGGCACCGCCGACGGCCCCGCGGATGTCTGTGCCCGTCAACTGGCCCGCAACGAGACCCCGTTCCCGCCACCGGCGCCCGTACTGGACGCGATCACCCGCGCCGCCGCCGACGCCAACCGCTACCCGGACGCGGCCTGCACGGCCCTGACCGCCGCCCTCGCCCGGCACTACGACCTCCCCCCGGACCACATCGCCGTGGGCGCCGGATCCATCACCCTCATCCAGGCCCTGCTCGCGGTGACCGCCGGACCGCAGGCCACCGCCGTCCACTCGTGGCCGTCGTTCGACGGCTACTCCGTCCTCGCGGACGTCGCCGGCTTCCACACCGTGCGCGTACCGCTGGCCGACGGCGCCCACGACCTCGACGCCCTCGCCGCGGCCGTCGACGAGCGGACGCGCCTCGTCCTCGTCTGCAGCCCCAACAACCCGACGGGCGCCGCGTCGAGCGAGGACGACCTCCTGCGCTTCCTCGCCGCGGTCCCGCCGACCTGCCTGGTGCTCCTCGACGAGGCGTACGTCGAGTACGCGCGCGACCCCGGCCTCGGCGTCCGCCTGCTCGGGGCGTGGCCGAACCTGATCGTCGCCCGGACCTTCTCCAAGGCGTACGGCCTCGCCGGCCTGCGGGTCGGCTACCTGCTCGCGGAACCCCGCCTCGTCTCCCGGATCCGGCGCGTGGTCATGCCGCTGAGCGTCAGCGACCTCGCCCAGGCCGCCGCCGTCGCGTCGCTGGAGGCGCGGACGGAACTGTCCGCCCGCGTCGGGCGGACGGTCACCGAACGGGACCGCGTCCGCGCCGAGTTGCTCACCCTGGGCTTCGAAGTCCCGCCCTCGGAGGCGAACTTCGTCTGGCTGCCGCTCGGTGACCGCGCCGAGGAGTTCGCCCGCGTCTGCGCGTCGGCGGGGGTCGACGTGCGGCCGTATCCGGGGGACGGCGTCCGTGTGACGATCGGGATCGCGGAGGACAACGACGCGTTCCTGGCGGCGGCCGAGCGGTACGGGCCGTGAATTCCCTTTCCCCGACCGGCGGAAGAACGTTCGTCGTGACCAGCGTGTCATCGGACGCCCATATGTGGAACCTCGTGTTCCTTCAGCTGCTGCTGGAGGAGAACGGCGGAAACGTGATCAACCTGGGCGCGTGCACCCCGGACGAGTTCATCATCTCCGAATGCGCCAGAATCCGTCCTGACGCCCTGGTCGTCAGCACGGTGAACGGCCACGGCCATATCGACGGACTGCGGCTGATCAGGAAGATCCGCGAGAATCCGGAGCTGGCCCCCATGAAAGTCGTCATCGGCGGAAAACTGGGCGTGCACGGCTCCCGGCACGCGGGATTCGGGGCGGAACTGATCGTGAACGGATTCGACGCGGTCTTCGAGGCGGACGTCGCACTGGACCAGTTCCTCGACTGCCTCGGACTGGGGCCGCCGGCACCGAAACAGATCACCTCCTCGAAGACCCGGAGCAGCTGATGGCGGCTCCGGCCGGCCCCGGACGTTTCACCCGGTTCGTCCGGCGGGCCGCGCGGGACGGGAGGCTCGTCGTCCAGCCGCGCATGGGGTTCGGCACCGTCGGCCAGATGCGCGCCGGACTCGAAGCCGTCAGCGGGATCGAGGCGGCCACGATCGGCACCATCACGGTCGACAGCTACACGCGGGTCAACGACCACGCCTCGGCCCGGCTCGCCCTGGAGCAGGGCGAGGACCTCAACGGATTCCCGCTGGTGGCCCACGGTCCGGAGGTGACCCGCCAGATGCTCGCCGGAATCGCGACGGACGCCTTCCCGGTGCAGGTGCGGCACGGATCGGCGCTGCCCGGCGAACTGTTCGCGGCACTGGTCGCGGCCGGGATCGACGCCACCGAGGGCGGCCCCGTCTCCTACTGCCTGCCCTACAGCCGCGTCCCCCTGGCGCAGGCCGTCGCCGCCTGGGCGGACTGCTGCGAGATGCTCGCGGGAACCGGCGAACCGGTGCATATGGAGAGCTTCGGCGGCTGCATGCTCGGCCAACTGTGCCCGCCGAGCCTGCTGATCGCCCTGAGCATCCTGGAAGGCTTGTTCTTCCGTGAACACGGACTGCGCGACATTTCCGTCAGCTACGCCCAGCAGACCCACCCGCAGCAGGACATCGAGGCGTTGTCCGCCCTGCGCGCGCTGGCCAGTGAATGGCTCGGGGACACCGACTGGCATTCCGTCCTCTACACCTACATGGGCGTTTATCCGCGCAGCCGGCGCGGGGCGTACGGATTACTGGAGGCGAGCGCGGTACTCGCCGCCCGTTCCGGGACCGAGCGGCTCATCGTCAAGACCGCGGCGGAGTCCAACAGGATTCCGTCGATCGCGGAGAACGTCGACGCCCTGGAATTCGCGGCCTCGGTCGCCGAAAGGGAGACGTCGGCCGAACTCGCCGGAATTGTGGATTCCGGGATCTACGAAGAGGCGCAGGCGATCATCACGCACACCCTGACCCTCGGCAGCGACGTCGGCTCGGCGCTCGTCCGCGCCTTCGCGCTCGGCCATCTCGACGTCCCGTTCTGCCTGCACCAGGACAACGCGAACCGCTGCCGCGCCCGCATCGACGGCCGTGGCCGGCTGACCTGGGTCGACCCCGGAGGCGTACCCGTCCCGCAGGCCCGCGCCCTCACCGAGAACCCGGGGCGTCTCACCGCCCGGGGCCTGCTCGACATGCTCAGCTACAACGAACGGCGCTACGACCGGGAGGAAGTGACGGGACGGGAGGCCCACCGGCTCGGGTGAGCCGTCGGCGGCGGCGGGCCGCACAGAAAAGATGATCACGAACTAGGGTTGGGGGTACGGGGCCGCTCGCGAACCACCGGGACTTGTGAAGATGAAAGAAGACGGGATTCGTCATGTGCGCTTTGAGGTCCTGGGATCGGTCAAAGTCTGGCGAAGAGACGTCGAGTTACCCCTCGGACCGCCCAAACAGCGCGCCCTCCTGGCGTTACTCCTGCTGCACCCCGGGCAGACCGTCGGCCTGAGCCAGATCGTCGACGTCCTGTGGCACGGCGACCCGCCGAACAGCGCCGTGAACGTCGTCCACCGGCACATCGGTTCCCTGCGCAAACTCCTGGAACCCGGACTGCCGCCCCGCGCCCCCGGCACCCTCCTGGTGCGCCACGCCCGCGGGTACGGCATCGACGCCGACGCCACCACCCTCGACCTGCTGCGCTTCCGTGACCTCGTCGCCCGCGCCCGCGCCGCCGCCGACAGCGGTGAGGACGGCGCCGCCGCCGAGCTGTACACCAAGGGCCTCTCCCTCTGGCACGGAGAGGCCGCGCAGGGAGTCCCGCAGGACATCCGCGTGCACCCCCTGTTCTCCGCCGTCGACAGCGAACACCTCGCGGCCCTGCGCGAGGGCGCCGACCTGATGCTGGCCCTCGGCACCCCCGTACCCGTACTGCCCCTGCTGCACCGGGCCATCGCCCAGTACCCGCTGGACGAGTCGCTGCACGCCCGGCTGATCCAGGCACTCGCCCAGACGGGGCGGCAGGCGGAGGCGTTCGGGCTGTTCGAGGAGATGCGGCTGCGCCTGAAGAACGAACTCGGCATCGAACCGGGCCGCGAACTGCGCGCCGCCCACACCGGCCTGCTGCGCCAGTCGAGCCGCACCACGAGCCCCCCGGACGCGGGCCCCGAAGCCCCCGAGGAGTTACCCCCGCCGCCCCCCGCGCGGCCGAACGTGCCCGTCACCGTCCGCCCCACCCAACTCCCCCTGGACCTACGCACCTTCGTCGGCCGCAGGGACGAACTGGCCCGGATCACCAGCGCCCTCGACAGACTCGGCCTCGACGAGACGTCCGCGGCCGGCTCCGCGGTGATCAACACCATCGAGGGAATGGCCGGCGTGGGCAAGACGACCCTCGCGGTCCACCTCGCCCACCGCCTCGCGCCCCGCTTCCCCGACGGCCAGCTCTACGTCAACCTCCGGGGCTTCGACGCCAGCGGACCCTGCGTCACCGCCGCCGAGGCCCTGCGCTCGTTCCTCATCGCGCTGGGCGTGTCCGCCCGCCACCTGCCCCCCGACGTCGACTCCCAAGTGGCCCTCTACCGCAGCATCCTCGCGGGCCGCCGGGTCCTGGTCGTCCTCGACAACGCCCGCGACTCCCAGCACGTACGGCCCCTGCTGCCGGGCAGCTGCACCTGCCTCGTCGTCATCACCAGCCGCACCCAGCTGCGCGGCCTCGTCGCCACCCACGGCGCCGCCCCGCTGATCCTCGGCCCGCTGAGCGAGCCGGAGTCCCGGGAGGTCCTCGCCCGCCACCTGGGCGAGGAGCGGACCGCCGCCGAACCCGAGGCCGTCGACGCGATCGTCGCGTTCTGCCACCGGCTGCCCCTCGCCCTGGCCGTCATGGCGGCCCGCGCGGCCACCCTGCCCGCCTTCTCCCTCTCCTCCATCGCCGCCGAACTCCAGGCCGGCCACGACAGCCTCGACGCCTTCGCCGACGACGACCCCTACACCGACCTGCGCACCGTCTTCTCCTGGTCCCTCGACGGCCTCGGCGGAGAGGCGGCGCGACTCCTGCGGCTGCTGTCCCTGCACCCCGGACCCGACCTGTCCGTCACGGCCGCCGCGAGCCTGGCCGCGCTCCCGGTGCGCCGGACCACCGCCCTGCTGGCCAGACTGGCCGACGCCCACCTGGTGATCCGGCCGGTGGCGAACCGCTTCGCCTTCCACGACATGCTCAAGATCTACGCCTCCGAGCAGGTCCAGGACCACGACGACGCCGACACCCGCGGCGCGGCCGTACGGCGCCTGCTCGACCACTACGTGCACAGCGCGCACGCCGCCACGGCCACGCTGACGCCCAACCGCATCGACGCCGCCCCCGACACCCCCGCCGAACCCGGCGTCGAACTCGAACCCCTCACGGAACCCGGCCCGGCCGCGGCCTGGCTGGAGCGGGAACTGCCCGTGCTGCTGTCCACCGTGGTCCAGGCCGGGAACAAGGGCTACCCCGCCCACGCCTGGCTGCTGGCCCAGACCCTGGAGCTGTACCTCGACCGCAGGGGCCGCTGGCAGGACCAGATCGACATCCAGTCCCTCGCCGTGGACGCCGCCCTGCGGCTCGACGACCGGCTCCGCGAGGCACTGGCCCGCCGGGCCCTCGGATTCGCGTACGGCCGCCTCGCCCGCCACGACCGGGCCCACGCCGAACTCCAGGCGGCGATGGCCCTGTTCACCGAACTCGGGCACCCCCGAGGCCAGGCCCGCGCGCACCGCTCGCTGGCCTTCCTCGCCAACAGCCGCGACGAACACGACACGGCCCTGCGCCACTACGCGCAGGCCCTGGACCTGTACCGGTCCGCCGACGACCTCACCGGACAGGCCCTCGTCCTCAACGAGACCGGCTGGACCTACATCCTCCACGGCGCCTACCGGCAGGCCGTCACCGAATGCACCCAGGCCGTGGCCCTGCACCAGCGGATCGGCGACGCCAACGGCGAGGCCGCCGCCTGGGACAGCCTCGGCTACGCCCGCCACCACATGGGCCACCACGAGGAGGCCCTGCGCTGCTACGAGCGCGCCCTCACGCTCTACCAGCACATGAACGACCGCTACCTGGAGGCCGACACCCTCCTGCACATGGGAGACACCCACGAGGCCCGCGGCAGCCGCACCGCCTCCCTGCCCCTGTGGCGGGAGGCGGTACGCATCCTCGACGAACTCGGCCACCCCGAGGCCGAACAGGCACGCGCCCGGCTGAGGAGCAGTTAGGGCGCTTCTGACGGATCTCCGCGGCGTCGCGACGCCCGGCACGCACTCTCGCCGCACCGCGCGAAAGCCCCCGTAGCTCCGCTACGAGGACTCCCACGCGGCACACCGAGAGCACGCACCGAACGCCGCTCCTTCACCCACGGATATCCATCAGAAGCGCCCTAGGCGGCGGACGTCGGGTGGCACAGGCGGGTGAACGGCAGCGCGCGGCTGACGTACGCGAACTCGCCCCGCGACTCGACCTCCGCGGCCGACGACCGCAGCGTCCGCCGGGCGTCCTCGACCGCCCCGCTGCTGTGCTGCGCCTGGGCCAGCAGGCCCAGATGCAGCGGCAGCCGGATGAGCAGACGCCGTTCGCGCAGCTCGGCGACCGCCGACTCCAGGCAGGTGAGCGCGCCGGGCTCACCTGCCTGCTGCCGCGCCCAGCTCCGGCACACCCGCAGCATGGACGTCCAGTGGCTCAGCCCGTGGGCGCGGGCGATGTCCAGGCCCCGGCCGCTGGAGGCCGCCGCCCGGTGGGGGTCCTCGTCCAGAGCCGCGACCAGGGAGTGGAAGTAGTGCGCGCTCGCCTGGTCGAGGGGGGTGCCGTCGCGGCCGGTGGCCACCAGCAGCTCGTCGGCCAGGGCCCGCGCATCGGCGGTCGCGCCGAGCAGCCACAGGGTGAGGACGCGGTGGTTCATGGCCAGGAACCGAGGGTCGTGCTGCGACTGGCGGGTCATGGACTCCCGCTGCTGCGGGCTCAGTTCGTCGGCCGCGCGCCCCGCCTCGGTCAGGGCGGTGAGCGCGTCGGCGGTCTCGCTGGGCAACTGGAGCAGTCCGCGGGCGATGCTCTCGTAGAACCGGATCTCCGGGGCGGTGGACCGCTCGGCGAGCGCGCGCAGCTGCTCCGCGTGCCGGGCGCCCTCGACGTGCCGGCCGGTGATCAGCTCGGCCACGCACTGGCGCAGCACCAGCGCGGCCTGCTCGGTGGTGCGGCCCGCCGTGGCGGCGGACAGCTTCCGGATGCGCTCGGCCTCGACCTCCACGTCGTGGTCGCCGTAGCCGCGGGTGAGGCTCGTCGTCTGCAGGAGCCTGGTGCGCAGGTCCAGGTTCTGGTCCGAGGCCGCGTCGCCGTTGTGGAGCAGGGCGTGGGCGTGCTCGAACCAGGTCTGCGCGCGCTGGTAGTCGCCGTCGCCGAGGGCCAGTTCACCGGCCCGCTCCAGGTGCGGCACGACCTCCTTCGCCGGCAGGGCCAGCGCGGCCTGCCAGGCGTGCTCGGCGACCTGTTCGCTCGCCTCGGGGGAGCACGGGCGGGCGCCGAGCACCCCCACGGCCCGGGCGTGCAGGGCCGCCCGCTCCTGGCAGCCCATCTCCGCCAGCAGGACGTCGCGGATGAGGCCGTAGCGGAAGACGAGCCGGTGCGGGTGGTCGAGGTCGTTGCGCATGAGCCCGGTACGCAGGACCTCCTCCAGGACGTCGTGGCCGGCCTCGCCGTGGTCCAGCATGCCGGCGAGCGAGGTCAGCGTCGCCTCGGTGCCGAGGACGGCGCAGCACTTCAGGGTCCGCAGGACGTGCGGGGGCAGTCCGGCGAACCGCCTGCGCAGCATGGAGCGGATCCCCGTCGGGATCCCGGCGCGGACGGCGTCGGCGACCCGGGGGTCGCCCAGGCGCCGCGCTCCGCCGGCGTCGGCGAGCAACTGGTCGAGGAGATAGGGATTGCCGGCGCTGCGTTCGTACAGGGCCCGGACGACGGACGCGTCGACGCCGGTTCCGGCCTGGGCCGCGACCGCGGTCCTGACGTGTTCCTCGGCGAGGTTGTCCAGGTGGACGACCTTGGTGCGGGAGTCGGCCAGCAGGTCCACGAGCGGTCCGTCGGCGTCCGGCCCGGCCCCGAGACCGGGTTCGCGGACCGTGATCACCACGCTGACGGGCCGCCCCTGCGTACGGCTGCTGAGCAGGCCCAGCACGTCGAGGGTGAGGCGGTCCGCGCCGTGCACGTCCTCCAGGACGAGCAGGAGCGGGCTGTCGTCCGCGCACCGGAGGACCGCTTCGCACAGCGCGTCCTGGACGAGGAAGTCCAGCTGAGGCGGTCCGGTGAGGTCGGCGCCGTGGTCCGACAGCGTTGTCATCGGGTAGCGGACGCACTGCCCGCGCAGACCGTCGAACGACACTCCGTACGGGGTCTCCAGCCGGCGCAGCACCTGCTGCCACACCCAGCCGACGGGCATCCCCTCGCTGCTGCGGCAGTTGACGCGGATCACCTCCGCCTGCGGGGCCGGTGCCGTGGCCCGCGCCACCAGCTCGGTCTTGCCGACGCCCGCCTCGCCGACGACGGCGGTGATGTGCCCGCTGCCGCGCAGGGCGCCGGTGATGAACGACCGCAGCGCGTCGAGGGCGTCGTCGCGGCAGGGGAAGGTGGCGTACACGGGCCGCTGCGCGCTCTCGCTCCGCGCTACGGGCACGGGCACGGGTACGTTCGTCTCCGGCTCGGCCGGGGTGTCGGGCCGCTCCCGCACCTCGATGGGGGCCGGGGTCTGGTCGTCGAGTTCGTGGCGCAGCAGGGCCAGGTGGACGTTCTGCAGTTCGCGGGCCGGCGCGACGCCGAGTTCCTCCGCGAGGTGGGCGCGCGTCCGGTCGTACAGCTGGAGTGCCTCGGCCTGGCGGCCCAGGCGGTACAGGCCCGTCATGAGGCTGCCGACCAGACGTTCGTCGGTGGGGTGCTGGGAGACCTCGCGGCGCAGCAGGGTGACCGCGTCGCCGGCCTCGCCGAGGGCGAGCAGCGTGTCCGCGTGGGCCGCGACGGCGGTGGTCCGCAGGAGGCGCAGGCGTTCGCCCTCCTCCGCGAGCGGGACGTAGGCGGAGAGGTCCAGGAAGGGGTCGGCCCGCCATAACCGCAGCGCCTTGTCGAACACCTCACGCGCTGCCTGGAGCCGGCTGTCGGCCACATGCCGCTGCCCGCAGGAGACGAGGCTCTCGAACCGGGCCAGGTCGAACGTGTCCGGCTCCACCGTCAGCACGTACCCGGGAGCCTGGTACCGCAGCGGGGCGATCGGACCCTGCTGCCCCGTCAGCACCCGCCGCAGATGGGACAGATACGTCTGCAAGGTCGCCTGCGGACGCCGGGGCAGATGATCCCCCCACAACTCGTCGACGAGCTGATCCGCGGGCACCACCTGCCCCAGCCGGATCAGCAACAGTGCCAGCACGGCCCGATGCCGTGGCGGCCCGAGAGGCACATGCTCGGCCCCCCGCCGAGCCGTCATCACTCCGAAAGCTTCGAACGACAGACCTGCCAGGGACGCGGGGTGCTGCTCTTGCGCTGTGTACGCCATGCCGGGGGCACTTGCCTTTCGACGGTCACACACTGGACGGGCGTTCGAAAGCGTACGGCGCACCAGGTGCTGAAACAGTGCCGATGAAGTGACGCACAGAACCCGCCACACCACACACGGTACGAGCCAACTGCCGTGCGGAGGGGGGTGGTTGCGTCTCGGTCGACGTTGGAGCGAAGAGGATCCACGCCCACGAGGAGATCAACTTTGAGTTGTCCATCGGGTGGCGTTGACCTGCAGTGATGTCGCTGAGGCCGTCGTTGACCTGGTCTGATCCATCTTTCTGGATCTTTCGGATTGCTGCGCGGTTACGCGGTCGATTCTTCCCAGGAGACCTTCCCCGCCAGTAGTCGATGGGGGCATGGCGGGAAGCCCCTTCGACGACTTCCCACGGTCACGAAGCGTGGTCAGGGCAGCAGGTGCATGGCCAGGACCGAGCCATCCTGGTGTATCGACACAGGGCCCTTCCACTCCTCGTCCCAGGTGTCCGCAGGCCACTTGGTGCTCAGAGCGTGGACGTCGCTGCGGTATCGCTGCAGGTGGCCGCGGCTCAGGTGAGTGAAGAGGCCGGCGTGGACTCCGGAGAATGCCTCCACGCGTGTTCCGTTGAGTCGGAAGACATGGTCGGTGCCGACGAACGGGATGTCGAGCAGTGTGTACGCGGCGTCCTGGACGCTGCCGGTGGCCGCATGGGTGATGCCGGCGGAGAAACGTCGGCTCCCCTGGCGCGTGGTGAGGTATGGAGCGGCGGAGTTTCCGTCACCGGCGAAGGCGGTGAGCCCAGCGGCGGAGGTACGCGCGAGGACTTGCTGGAACCATCCGGTGAGTTCAGGGGTGACGTGAACACCGGGTTCCATGGGTGTCCCCTTGCCGTCGTCGGCTGGTGGGTGGATGCCTGGGGGCCATGCCTCGTCGCGGAGCCGTTCGTCCAGGTTCCCGAGAGGGAAGGTGTCCGTGCCGGTCAGCCATCCGTCTGTGCCATCGGCATTCAGTGCGTGCACAACAAGCGACTCATCGAGGGGCAGTTGTGTGCTGAAGATCAGGCCGGGTGTCTCGTTGTGGACGCCGATGCGGACACCGTCTATGTGGATCGAAGCGTCCGCGAGCTGGCCGTGAGAGTCGCTTGCCTTGCCGTGGTTGCCGCGGGAGACCACAGGGAAGACGCGTGATGGTTCTCCGGGTTTCCAGACCTCGGCGAAGTACTGCGGACGGTACCGGTAGCCCACCGTGGTGCCCTTGTCTCTGCTGTTCAGGGCCCAGCCCGCTCGGAGGACTGTGTCCGCCGGGGTGATCGATACGGAGTGCTCCGGGTAACGCCGACGGAGAATCCGCTCGGCGAGGGCCAGCGCGAATCCGACTCCGAGTTCTCCTGATTGGAGAGCCTTGTAGTAGTCGGCCGTGTCCCGTCCCTCGGCCGAGAGTCCCATGTATGTGGGGCCGCCGTTGAGCGCCAAGCTGTACTTCAGACTGCCCCAGTGCTCGGCCAGGCCGCGGGCGGCTCCCCGGCGTGCCAAGGAGATGGCTCGTGCGAGGGTGTGCAGAACGTCCCACGGCGTCATGCGAACCGAGCCACCGAGATCCGCGGCAGGTAATGGACGTAGGCCCGGCTTACGCCGGAGTGCTTCGAGGTCCTTCTCTTTGCGTGCCTCGTCATCTGCGGCTGCTGTTGCACCAACCTCCCCGGCGAGTGCCGAGGTGGAGTGGACAGCGACATTCGCATACCGTGCGAGATCCTCCAGCGCCTCTTCAGCCGACTTCGACACCTGTTCCCCCTGTTCCCCGGTGGATCGCAGCGAGTTCTTAGGGCAATGCCGCAAGGTACGAGTCGAACGATGGGCGCACGCAAGTGCGCATAGGGTGCGCTCCTGGCGTCAGATGGCTGGAAAAAGTCCTGCTGGGGATGCCGGACAACCGCCCCGTGCCGAGGCTCGTCCGGCGAGCCGTGCGCGGGGCGGGCCGGTTCACATGGGTCAGGGTGCCTTGGGCCGGGAGCCGGCGAGGTCATTCAGGACGGCGTTGACCACGGGCCAGCACATGTTCAGTGTGTCGCGGTCCGGTACGTGAGCCTCGCGGATTTCGGCGCGAGGGTGGACGAAGTTGCGGTACTTGCGCAGTTCGTGACAGAAGCGTTCGACATCGGCGCCGATCCATCCTGCCTCATGGCAGGTCTTGATCAGGGCATCCAGATGGACGCGATCCGGAGACGTCCTACCGAGCAGTGACGCGTCGCGTTCCTGGACCACATGGACCAGGACACCTTCGAGGAGGCTGCCGAGCATGATGATGGCGGCCACGTGGGCGCCGTTGGCGTAGCAGGTGCGTGCCTCGTCCAAGCGATGCTGGAGGAGGCCGGCCATCCGCTGGTCGTTGATGAGGTCCGTCATCGCGGCTCTGAGTTCGACCGGGCCCTGGTTGCCCGGGTGGGCGAGAGAGGGGTCGCAGGCGATGAGGCGGGGGCGGCCACCCGGGTTCTCCAGGCGTACGCCCTCATGAATGAGGAAGGCGTTGACCGCGGAGACAACCGCGGGGAGCTGCTCTGGTTCGTCGAGGTATTCGCGCGGGTCGGCGAGTCGGAGGAGGATCTTCTCCAACTCGGTGGGGTCGTCTCGGCGTTCCGCGAGACGGGCGAGGGTCCAGTCCTTGCGGTAGCCGTCGTACTCCGGAACCTGCTGCCAGCCTGCTCGTTCCAGGAACTGGGCGATTTCATAGCTCTTGCGGTAGTAGAGGTCGTCGCCGCAGATGACGCGGGCCAGCTCCTCCAGAGTGTTGGTGTCCAGGACGTTGAGTGGGGTCTGCCGGGTCATGTGGCGCCTTCCGTGCTCTTGGCATCGGACTCGTCGTCTTCGGCCATGCCGAGGGCAGCAACCGGATCGGTCGCGTCCGGGCCATCAGCGATCTCCGCCGGGTCCTCTGCCAGCTCCTCGTCGGAGGAGAGGTCGAGAGGGGTCCACTGCACTCCGGGGGACGCGGATGTGGGATGAGACCGATCGTCGGCGCCGCCGAACGTGGCTGGACGGATGCCAAGCCGGTTCAGTTCCTCCCATAGGCCGGTCAGGGCATCGTCGGGGTCGAACCGGAACTCGCTCTCGGGGATGCGCCAGAACGTCCAGCCGACCCGCTGGAGTTCGCGATCCCGCTGCTGGTCGTGCCGGACCTGCTCGGGCGTCGAGTGGTACCGCTCGCCGTCGCACTCCACGGCCAAGCGCCCTCGCGCCCCTACGACGACGAGGTCGATGCGTTTGCTCCCTGCCGGGTATTGCGGGATCACGTGATATCCCCGAGCTTTCAGCCGCAGGTAGACGTGTTGCTCGAAGAGCGATTCGAACGGCTTCTGCGGAACGTCGCTCGACACCTCGCCGATGTCGTCGGCGTCGGCCAGCGCGGAGGGTGGGCTCTCCATGTAGGCGAGGAGGTTGAGGCGGAGGTCTCCAGACTTCAGACGGTCGGGCGGAACCGAGTAGAAGAGCCGCATCTGGTCCTGGGCCCGAGACGCAGCGACGTTGTATGCCTGTCGTTCGCTGCGTGCGCCGCCTGCGATGCGTGGCGGGTCAGTCGCGACCATCGACAGCAGAATGACGTGCCGCTCGTCACCCTGGAACGAAGCGGGATTGCCCACCCGCATCTGGTGACGCTCGCGCACCGGCGCTGGAATCCGCTCGTTGATCAGCTGTTCCAGCAGTTTGACCTGGCCGACCGGCCCCTGAAGGGTGATGACGCCCATGGTCTTGTCCCGGTAGGCGGGGTCCTCCACCAGCCGGGCCAAACAGTCAACGATGGCCTCGGCTTCCCGCGGGTTGCGGAGTCGGCTGTCGCGGCCCTGGGTGACGGCCCCCTCGACGAAGTGCGTCACGAGCGGGTCAAGGCGATCACCGCCGTACTGGCGCAGCGGCTGCAGCTTGTTGTTGTAGAAGGTCTGGGAGGACCAGCCGATGATCTCGGGCATGCACCGGAAATGCTCCTCCAGGCGGATCACCTTCGGGAAGAACGTGGACAGCAGCTGGTAGAGGTTGGTTGCGGGGCCGTAGAGAGTACGCAGACTCGTAGGCATGTCCGGCAGGTGGGAGATGAGCCGATCATGGACTGCCTGGTGGCGCCCCATGCTGCTGAGCGAGGGCGCGCACTGCTTGTCGTCCCCCACCACGATCACGCGAGGAGCCAGCCACATCAGAAACAGCGCGTCCATGCCAGCCTGACTCGCTTCGTCCACGATGACCACGTCGAACGCGTCGCGCTTGGGCAACACCATCTCGGCGACCTGGGAGATGGGCATGACCCACGCGGGTACCGCACCTTGGGCCGTCCGCATGGCGTCGTGCGCCGCGGCGCGGTAGCGGCCTGCGCTCCGGCCTTTGCCTTTGCCGTACGACGCCATGTGGGTGCGGTACGCCTGGAGCGCGGATCGCTGCTCCTGCGTCATGCGCTCCAGGCAGTGCAGCCGACCCCGGACGGCGGCGAGTTCACCGGTCAGATCCTCCAGGTTCCTTTCGCACTGAGCCAGTTCGCCTTCGAGGTGACGCTCCTGGCCCGGTGTGCGCTTGCGGCGCACGAATGCGGAGGCCACCGCCCAGGCCCATGCGTCGGCCAACGCGTCCAGGCGGGTCTCCCAGGCTGGATCATCGGGCTCCTGCGTCAGTTGGTCGGCGAGCGAGGGGTGTGCCCTGCGAACACTGTCCAGAAGTACGGAGCACCGGCGCCGGCGGTGCTCCCGCCGATGAGTCTCCCGCAACGCCTCAACCTCCTTGGCATAGCGGTCGATGTCCTGCTCGTGGATGGCCTGGGCTGCGGCGAGCGCCTCGGGGGCGGGGCGAGGGCCTTCCACGGGGGTGCGGAGGTGCTTCTCCCACGTGACCAGCTGGGCCATGGCTTCATCCGCCGTCCGTCGACCGGAGAGCGCGGCCAGGGCCGTGCTGAAGACCTGCCAGGCAGGACGGGAGGTGAGGGCGATGTGCAGGCCGTGGCGTACGAGCAGATCGTCGATGCCCTCGCGGGCGGTGCCGAACGCATTGACGTGCTTCAGGAGTGCGTATGCCTCGGCCAGAGAGGCCAGACGGAGCTCAACTGGGCCGTCGGATATAGGGACTCCGGCTTGGGCCCACCGCTCTGCGAGTGTGGCGACGGAGGAGTGGGCGTACAGGTGGACAAGGACGGAGTCGAGATCCTCCAGTGTTTCGGGAGAGCGACCATTTACGGTGCACGTGTCGAGGAGCTCTTGGGCGGCCTTCTGTGCCTTCGCGGCACGGAAGCTGCCCCGAGGCCGAAGTTTGCCACCCGAGGCGACATGGTCACGCAGTGCGGAGCCAGTTGTGAGCATCGCATCAGCCCGCTCGGCGGAGAGCTGATCGGACACGATGACGCGCTTCATCCCTTGTTCGTCCAACTGGCCAGAAACAGCGGTGAGTTGATCGGCAAGTGCGGACACGCGAGCCCACCGCGGGAGATTCTCGCGGGAGAGCCGGTCCGAGAGAGCCTTGGTGGTCCACTTGTCGGCATCCCACTGACTGGCCGACGGCGACAGACCGAGGTGGTGCAGGGCCGTGCGGCAGTCACCCGCGAGCGAGGTCAGTTCATCAGTGATGGAAGCGTCGAGCTGGGCGAGTTGGTCGCGAACGTCGGATGCCTCGGGGGAGAGGCCGTCATCGGTGACGCGGCTGGCTGTGAGTGCCTGGGCCAGATCGTCGAGGGTGGGAAGGGTGTCTGGATCCGGCAGCGTGCCGCCCGCGCGGGGCTCAGCCGCGCCGCCGCGCACCAAAGTCAGCAATTCTGCGGCCTGCGCGGGGGCGAGCGGGGGAACGGAGGAGGCTGGCCCTTGGTCCGGAACCAGGCCGATCCAGGAGTGACGTTCAGCGTTGTCGCGGACGCGCTGCACAATTGTGGCGAGGGTGCCGGCGTACCCCGGGGCGATTTCACGGTGCCGGTAGACCTCTGCCTCTCGTAGGGAGATGACCTGCTCGGTGAGCGTGCCGATCTTTCCCCGCACGTCTTCCCGGCGTGCGGACAGTCGGCGGATCTCGTCCCGAAGCTGCTCAGGGTCGCTGGCGGCGACCTGGTCGGTCAAGGCATTGATCGTGCGTTCCAGCTCGTCCGCCCCGTCCTGCCGCGCGGAGCTGAGAAGGAGGACACACAAGTCCCTTATAGAAGGGGGAAGTTTGTCCCGTAGGACTGTCAGGGCTTGATCGCGCGCGCTGGTCACCAAGACCCTCTGGCCCTGGGCGAGCAGCGCGGAGACCAGGTTGGCGATCGTATGTGTCTTGCCGGTACCGGGCGGGCCTTGGACCACCACGCCTGTGTCGTGCTCCAGCCGTCGCAGCACACTTCGCTGTCGTTCGTTGGTCTTTCCCGGGAAGAGCGGGTCGTCCCCGAAGAGAGGAGGGATCTCGCGGCCGTCCCAATTCGCGCGTTCCTCGGGGCCCAGTGTCAGCACCAGCTGGGCGAGCCCCAAGGGCGCATGAGCTTCGGAGGCCATGCTGTCCGCTATCCGGTCGTAGAAGCTCAGCAGGGCATTGCGATCCCGCGGGCGCACTATCAGCGCCGGAGTGTAGGTGAGCCGCGCACCTGCCTCCGGCTCGCGGGGCGGCTGCCACTCGGCGCTGAAAGCCACCGGACGCTGCAGCACCCGTTCCTGCCACTGAGCCAGTTGCTCCAGGGCCTCCGTTCCCAGCAGGTGTATCGACTGGGCGGCAATCTCCTCTGCAAGCGCGGCCGAGCGCTCGGGAGCCCAGCCGTCATCGGTGTCGAGGAAAGCCTGGTCCTCCAGCCGCACCGCTCCCTCAGTCATGAGACGGACCGTGACTCTGGCGGTCTTACGGTCCACCGAGGTCTCCACCCGGTGGGTGAGCAGATGACGATGAACCGCGTCGCCACGCGGGTCGCTCCACGTCAACAGGCCGGTGGCCAGAACGAGTTCTAGTTGGTCATCCTGCTGGGTGAGCTTCTGGTGCCAGTGGTAAACCTGCTCGTACAGTTCCCGAAGGGCGCGCTCCGTGCGCTCCCGCTCCGCCCACCGGCGCCAGCGATCAAGCCACGGACCGTAGCCCCTCAGTACTTCGGCCGCATCTTCGCGGCGGACGGTGCGATCCTCCGCTTCCTCCCACCACTGACGGCCGTCCTCGGCGCGAACCAGCTCCCGCCCAGGTCCCTCGACGGCGAGCGGCGGATCACCGCCGTCCGCATCCTGACACCGTTCCGCGGATACCCATCCGTCGAGCACATCCGGCAGGGGCGGAGGTGCCGTTTGCGGCACGTGATCGAGTGTGAGCAGCAGGCCGTCGACTCGGTCCGACGGCCGCCGTATGGAGACGGGCAGGTCAGCCAGCCACAGGCGCTCCCGCGACCGCCGGTCGTCGCGCAGACGGTTGTGGCTACTCTGTACGACTTCTTTGAGGAATCCGATCAGACCAGTGGTCTGTCCAATGACGTCAGGGTCATTCGCGGCACGTCGCGATACGTTCACCTTGCTCCCCTCGGCTGGTGGCGAACGTTTCAGGATGAGGTTGCCGGACAGGCAGGGCAACGTGTCCCAGGAGAATGGCGCGATACACGCGACGCATAGGCCGGATCGATGACGAACCAGGAGGACCGCACTGGCAATTGATGCGAACACACGGTCGGGCAGGGCCAGACCGGTATCCGCGATGGGGGTGCCACTGGAGAACTGGCATCAGCCACTGGCTCGTTTGCGCCCTTAACGGCATCCATGTATCTGCCGAGACTGCCACTCAGGACGGGGCGGGGAGGGCTTGGATGGCGGCACGGAATCGACGCCGATCGACCGCACGAAAGCGCCGCCAGGAGCGACTCAAGGCGGGTGTGATCGGCGGTATAGGCGGCCTTGTCCTGCTCACCGTGTTCTGGCAGGTGATCTGGCCGTACCTTGTCGGCGGCCTCGCCATTGTCGGGGGTGCCGCCGGCGGATGGTGGCTGTGGCGCACGAGTCGGTTGGCCAAGGGGCATGATCACCAGTGGCGGCGGGAGGAGGCAGTCAAGGTCGGCCATCGGTCCCTCACCGAGGTGGACACGATGTCGGGAGGAGAGTTCGAGGACTTCGTCGTGGAACTGTGCCGACGTGATGGATGCACTGAAGTTCGCCGTGTGGGTGGCTCGCACGACGATGGCGCGGATGTGTTGGGGTGTTTGCCGGATGGCCGGAGCATGGTGATTCAGTGCAAGCGTTACTCACCGAAGAACAGGATCCCAAGCCGCGAGATCCGCGACCTCCTGGGTGCAAGGGTCCACTTCAAGGTCGACGTCGCGATCTTCGTCACGACCACGTACTTCACCGGACCGTCTGAGCGGACCGCAGTACAGAACGGCGTTGTCGCGGTCCACCGTGACCACCTCGGTTTATGGAACAACGGCGTCTCGCTCCTGTCGCTCAGCGACGTGAACGGGGCGGGGCAGGGCGATCGCAGGCACCGCGCTCGCTGGAAGAAGACGTACGGGTAGGCCGCATTTCGTCGTTATGTGTGCTTGCAGATTCGCGGCCTGACAGATGCCGTCTCGTCTGGCTGCGTTCAGTCGATGTCGCGGTCACCGCACTCTTCGAGGAGGCGGCTCGCCAGGTCGTCGGCCCATTGCACGGCCCAGGCGCGCAGAGCGGTGATCGTGGCGGCGTCGAGGCCGTAGGCCGTGAAGGCTTCGTCGTCGGTCCACTCGGCGCCGGTGAGGTTCGCCTGGAGGTCCTCGCGCTCGAAGCGGCCGTGGGCGTGCCGGTGGCCGAACTCCTCCAACTCGGTATTCGTCCAGCGGCGGGAGGCGGCGAACACGTCGATCAGGTCGCGGGGTGCCCCGCGATCGGCGAGGGCGCGAACCTTGGTCCCGATCACGTCCTCCTCGGCGAGGACAGGTCCGTACGGGCTCTGGGCGATGGGCCGCCAGAAGATCTCTTTGAGGACGTCGACTTCGCACTCCTGCCCGCTGGCGGGGTCCGTCACGGTGAAGCGGGCGGACAGCGGGGCGGTCTCCAGAGCCCGCACCTCCCAGCCCCGGGCTGTCAGGCCGCTGCAGAGCGTGGCCGCGATGTCGGCCATGGGCGCCGGGTTCTCGGTGGCGACGTCCAGGTCCTGGCTGGGTCGGTTCACGAGGCGGTGCGCCCTCACGGCATACCCGCCTGTGAGGACCAGAGGGTACGGCGAGCCGAGAGCGAGCACATCCGCGAGGAGCCGCGTGTGCAGCTCCGGCATGTCCGTCACGCGGCTGCCCGGGTGCGGGCGGCGAGCTCCGGGAAAGCGTCCTCCCACACGGTGCGCACGGTGCGGCCGACGAGGGTGCGCAGCACGGGCCACAGCTGGAGGAGCAGATCCCGGTCGAGGTAGCGGGGGAGGTCGTCGAGCAGGCCCTCGTGCAGGACGGTGCGGTACAGCCCCATGCGCTGGCGCGGTTTGCCCAGGTCGTACGAGGTCATCCCGGACCATGCCAGGTGCAGCGGCAGCTCCACGACACCGTCGGTCGGCCCGTGCAGCTCGTCCAGCGAATCTGGTAGACGGCGTCGGAACTTTTCCCGGTACAGCGCGAGGTCGTCGGCGTCCGCGCCGGAGAGGTTCCTCGGCTCGGGTCCAGTGTGCTGCGGGTGGGAGGCCATACCCCCATTATGGGTGAAGACCGCACAGGAGCAGGGTCCGGCGAGAAGGACTCAGAGCCAGTCGCGCCGCTTGAAAATGACGTACAGGCTGACGCACACGACCGCCATCAGCACGATCGCGAAGGGATACCCCAACGCCCAGCGCAGCTCCGGCATCTCCTCGAAGTTCATCCCGTAGATCGTCCCCACCAGCGTCGGGGCGAACAGGATCGCCGCCCACGAGGAGATTTTCTTGATCTCCTCGTTCTGTTCGAAGCCCGCTTCCGCCAACGCCCGCATCTCCGCGTTCTGTTGCTGGGTGACCAGGGTCGCGTTGACGGTGAGGATCTCCGTGAGGGCCTGGCGGAAGCCGTCGACGCGTTCGCTGGTGTGGGTGACGTGGTCGGCGACGTCGCGGAGGTAGCGCTGGAGTTCGTCGTCGGTGCCGTATTTGGAGAAGCCGGCCATGAGGGCGTGGAGCATGCCGACGAGGGGGCGGGTGGCGCGCTGGAACTCGACCATCTCGCGGGAGAGTTCGTAGATGCGGCGGGAGACCTCGGGGTCGCCGCGGAAGACCTCCGTCTCGATCTCGTCGATGTCGTTCTGGACGCCGGAGACGACGGGCGCGTAGCCGTCGACGACGGCGTCGAGGATCGCGTAGAGGACGGCCTCGGGGCCGAGGCGCAGCAACTCCGGGGTTTCTTCCAGGCGTTGGCGTACGGCGGTGAGGTCGGGCGCGTCGGAGTGACGGACCGTCAGGACGAAGCCGGGGCCCAGGAAGACGTGGAGTTCGCCGAAGTCGATCTCCTCGGGGGCGTCGAGGTAGCGCGCCGCGCGCAGGACGACGAAGAGGGTGTCGCCGTAGCGTTCGAGCTTGGGGCGCTGGTGGGCCTCCTTGGCGTCCTCGACGGCGAGCGGGTGCAGGTCGAACTCGGCGGCCAGGGACCGGAGTTCGTCCTCGGTCGGCCGGGCGACGCCGATCCACGCCATGCTGTCGGGCCGGGCGCGCAGTTCGCGGTAGGTGTCGGCGAGCGTCGCGGGGGAGGAGACGCGTACGCCGTCGTGGTAGAGGGCGGCGTCAGGTTCCGGGAGGAACCTCGCGGCACGGCGTCGCTCGGGCATCGCGGCTGCCTCCCGGTGCTGTCGGTTCTGTCCGTTTCCTGGTGATCACGGGCAGGATATACGCGGCCGGGGGAACGCGAGGCGGCGGCAATGAGGACAGAACCTGTCCTCATCGAGGACTACCGTGCCCCTCATGACCGTCCTCGACGCCCGCGCCCTCAACCGGGCCACCCTCGACCGCCAGCTCCTCCTGCGCAGGTCGCCCCTGACAACGCGGGCCGCCGTCGAACACCTCGTCGGCCTCCAGGCGCAGAACGTCAAACCCCCGTACTACGCGCTCGCCGCCCGCCTGGACGCCTTCGCCCCGGCCGACCTCGCCCACCTCATGGCGAGCCGCGAAGCCGTACGCATCGTCACCCTCCGCTCCACGATCCACACGCACACGGCGGACGACTGCCTCGCGCTGAGGCCGTTCGTGCAGCCCGCGCGGGAGCGGGAGCTGACGGTGTTCCGCAAGGGGCTCACGGGCGTGGACCTCGGCCGGCTCGCCGCGCTCGCCCGCGACCTGGTGGAGGAGGAGCCCCGCACGCTCAAACAGCTCCGCGAGGCGCTGGCCGTGCAGTGGCCGGACGCGGACCCCCGGGCCCTCGGCGTCGCCGCCCGCTGCCTCCTGCCGCTGGTGCAGGTCACCCCGCGCGGCGTGTGGGGCGAGAGCGGCCAGGTCGCCCTGACGACGTCCGAGCACTGGCTCGGGAGGTCCACCACCACCGCGTACGACGCCGAGACGCTCGTCCGGCGCTACCTCGCCGCCTTCGGCCCCGCCTCGGTGAAGGACATGCAGACCTGGGCGGGCCTCACCCGGCTGCGCCCGGCGTTCGAAAAGTTCGAGAAGTCCGAGAAGCCGGAGCTGCTGAGGTTCCGCGACGAGCACGGCACCGAGCTGTTCGACCTCCCGGACGCGCCCCGCCCCGACCCGCGGACCCCGGCGCCGCCCCGCTTCCTCCCCGAGTTCGACAACCTCCTCCTGTCCCACGCCGACCGCACCCGGGTCATCCCGGCCGAGTACTGGGGCCGTACGTGGGTCGGCAACATCGCCCACCCGACGTTCCTCGTCGACGGCTTCCTCGCCGGCGTGTGGAGACTGACGGAGGACACCCTCACCGTCCAGCCGTTCGGGCGGCTCACGGAGAAAGAGCGGGAGGAGGTCGCCGAGGAGGCCGTACGGATGCTCGCGGTGATGCATCCGGGGACGTCGTACGAGGTCCGCTTCGGGACGGTGATCGCGTAGGGACTCAGTCCCGGCCCGTCACCGCGACCGTCACGCCCAGGCCGATCATCGTGTATCCGCCCGCGCCCCCGACGAGCGACAGTCGCCGCTCCGAGCGCGCGAACCAGGTGCGGGCGGCCGAGGCGGTCAGCCCCCACAGGGTGTCGGTCACCAGGCCGATGCCGATCGGGACCAGTCCGAGCACGAGCATCTGCGCGATCACGTTCCCGGCGGAGTGGTCCACGAACTGGGGCAGCGCGGCGGCGAAGAAGACGAGCCCCTTGGGGTTGGTGATCCCGACCAGCGCCCCGTCGGCCAGGGTCCGCAGATCCCCGCGGCGAGCCGCCGGACCGCGCACCTCCGTCACCTTCAACTCCCGCCGGTGCCGCACGCCTTGCACCCCCAGGAAGATGAGGTAGCAGGCCCCGGCCAGCTTCACCGCGAGATACACCGCGGCCGACTCCTGCACCACGGACCCCAGTCCGAACGCCACGACGGCGACGAGCAGGTACGACCCCACCACGTTCCCCAGCGCGCTCATCACGGCCACCCGCCGCCCGTGCGCCAGGGCCCGCCCGATCACGAACAGCACGCTCGGCCCCGGTACGACGATCACGAGCAGGGACACGGCGGCGAAGGCGAGCAGATGCTCGTCGGAAACCATCATGGGTCACAGTTTTCCCACAGGAACCGGCGCATGGATAGGGGGTGTTGCGGGCCGCTCGTGGAGGCCCGCAACACCCCCTGGTCGTACTCCTGGGGTACCTCTACGAGGTGACCTCGGAGGTGACGAGGGACGAGAAGGTGGTCAGCCGGGTGTAGATCCCCGGGTAACCGGCCTCCGCGCACCCCTCTCCCCAGGACGTGATCCCTGCCAGGACGCCCCCGATGAGCAGGGGACCGCCGCTGTCGCCCTGGCAGGTGTCTGTGCCGCCGGAGGTGAATCCGGCGCAAACCATGTCGGACCGGACGAAGTCCGAACCGTAGGAACTGCCGCAGCTGGAGTCGGACACGATCGGGACGGTCGCGGTCCGCAGCTGGTTGGAGGAGCTGCCGTTCTCGGACGTGGTGCCCCAGCCGAGGATGCGCGCGGTGGTGCCGGCCGCGTACAGGCCCGTCTGGGAGGAGGAGACGTACGGTGCCGTGGTGTACGGCATCGAGGTCGCCAGGGTGAGGACGGCGACGTCATCGCCGTTGGTGACGTCGGTGTAGCTCGGGTGGATCCAGATGTCGGTGACCCGACTGACGGTGCCGTTCGTGCCGTTCAGGTAGGTCCGGCCGCCGACCACCCGCACACTGCTCGTGGTCTCGCCGACCATGCAGTGCGCGGCGGTCACGACCTTCGTCGCGGAGACGAGGGTGCCGCCGCAGAACTGGTTCTGCGAGGCGTCCGTGATCTGCATCATGAACGGGTACGACGAGGTGGTGGTCGTCGTACCGCCGACGATCGGCTGGGGTGCTGCCGATGCCGACGGGGTGCCGAGCAGCATCGTCGATGCCGCCGCGGCGGTCGCCGCCAGGACGGCGGCGGCCCTTCTTGCACGGTGGAGCGCGGACAAGTTCTCTCCTCGTGGGGGGAGGGGCTCGTGGGGAGTACGCGCGGGTGCTGTGCTGTGGGGGGTTGTTGTGCACGGGGGTCGCGGGACCGACCCCCGTGTGCCCGGGCGAGCGGCACGTCACAGAACCTACGGCCCGTCACACCCTCACCCCAATGAGGGAACCCCCTAGGGGACCCGGACAGGGAAAACCCTCGGTGTCTGTGTGGCGAACCGCAGGTGGCAGTAAACCCGCCGGTCCCTCAGGTGGCCCGGCGCCCCGCCGCGAGCCGCACGATGTCCACCCGTGAGCGGATCCCGAGCTTGCGGTAGACGCGCGTCAACGTGGCCTCCACGGTCTTGACGCTGATGAACAGCCGGGCGGCGATCTCCCGGTTGGTGGCGCCCTCCATGACGAGCGCGGCGACCTGACGCTCCATCGCGGCGAGCCCCTCCAGCGCGTCGGCGGCGGGCGCCCGCTCCACGAGAGCGGGCGTCTCGACACCGGACACGAGGGCCGCGTCGACCTGCCGCAGCCAGGGCACGGCCCGGCACCGCCTGAAGAGGCGGGCGGCCTCGTCGTACGACGTCGGACCGGGCCGCTGGGTGCGCAGCCGGGCCAGCGCGAACGCGGCGCGGGCCTCCTCCAGGGCGTACCCGAGCTTCGCCAGCCGGTCCTGGACGGACGTCAGTTGGGCGAGGGCGGTGTCGTGGTCGCCGTGCGCGGCGCGCACCAGGGCCTCGGCGCGGTCGAGCACGGCGATGATGCTCTCGCGGCCGAGCCGTACGGCGTGCTCGCGGGTGACGTCGATGACGTCCTGCGCCTCGGCGGGCTCCCCGATCCGCACGAGGGCCTCGGCGAGGTCGCCCTGCCAGCGCCCGCGCGCGGGGTCGGTGATGCCGAGGCCCTGCTCCAGCTCCCGTACCCGGCGCAGCGACTGGACGGCGCCGGCGGCGTCGTCGGCGACCAGCTGGGCGTACCCGAGGGAGGCGAGGGCCTTGGACAGGTACATCTGGTCGCCGTCGCCCTCGGCGCGTCCGGCGGCCTCGCGGGCGAGGTCCAGGGCGCGTTCGACGTCGCCGCCGGACGCCTCCGCCTGGGACGTCAGCATCGCGGAGGCGCCGAGCCCGATCCCCGAGTCGCGCGCGAGGCGCAGGGACTCGCGGGCCAGGTCGAGGGCGCGTCCGCAGTGCCCGGAGCGCAGTTCGGTCTCGGCCAGGAACCGCTGGAAGTGCACCTCGCTCTCGACGACCCCGCGCCGCTGCACCTCCCGCAGCAGCGCGGTGATGGTCGTGCGCGCCTCGGGGAGCTGGTCGCTCATCAGCAGCCACCGGAAGCGGGCCATCGCGGGCCCGTTGTGATGGCAGGTGACATCCGCGAACTGCGGTTCCCGCAGCGCCTTCTTGATGGTCGTAGGCGCGTCCGGATGCCCCATGAGGGTCTCGGTGGACGCCTGGAGGGACAGGGCCATCAGTTCTGTACGCCGGTCCCCGCCGCGTTCGGCGAGTTCGGCGGCGTGCGCGGACTGCCGGCGGGCCTCGGGGAACTCGCCGTCGACGACCAGGCCCCGCCAGGCCAGCTGGTAGTGGACGAGCGCGAGCAGGCGAGGGTCGTCGCCCGCGTCGGCGAGGACCTTCGGGAAGACCGCGTCGACCTCGCCGAGCGCCTGCCCGGCCGACTCGATGACGATCATCCAGGCGCGCACCCGGTCGGCGGGCGCGGTGGCCCGGGTCAGCACGTCGTGCGCGATGTCCCGCGCGAAGTCGGCCTCCCCGGCGGTGATCGCGTCCTCGCCGGCCTCCAGGCGCCGTTCGTCGGGGGAGGGCGCCGCGTCCGGCGGGGTGTGCCGGGCGGCGAGCAGCCCGAGGGAGGCGGCGACGGAGGGGGCGCCCCGGTCGCGGGCGAGGGCGGCGGCCTCGGAGAGCCGGTCGGCGACCTCCGGGTCCGTACCGGTCGTCGCCAGCGCCAGGTGCCGGGCGCGCTCGATCGGGTCGGAGGCGGCCGTGGACAGCGCGGTGTGCGCGGCCCGCCGGTCCTGCGCGGGCGCCTCCGCGTACAGCGCGGCCGAGATCAACGGGTGCGCGAACCGTACGGCCGGACCCTCCGGCTCCGTCGCGAGCAGGCCCAGCGCGGCGGCCTGCGCGGTCTCCGCCTCGGCGTTCTCGCGGCCCGCCGCGTGCAGCAGGGCGAGCGTCGGGCGGGCACCCGCGCTGGCCACCAGCAGGGTGCGGCGGGCCTCGGCGGACAGCATGTCGAGGCGCGACAGCACCAGCGCGCGCAGCGAGGTCGGCACCGGCAGCGGCTCGCCGGGACGCGGCGCCGTCGGCATCTCGCTCAGGGCGCGGCCCAGCTCCAGCGCGTACAGGGGGTTGCCGCCGCTCGTGCGGTGGATGTCGCGGACCGTGGAGCGGGGCAGCTCGGTGTAGCCCCGGTGGTCGAGGAGCGCGGAGACATGCGCCCGCGAGAGCGCGTTCAGCCGCACCGCGAGCGTGTCCGGCGGGGACTGCCGCAGCTGCCGGTCGTACTCCTGGCCCTCCGTACGGACGGCGCACAGGAGCTGTACGGGGGTGTCGCCGAGCCGGCGTGCCGCGAACCCGAGGAGTTCGGCGCTGGCGGGATCCAGCCACTGCATGTCGTCCGCGACGACCAGGACGGGACCCCGGGTGGCGAGCTGGCGCAGCGCCGACAGGACGGCGAGGCGCAGGGCGAGGCCGTCGCGCTGGAGGGTGGACTCGCCGCGTCCGGTGAGCGCCGATTCCAGGGCGGTGCGCTGGGCGGCGGGCAGCGTGCCGGCCACGTCGTCGAGGACCAGGCCGAAGAGGTCGGCGAGCGCCAGGAACGGAAGGTGGGATTCGGACTCGGTCGCCGAGCAGCGCAGGACCGTCTGCGCGCTCTCGCCGTAATCCGCCGCCAAAGCGCGCAGGACCGTCGACTTTCCAATTCCGGCCGGCCCGTGGAGCAGCACGCTGCCGCCCCGCGCGAGCTGGTCGCGGGCCGACGTCCACAGCTCGTCCCTGCCGATGACCAGGTCGGGGCGGCATCGGGCAGACTCCTTGAAGTCCCGTCGCACGGTCACCGCTCCCCTCCGAGTGTCGTGTGCGGGGGAAATTCTAGGCAACGATTCTTTGACGTTCGGGGAGATGGCCGGGTGAGGGAGATAACAGCCGTCAGCATAGAGAAATTCAGTAAGCGGTTACCTGAATGATCCATGATCATCCAGCGCCCTGGGCAGCGCGCGTTCTCCCGTCCGCCATGGTTCACACCGGCCACCCCTTCCCTGTCCGGAAACCGACTCTCCCACTCAGGGCAGCAGCCCCGCCCGCCTGGCCGCCACGACGGCCTCGCCCCGCGTCCGGGCCGCCAGCTTCCGCATCGCCGACCGCAGGTAGCCCTTGACCGTCTCCGGCCGCAGCCCGAGCCGCTCGGCGGTCAGCACGTTGGTCGCGCCGGCCGCCACGCAGGCGAGGACGTCCAGCTCGCGCGGGGCGAGCGTGGTACCGCTTTCTACGGTTTCCGCCTGCTCGGTGCTCAATGTCAACAGCCCGCACGCGGCGAGAAGTTCGGCCCGCAGCTGCGGGTCCGTGATCCGGGGGGCCAGCGCCCGCAGCGCCGCGTGCGCCTCCCGGACCTGCTCCCACTGCGCCGCGTCCGCCGGGCGCCCCGGCTCGGTGACCGGCCGCGCCGCCTCCAGCAGCGAACGCGCCTCGTCCTGGACCACCAGCGCCTGTTCGACGTCCCGCGCCACGTCCACCGCCGCGACCAGCGTCCGGTCGCCCAGCGGCATCGCGGTGCGCAGCGCCCCGTACAGCACGCCGCGCACCCGGCGGCGCACCACGATCGGCACCGCGAGGACCGACCGGATGCCCTCCTCGGCGACCGCGACGTCGTACTCGTGGCTGATCTGCCGCGAGACCGAGTAGTCGCTCACCGCGATCGGCCGGGCCAGGGCGAGGGTCTTGCCGCCGAGGCCGTACCCGGCGGTCACCGCGAGACCGTGCAGCGAGGCCGTCGCCGCGCCGCTCATCTCCGTGATCCGCATCCGCCGCTGACCCGGCTCGGCCGGCCCGCCGAACGCCACCGGCAATCCGGTGGTCCGCCGCAGCCGGACGAGCGCGCCATGAATCTCCGTCGTTCCCGACGCGTCCGCTCCCACCCTGCACCCGCCTCTTTCTACGGCTCCGTCGCCGCGCACACCCCCGTTCGGGGGTAGTGAGACCTGCATCACGGATTACACGATGGCAGAGTGCCGCCGGGCAATGGACCGGTACGGAGCGGGAGTGAACCGGAGGAACACTCTCCGTGGATCGAAGGAGTGCAGATGGTGACGAAGGATTCGTTCTCCGTGCGGGTTTCCGCCGATTCCAACTCGTCTGCCCCGTATGCCGGTTCCGCTACGGAATTCCGCAGAGCCCGGGACTTCCTGCTCGCCCACCGCGAGGACTACGCCACCGCGTACGCCGGGTTCACCTGGCCGCGCCCCCAGCGCTTCAACTGGGCCCTCGACTGGTTCGACGCGATCGCCGCCGGCAACGACCGCACCGCGCTGCACATCGTCGAGGAGGACGGCACCGAACAGAAGCTGTCCTTCGCCGAGTTGGCGCACCGCTCCGACCGGACCGCGAACTGGCTGCGCGCGCGGGGCGTGCGCGCCGAGGACCGCGTCCTCGTGATGCTGGGCAACCAGACCGAGTTGTGGGAGATCGCGCTCGCCGCGATGAAGCTGCGCGCCGTCGTCATCCCGGCAACTCCCCTGCTGGGACCGGCGGATCTGCGCGACCGCGTCGAACGGGGCCGCGTCCGGCACGTCATCGTCCGCTCCGCCGATGCCGCCAAGTTCGAGGAGGTGCCCGGCCGTTACACGAGGATCGCGGTCGGCGAAACGGTCGACGGCTGGCTCGGGTACGCCGAAGCCGGCGCCGCCTCCGCCGAGTTCACCCCCGACGGCGAGACCCTCGCCGACGACCCGCTGATGCTCTACTTCACCTCCGGCACCACCGCCCGCCCCAAACTGGTCGAGCACACCCACGCGTCCTACCCCATCGGGCACTTGGCGACCATGTACTGGATCGGCCTCAAGCCCGGCGACGTCCACCTCAACATCTCCTCGCCCGGCTGGGCCAAGCACGCCTGGTCCAACCTCTTCGCCCCCTGGAACGCCGAGGCGACCGTCTTCATCTTCAACTACGCCCGGTTCGACGCGAGTCGGCTGATGACGGAGATGGACCGGGCCGGGGTCACCACGTTCTGCGCGCCGCCCACCGTCTGGCGCATGCTCATCCAGGCCGACCTCGCACAGCTGCGCACCCCCCCGCGCGAGGCCGTCGCCGCCGGGGAACCCCTCAACCCCGAAGTGATAGAGCAGGTACGGCGGTCCTGGGGCCTCACCGTCCGGGACGGGTTCGGGCAGACCGAGACGGCCGTCCAGGTCGCCAACAGCCCCGGCCAGCCCCTCAAGACCGGCTCCATGGGACGGCCCAGCCCCGGCTACCGGGTCGAGCTGCTCGACCCCGTCTCCGGCGCACCCGGCGTCACCGAGGGCGAGATCGCCCTCGACCTCGCCGGCCGTCCCGTCGGCCTCATGACCGGCTACCACGGCGACGCCGACCGCACGGCCGAGGCGATGGCGGGCGGCTACTACCGCACCGGGGACGTCGCCTCCCGCGACGCCGACGGGTACCTGACGTACATCGGGCGCAGCGACGACGTCTTCAAGGCCAGCGACTACAAGATCTCGCCGTTCGAGCTGGAGAGCGCGCTCCTTGAGCACGAGGCGGTCGCCGAGGCGGCGGTGGTTCCGGCGCCGGACGAGGTACGGCTCGCGGTGCCCAAGGCGTACGTGGTGCTCGCCGCCGGGTGGGAGCCCGGGCCCGGGACGGCCGCGCTGCTCTTCGCGCACTCGCGGAAGGTGCTCGCGCCCTACAAGCGGATCAAGCGGCTGGAGTTCGCGCCGCTGCCGAAGACGGTGTCGGGGAAGATCCGGCGGATAGAGCTTCGGGAGGCCACGGCGGAGGGGTCGGCGAACGAGTACCGGGAAGAGGACCACCGGTGAAGCCGGGGGCGGGGGACGGGAGTTCGCAGGGCGTGGTGGCAGGCGGCGGGCCGGCGGGGGTGGTGCCGGGCGGGCTTCTCGGTGCCGGGGCCGTCGGCTCTTCGGGGGCCGCCCTGTCCTACGCCCACGGTGCCGGTTCCGGGTCTCTCCTCGGGGACACCATCGGGGTCAACCTCGACCGGGCCGTGGCGCGCTGGGGCTCGCGGGAGGCGCTCGTCGACGTGCCGTCCGGGCGGCGCTGGACGTACGCCGAATTCGCCGCCGACGTCGAGGAGCTGGCGTGCGCGCTGCTCGCGAGCGGGGTCGGCGAGGGGGACCGGGTCGGGGTCTGGGCGGTCAACGCCCCCGAGTGGGTGCTCGTGCAGTACGCGACCGCCCGGGTCGGCGCGGTCCTGGTGAACATCAACCCCGCGTACCGCACGCACGAGGTCGCCTACGTCCTCGACCAGGCCGGGGTCTCGCTGCTGTTCGCCTCGGTCGCCCACAAGGGCAGCGACTACCGGGCGATGATCGAGCAAGTCCGGGGCCGCTGCCCCGACTTGAGGGAAGCCGTGTACTTCGGGGACCCCGGCTGGGCGGAGTTCGTCGCGCGTGGCGGGCCCGTGCCGCGCAGCGAACTCCTCGACCGGGAGGCCGGGTTGTCCTGCGACGACCCGATCAACATCCAGTACACGTCCGGCACGACGGGGTTCCCCAAGGGGGCCACGCTCTCGCACCACAACATCCTCAACAACGGTTACTCCGTGGGGGAGTTACTGGGGTACGACGAGCAGGACCGGATCTGCGTCCCCGTGCCCTTCTACCACTGCTTCGGCATGGTCATGGGCAACCTGGCGGCCACCTCGCACGGCGCCTGCATGGTGATCCCGGCCCCCTCCTTCGACCCCGCCGCCACCCTCCGCGCGGTCCAGCAGGAGCGCTGTACCTCCCTCTACGGCGTCCCCACCATGTTCATCGCGGAGTTGAACCTCCCCGACTTCGCGTCCTACGACCTCACGTCCCTGCGCACCGGCATCATGGCCGGCTCCCCCTGCCCCGTCGAGGTGATGAAACGCGTCGTCACCGAGATGCACATGGCCGAGGTCTCCATCTGCTACGGCATGACCGAGACGTCCCCCGTCTCCCTCCAGACCCGGCGCGACGACGACCTCGAACACCGCACGGCGACCGTCGGCCGGGTCCTCCCGCACATCGAGGTGAAGATCGTCGACCCCGCCACGGGCGTCACCCAACCCCGGGGCCGCGCGGGCGAGTTGTGCACCCGGGGCTACAGCGTGATGCTCGGCTACTGGAACGAGCCGCAGAAGACGGCCGAGACCGTCGACGCGGGCCGCTGGATGCACACCGGCGATCTCGGGCTCATGCGCGAGGACGGCTACGTCGAGATCGTCGGCCGCATCAAGGACATGATCATCCGGGGCGGCGAGAACATCTACCCCCGCGAGATCGAGGAGTTCCTCTACGCCCACCCCAAGATCCAGGACGTCCAGATCGTCGGCGTCCCCCACGAGCGGTACGGCGAAGAGGTCCTGGCCTGCGTCATCCCCCGCGACACGGACGACCCGCCGACCCTGGACGAGATCCGGGGCTACTGCGCGGGCCGCCTGGCCCACTACAAGATCCCGAGCCGGGTACAGATCCTGGACGCGTTCCCGATGACGGTGTCGGGGAAGGTGCGGAAGGTCGAGCTGCGGGAGACGTACGGGGGATAGCGGGCCGGAGATATCGGGCCGGTCGCAGCGGGTCGGGCGAGTGATCCGGGGGGAGTAGGCCGAACCCGCCTCGACTTCCCCCGTCGGCGACGGCGCTCGCGGCCGGTTTCCCCCGTGTCCCGGCCGCGAGCTGTCCCCCGTCAGCAGGACCCGCCGCCCCCGTTCCGGCAGGACCCGCTGCACTCAATGTGCCCTGTTTCCGGCCGGGTTGAAGCCTCTCGACGCGTCTTCAGAGGTTCATTTGAGGTTGCCGTACGACTGCTACGACCGGTGCGGTAACGCATTTATGCGCAGGTACGACGCTGGTGAGGCGCCCGGCGGAGCCAGTCGAAGGCCCCGGCGCCCGCTTTGTACTCCAGGCTCACGAGCCCGTCGTATCCAGCCACCGCCAGCCGGTCCAGCCACGTCCCCAGCGGCAGCGACCCCGTGCCGGGGGCCCCGCGTCCCGGTGCGTCGGCGAGCTGGACGTGGCCGATCTGTGCGGCGTACCGGTCGATCGCGGCGGGGACGTCCTCGCCGTTCACCCCGAGGTGGTAGAGGTCCATCAGGAAGCGTGCGTTCCCCAGCCCCGTAAGGGAGTTGACCCGGTTCACGACCTCCACCGCGGACTCGGCGGTGTGGAGCGGGTACCTCGGTGACTCGACCCGGTTGAGGGCCTCGACGAGCAGCGTCGCGTCCACCCGGTGCGCCGCCCGTGCCGCGTACGCGAGGTTCTCCAGGGCCAGCGCGTCCTGTTCGGCGGGGTCGACGCCCTCGACCCGGTTGCCGTACGGCGCGTTGAGCAGGCCGCAGCCCAGGGAGCCGGCGAGGTCGACGGCGACGTCGACGTTGGCGCGGAAGCGGTCGGACTCGGTGCCGGGGACCGACAGGGCGCCCCGGTCGGGGCCGGGGAGGCGGCCGGAGTAGAAGTTGAGGCCGGTGAGCCGGACACCGGCGGCGCCGATCGCCGTACGCAGGGCGTCGAGTTCGCGGCGGTCCGGCGTCGGGGTGTCGGGCCACGGCCACCACAGCTCGATGTCGCGGAAACCGCTCGCCGCGACGGCCGCCGGGCGTTCGAGGAGAGGGAGGTCGGTGAAGAGGATCGAGATGTTGACGGTGTGGCGCCGGTCGGCGGAGCTCATCGACACCTCCCGGGGTGCGTCGCTTTCGTATGCCGGAAAGGGGATTCTGGCACACGGGGGTCAGGGGTGACGGTTTCCGGGCGGCCTCGGCAACGCCCTGCGCGCGCCCGCCCCCGTCCGGGACAGTGGTCGTATGAGTCTGATGTCCGACGGCAAGGCACCCGGCCCCGTCCGCTTCTACCTGCGCTGCGACCGAGGCGACTGCGAGGCGCGCGCGGTCTTCGAGCTGGTCATCACGGAGCCCGGACCCGACATCGAGCAGGACCTCATGGGTCACATCCTCCACGAGTCGGAGAAGGCGGTGCCCCACATCGACGCGATGGGGTGGCGGTTCTACCCCGGCGGCCTCGGGTACTGGTGCCCGCGCTGCACGGGCCACCGTACGGGCCCCGCGCCCCTCGTCGTGCGGGACGAGAAGGCGCCGGGGCAGCGCGCGCGGCGCCGGCGCCCGAAGTGAGGGCTGCCGCGCCGGCACCCCCGCGCGTTAGGTTGAGCGCGTGCGATTGAGAGTGGAGTTCACGACCGAGCCCTTCGACCTCGACGAGGTGCCCGAGCACGCGCTCGCGGCCCGCGAGGTGCTGGACGCGGCCGGGCTGGACACCGTCGACGTCGGCCCGTTCGGCAACACCGCCGAGGGGGAGGCGCCCGCCGTCCTGGGCGCCGTGGACGCCGTACTGCGCGAGGCGCTCCAGGCCGGCGCCACCCGGGTCTCGCTCCAGGTCAACGTCCTCGGGGAGAACGCCGGGGAGGGGGTGTGAGCGGGGGTGCGAGCGGGGGTGTGAGCGGACCAGCCGCCCCCCTCGACGACTTCATCACGGCGGTGAAACCGCTGGTCGACGCGATCGGCGGGGAGCTGGTCCCGGCCGACGAGGCGGGCCCCGACGACGTCGTCCTCGCCTGGGCGGGCGCCGACGCCGTCGCCGTACGCCTGCCGCAGCTCGCGGACTCCCTCGACCACATCCTCGCCGCGATGGAGCGCCGGCTCGGGAAACCGCTGGCCGACCTCGACCGCAAGGCCAAGCAGGAGATCGTCCGGACGCTGGAGGTGCGGGGGGCGTTCGCGGTGCGGCACGGGGTGGAGACGGTGGCGAGCGCGCTCGGGGTGAGCCGCTTCACGGTCTACAACTACCTGAACCGGGAGAAAGGCGCCTAAAAGGGCGTTGTTGCGCTGTTATGGGCGTACGTGTGGGGCGTAACCCAGAATTTTCAACAAACTGTTGACGAACGTTCGTGCGACGGCGTTAGCTGACGCCGTGACGCCCCCACCCCCGGGCCTGACCCGGTTCAACACCCTCCCCGAGGCCGCCGCCCGAGCCGCCCTCCACGAGGTGTGCGCGGCGACGGCCTGGACCGCCCGCCTCCTGGCGTCCCGCCCGTACGCCACCCCCGAAGCCCTGTACGACGCCGGCGAGGCCGCCGTACACGAACTCGACGACACCGGACTGGACGAGGCGCTCGCCGGGCACCCGGCGATAGGGCGACCCCGCCCCGGCGACCCGGCGTCCGCGCGCGAGCAGCGCGGGATGGCCGACGCCGACGCCGCCGTGAGGGCCGAGATGCTGGAGCTGAACCTCGCCTACCAGGAACGTTTCGGCCATGTCTTCCTGATCTGCGCGACCGGGCTGACCGGCGGGCAGCTGCGCGACGCGGCCCGGGAACGGATCGGGAACACGCCGGAGCGCGAACGCGGGATCGTGCGCGGGGAACTCGGCAAGATCAACCGCATCAGGCTCGCACGTATCGTCGAAGGTGATTCCGCATGACCAGCACCGTGTCCACGCACATCCTGGACACCTCCGTCGGGCGCCCGGCAGTGGGCGTCACCGTGCGGCTTTTTACGCGTTCTGGCGATGACTGGCAGGAGGCGGGCGCCTCGGTGACCGACGCCGACGGCCGCTGCAAGGACTTCCCGGCGCTGCCCGAGGGAGCCGTCCACGCCCGCCTCGTCTTCGAGGTCGGCGCCGAGTTCTTCCCCGAGGTCACCGTCGCGTTCGCGGTCGGACCCGGCGAGCACTACCACGTACCGCTGCTGCTGAATCCGTTCGGCTACTCCGTCTACCGAGGGAGCTAGGACCCATGACCCGCGCACTGCTCGGCCAGAACCAGTACGGCAAGGCCGAGACCAGAGTCGTCCGGATAGTCCGCGACGGCGCCACGCACCACATCAAGGACCTCAACGTCTCCGTCTCCCTCAGCGGTGAGATGACCGAGGTCCACTACTCCGGCTCCAACGCCAGCGTCCTGCCGACCGACACCACCAAGAACACGGTGTACGCGTTCGCCAAGGAACACGGCATCGACTCCGCCGAGCAGTTCGGCATCGACCTCGCCCGGCACTTCGTCACCACGCAGGAGACGATCCACCAAGCCCGGGTCCGCGTCGAGGAGTTCGGGTGGGAGCGGATCGCGAACGCGGGGGAGGGCGAGCACTCCTTCGTCCGCACGGGGCAGGAAACCCGCCTGGCCCAGGTGACTTTTGACGGAACGTCATGGGAAGTGGTCTCGGGCCTGAAGGACCTCACCGTCCTCAACTCGACCAACTCCGAGTTCTGGGGCTACGTCAAGGACAAGTACACGACCCTCCCCGAGGCGTACGACCGCATCCTCGCGACCGACGTCGCCGCCCGCTGGCGCTTCAACTGGTCCGGCGAGGAAGGGCAGTTGCCGGACTGGCAGGAGTCGTACGAGCAGACGAAGCGGCACATCCTCGAAGCGTTCGCCGAGACGTACTCGCTCTCCCTCCAGCAGACCCTGTACGCGATGGGGGCGCGCGTCGTCGAACACCGCGCCGAGATCGACGAGATCCGCTTCTCGCTCCCCAACAAGCACCATTTCCTCGTGGACCTGAAGCCGTTCGGGCTGAAGAACGACAACGAGGTGTACTTCGCCGCCGACCGGCCCTACGGGCTCATCGAGGCGACGATCCTGCGGGACGGCGCCGAGGCGCGGATTCCGGTGGACCTCACCAATCTGTGAACTGTTGTGTTGTGGAAAGGATTTCAGTGATGTCCGAGCGCATCGTCATCGAGAACGCGGCGATCGCGACCGTGGACGCCGGCGACACCGAGTACGCCGACGGCCACCTCGTCCTGTCCGGCAACCGCATCGAGTCGCTCGCCGCGGGCCCGGCCCCCCAGGGCCTCACGGACGTCGTCCGCCGCATCGACGCGACCGGCCATCTCGTCACCCCCGGTCTCGTCAACACCCATCACCACTTCTACCAGTGGATCACCCGGGGCCTGGCCACCGACCACAACCTCTTCGACTGGCTCGTCGCCCTCTACCCGACCTGGGCACGCATCGACGAGCCGATGGTCCGTACGGCGGCCGAGGGCTCCCTCGCGATGATGGCGCGCGGCGGCGTCACCACCGCGATGGACCACCACTACGTCTTCCCGCGCGGCACCGGCGACCTCTCCGCCGCGATCATCGGCGCCGCGCGGGACATGGGCGTCCGCTTCACGCTCGCGCGCGGTTCGATGGACCGGGGCGAGTCGGACGGCGGGCTGCCGCCGGACTTCGCGGTCGAGACGCTGGACGGGGCCCTCGCGGCGACCGAGGAGACGGTACGCCGCCACCACGACCCCGCGTTCGACTCGATGACCCAGGTCGCCGTCGCGCCCTGCTCGCCCTTCTCCGTCTCCACCGAACTCATGCGCCAGGGCGCCGAGTTGGCCCGTCGCCTCGGGGTGCGGCTGCACACGCACGGCTCCGAGACGGTCGAGGAGGAGAAGTTCTGCCACGAACTCTTCGGCATGGGGCCCACGGACTACTTCGAGTCCACGGGGTGGCTCGGCGAGGACGTGTGGATGGCGCACTGCGTCCACATGAACGACTCCGACATCGCGGCGTTCGCCCGTACTCGCACGGGTGTCGCCCACTGTCCCTCCTCCAACGCCCGGTTGGCCGCCGGGATCGCCCGGGTGCCGGACATGCTGGCGGCGGGGGTGCCGGTCGGTCTCGGCGTCGACGGCACCGCGTCCAACGAATCCGGGGAACTCCACACGGAGTTGCGCAACGCGCTGCTGATCAACCGGCTGGGGGCGCATCGGGAGGCTGCGCTGAACGCGCGGCAGGCGCTGCGGCTCGGTACGTACGGAGGTGCCCAAGTCCTGGGCCGTTCCCGGGAGATCGGCTCCCTTGAACCCGGCAAGCTGGCGGACCTCGTGCTGTGGCGCCTCGACACGCTGGCCCACGCCTCGATCGCCGATCCGGTGACCGCGCTGGTCTTCGGGGCGGCGGCTCCGGTGACGGCGTCGTTCGTGAACGGGCGTCAGATCGTGGAGGAGGGGCGGTTGCTGACGGTGGACGAGGACGCGATTGCGCGGGCCACCAGGGCGGAGGCGCGGAGGTTGGCGGGGATCGCGGCGGGGTGAGGGGCGGGGGCGCGGAGGTTGGCGGGGGTCGCGGCGGGGGCGGGCCGCTCTCACCTCCTCCTGGGCGACGCCAGCAGATACCGCTCCCGGGACCGTGGGTCGGTGTGCTCGCTCACCTGCCACCCGGCCGCCTCCAGCGCCTGCGCGCACGCGGCGGCCTCCGGCCCGTACACCGCGACCGCCTCCGGCTGTGGCGTCGCCCGTACCCGGTACCCGTCGCCGTCCGGTCCTGCGGGACGCCGGTCCGCCGCCTCCAGGGCCAGCGCGGCGGCGCGGACGAGGTTCGCGCGCTCCCAGGCGCACGGGCGGGTCGTGTCGCCGTCCGGATCGGTCATCCGGCGCAGCTCCAGCAGGCCCTGCCAGGCGCTGTGCACCTCGCGGACCCGGGCGGGGGTGGTCGCGGGCGGCGCCTCCTCGCCCCCGACGCGGGCCGCGAAGACGCCGGTGTCCGGAGGCGGTGCGGGAGCGGCCGTCCGCTGGACGGGCTCCTCCCGCACCCGCTGGCCCGCCGGAGTCAGGAAGTGATCGTGCGGCGGCCGAGGATGCCGGAACGCGAGCCCCCGTTTCACCAGCGCGTCGAGCTGCGCGGCCGTCCCCTTCAGCCGTCCGGTGACCGGCTCGGCGGCGTCGATCACACGCCGCTGAGCGGTGGTCGGCGGTCGTATCACGTCGTACCTCCTCTCCTGCTCAGAAGGCTACGGCGTGGGTCTGACAAAGGGGCGGGTCAGTCGACCCACTTCACGCCGGCCGCCCCCCACCCACCACTTCGCTACGAACGCGATGCTCCACGGCCGCGTCCCGGGCCGCGACTTGGTGCGAGGTCGCGCTGAAGTGGCGTGGGGATTCCCCTACTGCCGGTACCCGCTGAGGAACCGTCCGATCCTCCCGATCGCCGCCTCCAGGTCGTCCGCGTGCGGCAGGGTCAGGATGCGGAAGTGGTCCGGGGTGGGCCAGTTGAAGCCCGTGCCCTGGACCACCTGGATTTTTTCGCGGAGCAGGAGGTCGAGGACGAATTTCTCGTCGTCGTGGATGGGGTAGACCTTGGGGTCGAGGCGGGGGAAGGCGTAGAGGGAGCCCTTGGGGCGGACGCAGGAGACGCCGGGGATCTCGTTCAACTTGCGCCAGGCGATGTCGCGTTGTTCGTAGAGGCGGCCGCCGGGGGCGGTGAGGTCGTTGATGGACTGGCGTCCGCCGAGGGCCGCTTGGATGGCGTACTGCGCGGGCGCGTTGGCGCACAGGCGCATGGACGCCAGCATCGTGAGGCCCTCAAGGTAGTTCTTCGCGTGCTGGGTGGGGCCGGTCACCACCAGCCAGCCGGAGCGGAAGCCCGCCACGCGGTACGTCTTGGAGAGGCCGCAGAACGTCAGGACGACGAGGTCGGGCGCGAGGGCCGCGGTGGAGTGGTGGACGGCGTCGTCGTAGAGGATCTGGTCGTAGATCTCGTCGGCGAAGACCATCAGGCCGTGGCGGCGGGCGAGGTCGAGGATGCCCTCGATGACTTCCTTCGGATAGACCGCGCCCGTCGGGTTGTTGGGGTTGATGATCACGACGGCCTTGGTGCGGTCGGTGATCTTCGACGCCATGTCGGCGAGGTCGGGGTTCCAGTCGGAGCCCTCGTCGCAGACGTAGTGCACGGCCTTGCCGCCCGCCAGGGTGGTGACGGCGGTCCAGAGGGGGAAGTCCGGCGCGGGGATGAGGACTTCGTCGCCGTCCTCGACGAGCGCCTGGACGGCCATCGAGATCAGCTCGGAGATGCCGTTGCCCAAGTAGACGCTGTCGACGTCGACTTCGAGGCCGAGGTTCTGGTAGCGCTGGGCGACCGCGCGCCGCGCGGAGAGGATGCCGCGCGAGTCGGTGTAGCCGTGCGCCTGGGGGAGCATCCGGATCATGTCCTGGACGATCTCCTCGGGTGCCTCGAACCCGAAGAGCGCGGGGTTGCCGGTGTTGAGGCGCAGGACGCTGTGCCCTGCCTCCTCCAGCGCGTTGGCGTGCTCGATCACCGGCCCGCGGATCTCGTAGCAGACCTCGCTGAGCTTGTTCGACTGCCGGAACTCCATGCGTCCCTCCGGGAACTCGTGTTGCTTGGTTTTACCAAGTGGGAGCTTGGAAAGTCCAACAACATGTCTAGACTGCGTCGCATGTCACCTCGCCGAAGCTACGACCAGTACTGTTCCGCCGCGCGCGCCCTCGACGTCGTCGGCGACCGCTGGACCCTGCTGATCGTCCGGGAGCTGCTCGCCGGCCCGCGCCGCTACACCGACCTGCACGCCGACCTCCCCGGCGTCAGCACGGACGTCCTCGCCTCCCGGCTGAAGGACATGGAACGCGACGGCATCGCGGGCCGCCGCAAGCTCCCCCCGCCCGGCGCGGCGTACGTGTACGAACTCACCCCGCGCGGCCGCGAGTTGCTCCCGGTCCTCCAGGCGCTCGGCACCTGGGGCGAGCGGGAACTTCAGGACCGCCGCCCCACCGACGCGGTCCGCGCCCACTGGTTCGCCCTCCCCCTCACCCGCGCCCTGGAGGGCGAGGGCGTCGTCCAGGTCCACCTGGACGAAGGCGAGTTCCACCTGTACGTCGGCGAGCAGGACGGCCCGGTGTACGGCGACGGCGTCGCCCCCGTCGAGGCCGACGCCGGTCTCGTCCTCGACACGGAGACCTGTACGGCCATAGCGCAAGGGGAGTTGACCCTCCAGGACGCCGTACGCGCCGGACGCGTCGAGGTGAGCGGCGAGGGGACCATCGCGAAGGCGCTGCGGGAGGCGTGAAACGCGAGATGCCCACCGCCCTTGAGCAGTGGGCATCCTGACGATCCCTCAGACAAGCGATCCCTCAGGTGACGGTCACGCCCCCGGCGGCACCCGGGACGGCCGCCCCGTACCCCGGGTCAGCGTGTACCCGCCGATCCCCGCGAGCGCGGCGAGGATCGCGCCGATCCCCGTCCACACCCAGCGACTCGACCACCAGCCGGACGCCCACCCGTCCTCGGGCTCCAGGCTGAACAGCGACGCCTTGGAATCGTCCTGCGCCTTGGTGACCGAGATGCCGGGCACCAGCGGCTCGGAGAGCGAACCGTCGACCGCCGCCGCGCCGCCGATGTTCTTGGAGTCCACCCGGAGTTCGGCGGAGACCGGCAGCCCGAGGTCGGCGGTCTTCACGCCGACGGTCGTGAGGCGGACGTAGTACGTGCCGGGCAGCGGGTCGTTGGCCCACGGCTCCGACCAGGACCGCACCGTCCGCAGCACGCAGGCGAGTTCGAGTGAGGCGGTGCCCTGCGCGGCGGTGTGCGTCTGCGCGCCGTACTGACACGCCTGACGGCGGCGCAGGCCGTCGTACACGTCGAGCTGCCAGGTCTGGCCGGTGTGGGCCTCCGGGAGCTTCAACGTGGCCTTGACGGTGGGGCGTTGGCCCGCGTCGGCCGGGAAGGACCAGTACATGTAGTCGCCGGTCGAGCCGCTGGCCGTGGCCGTCCGGCCCTGCTCGATCTCCGCCGCCGTACGGAACGACGTGCCCGCCGAGGTCGGCACCTTCGCCTCGTCGGACGGGCTCGGGGACGGGGAGTCGGCGGCGGCCGGCGCCGCGGCGAGGCCCAGCGTCAGCAGGGCGACGCCCAACAGTCGTGCAGCACGCATTAGTTGGTCCTCCAGACCGCGACACGCCAGCGCGACAGCCAGCCCCACAGCACACCCGCCAGGAAACCGACGAGCACCAGCACGCCCAGCAGCCACCAGCCGCGCCCGAGGCCGAACGACGCGACGTCACTCGCCTGCGACGGCGCGTCCACCACGTCCACCGTCAGCTCCAGCGGCAGACCCGGCGTCGTCTTCACCCCGGCGGCCGGGGAGAAGGAGTTGGTGACCTGGACACACACCGTCTCGGCCGGCGCGTCGTCCTCGTCGCTCTCCTCCTTCGGGTAGCGAAGTCCCGTGGACAGCACGTCCGTCCGGCCCGTGCCCGACGCCTCGCCGCGCACGATCTCGCGCCCGCTCAGCGTCACCGCCCGCACCAGCAGCCCGTAGTTGGGGTTCACCGCCCGGTCCGCCGACACGCTCACCGAACTCCGCAGCTCCTGGCCCGGCTTGACCTCGACCTTGTACCAGCGCTGCTGCGCGAACTCCGTACGGTCCGTGTACAGCCCGGACTTGAGGACCGGCGCGCTCGCACAGGTCGCCCCGCCCTCGGTCGCGACCGGCGTCACCACCGGCGCCGCCGCCCGGTCCACCAACTGGTTGACCTTGTCGGTGAGTTCGGTGGTGTGCTCGACCGACGTGTACGTCCCGCCGGTCGCCTCCGCGATACAGCTGAGCTGCTGGCGCATCTTCGTGTTGGGCACCAGGCCCAGCGTGTCGATGGTCAGCCCGATGCCCTTGGCCGCGATCTCCCGGGCCACCACGCAGGGGTCCAGCGGTGCGCAGGTGTCCTCGCCGTCGCTGATCAGCACGATCCGCTTCGAACCGGTGCCGCCCTCCAGGTCGTCGGCCGCCGCGAGCAGTGCCGGGCCGATCGGCGTCCAGCCGGTCGGGGAGAGCGTCGCCACCGCCGCCTTCGCCTCGGTGCGGTCCAGCGGGCCGACCTTGTAGAGCTGCGAGGTGTCCTTGCAGCCCGTTTTCTGGTCGTCGCCCGGGTAGTTGGCGCCGAGCGTGCGGATGCCGAGCAGGACGGTCTCCGGGGTCGCGTCGAGGACCTCGTTGAACGCCTGCTTGGCCGCGGCCATCCGCGTCCCGCCGTCCATGTCCTTCGTCCGCATGGAGCCGCTGACGTCGAGCACCAGGTCGACCTTGGGCGAGAGGGCGGTGGTTTCGTCGGCCGCCGCCGCGGTCGGGAACGCGAGCCCGGCCGCGAGCGAGGCGAGCAGAGCGAAGACCCCTGCCGCCAGCCGTTGTGATCTGATCATCGACGGATCTTATGGAGCGGGGACGCTCCGCTTCAAAACGGGCCCCGGCAGGGGGCTTTCGGGACAACCCCGGGGAACGCCCGCGGAAACAACGCCTGCGGAAGCGCGGTCAGTTCTTCAACGGGTTGGGCAGCGCCGCCCATTGGTCCCCGGCCGCCCCCGGCGACAGCCGCATCGACGTCAACGCCTTGGTGGGCAGCGGCTGTTCACGCAGCGCCACGAGGTCGGGCGTGGCCGGCAGATCCGGGAGCGCCGCCTCCAGCGCCCCCGCCAGCGCCGTACGGCCGCCCGCCGTCGAGCCGAGCGCGCCCGCCACCAGCGAGCCGAACAGCTTGCTGCGCAGGGCGGTCACGTCGTCCGTGAGGATCCGCTCGGGCAGGCCGGGGAGGGGGATTCCGCTGCGGGCCAGGCGAGTCGGGCTGACCCTGATGTCCGCGAGATCCCGGTAGACCAGCCGCAGCGGGGCGCCCTCCTCGGAGAGGACCACCAGGAGGTTCTGGCCGTGCGCCTCCAACGCCACGCCCAGGTCCAGGAGTTGCAGGCCCACCGTCAGGCAGAGGCGGGCGAGGTCCGTCAACCAGCCGGGACGGGCGGGGAGTTCGGTGGCCGGGAGCGCCGCCACCGGCACGATGCGCTCGCCCGGGGCCTCGTACCGCTGCGGCGACTCGCGCCAGACGGCCGCCAGATCAGGGGAGTTGGCCGTCGCCGCGCCCGGCGTGCGGGTGACGTGGAGGAGGCCGTCCGTGCGGGCCGCGACCGTCTCCGCGAACGCCGAGAGGGTCGCCGAGGCGAGGACCGAGCCGATCGAGATGTCCCGCACGGAGGAGGTGAGGCGGGCGCTGAGCGCGGTCTTGACGTGCGGTCCGCCGTCCGGGAGGGCGAGGGTGCGCAGGGACATCAAGGGGTGCGCGGTGAGGCCCGTGTCCGCGGTGCGCTTCAGGACGTGCCGGGCCTGCCAGGGGTGCGCCGGGATCAACAGGCGTGTCCCGTCCCGCATATCCTCCGGCCACTCGCCCGACACCGAGCACTCCTCCACCGGGACGGGGACCAGGCTCAGCCGTACGTCCTGGCGGTGCTCCGGGCCGTACGCGAGCTGCTCGGCGACCGAGAAGCCGGGCCGTGAACGGCAGTTGGGGTGGTACGGGTGGCCGTCCACCACGCGCTGCTCCCACTCCCAGTCCGTGGCGGGCCGACCCTCGCCGGGCGCCGCCCGGTTCGCCCGGGACAGCGCCAACGACGCCGTACTGTGCGCGAGTTCGGCCGCGAACGCCGCCGAGTGCGGCACCGCCAGGTCCGTCATCAGGCGCGCGGGATCGTCGTACGCGGCATCGTCCAGATGCACGACGGTGACGTACGCCTCCGTCGCGAACGGGTCCGCGCGCGGGCCGTGCAGGCGGCGGCCGTCCCTGAGGCGCAGGGTCTCGGCGGACGGGTCGTGGGCCGTGATCCACGGGAGCGGCTCGTGCGTGAGCGCGCGCCACAGCCGGGTCAGGACGGCGGCGCGTGCGCCGGGCAGCTCGGCCGTGTACCGGGGGCCGAGGTCCGGCCGGTGGACGGCCAGTTCGGCCGCGATGGCGGCCTCGGCGGCGGGGGGACGGGGCACGGACGGGCTCCTTGCGGGGGAGAGGGCGTTTCACCAGGGGACAGGGAAGCGTACGGAGAGTGTCATGGCAGGCTGTGGCGACGGCGATACTGATCGTCCCCCGCCCGCAAGGACCGTAGAGAACGAGTGCACCGAGTGACTGTCCGCCCCCCCTCCGCTGACGCGTACGCCGCCGCGCCGCTGCTGAACTGCCTTCTGCGGGAGGTCGCCCGGCCGATGCCCGAACCGGGTGTGCACCGGTTGCCGAGCGGACGGCTGCTGCGGGTGCGGGGTGAACGCAGGCCGACGGAGCCGGAGTTGGTCGGTGGCCCCGGCGTGGAGTCGGCCGGTGGCTCTCGCCCCGACAGGCCCGCCGGCCCCGCCTCCGACCCGGCCCCCGCCCACCCCCTCGACCACCCCGCCCTCGTCCGCCTCGTCGCCGAGGAACTCCGCCTCCACACCGGCCTCGACAACCCCGGCCTCCCCGCCGAGATGCTCGACAGCCGGGAGGTCGTCGCCGCTGTCCTCGCGGCCCGTGTGGACGCTGCCGCGCCGGAGGACCCGTACCGCCGTTCCGAGCAGTGTCTCGTCACCGGTCACCCCTACCACCCTGCCCCGAAGGCGCGCGGTGGTGGTCCGGCGGCGGCGTGGCTGCCGTACGCGCCGGAGGCGTACGCGGCGTTTCCGCTCACGTTGCTCGGCGTCAGGGAGGATCTGGTCGTCGAGGAGGGGGACGTGTCCGCGCTGGACGCGCTCGGGGAGGCCCCGCCCGGGTACCGGCTTCTTCCCGCGCATCCCTGGCAGCTCGGACTGCTCGGCGAGACCGAGACGTTGCGGCGGGCGTTCGACGAGAAGCGCCTGATCCGGCTCGGGACCACCACCCCCGACGCCTGGCCGACGGCCGCGATCCGCACCGTCTACAGCCCCGCGCGCGACCTGTTCCTCAAGTTCAGCCTGGACGTCCGGATCACCAACGACATCCGCCGCCTCTGGGCCCACGACCTGCGCAAACTCCGCCGCACCGACGAGGCGGCGGCCCGCGCGCTGCCCGGCGTCTGGCTCAGCGACCGGGGCTACCGCACGGCCGCCTTCGCGTTCGAGGAGCTCGCCGTCCTGGTCCGCGACGGCTTCGGCGGCCTCGGCGCGACCCCCCTCCTCGCGGCCGGCCTCACGGAGGGCTTCGACGGCAGCCCGCTCGCCGCCACGCCCGACCCCGGGGGCTGGTGGACGGCGTACCTGAGGGCCGTCGTCCCCCCGGCGCTGACGGCTTTCGCCGAGGGCGTCGTCCTCGAAGCGCACGCGCAGAACACGCTGATCGCCGTGGACAGCGACGGCACCCCCGTACGCGCCCTCTACCGCGACGCGGAGGGCGTCAAGCTCCTCACGGACGTGGACCGCCCGGCCGGCTGGGAGCGCCTCGTGTACACGCTCGTCGTCAACCACCTCGCCGAGACCGCCGCCGCCCTCGCCGAACACCACCCGGGTTTCGCCCCCTGGCCCGCCGTACGCGAGGAGTTCGCGCGCCACGACCTCCCCGAGGCGAGGGCGCTCCTGTCGGCCCCGACGCTCCCCGGCAAGACGAACCTCCTGCTGCGCTGGACGGGCGCGGACGGCGCGGACGCCCGCTACCTGCCGCTCCCGAACCCGCTGGCCAGCCCCTGACCTGGCCCCTTAGGCTGGCCCGTGTGCTGCGCGAAGTGACTGCCGTCCGCTATGTGACCCCCCTCAGGTCGGGCGGTTCCGTGCCCGGTGTCGTCGAGGCCGACGACCTGGGGACGTACGTCGTGAAGTTCACCGGCTCCGCGCAGGGCCGCAAGGCGCTGGTCGCCGAGGTGATCGTGGGCGAGCTGGCGCGGGCGCTGGGGCTGCGGTTCCCGGAACTGGTGCTGGTCCACTTCGACCCGGCGATCGCCGGCGAGGAACCGCACCAGGAGGTCCGCGACCTGCACGCGGCGAGCGCCGGAGTCAACCTCGGCATGGACTACCTGCCGGGCGCGCGGGACTTCACCCCGGACGTCGCGAAGGCGTTCGAGGTCGACTCCCTGGAGGCCGGCCGGGTCGTCTGGCTGGACGCGCTCACCGTCAACGTCGACCGCACGGTGCACAGTTCGAACCTGATGGTCTGGCCCACCCTGGGTACCGCCGAGCCGCGCCTGTGGCTCATCGACCACGGCGCCGCCCTCGTCTTCCACCACCGCTGGGACGCCTCGGAACCCGAGAAGGCGTACGACTTCCGCCACCACGCCCTCGGCACGTACGCCCCCGACGTCCGCGCCGCCGACGCCGATCTCGCCCCGAAAGTCACCGAAGAGCTGCTCCGGACGATCGTCGCCGAGGTCCCCGACGCCTGGCTCACCGAGGACTTCGCGACGCCCGCCGAGGCCAGGGAGGCGTACGTCGCCTACCTGCACGCCCGCGTCCGCGCCTCCGCGGCGTGGCTGCCCACCGACTTCCCCACCCGGGAGGAACTCGCCGCCGAGAACGCCTTGCGCGCGGCGGCGAACCGGAAAGGACGCCCCGCGTGGCTGAAGCAGGTCCCCGACCTGCACGGCAAGCCCGCGGTCGAACAGGATGGGTCGGTGCATTTCGGATGAGTGGCCGTGTCGAGATCGAGTACTGCACCCAGTGCCGCTGGCTGCCCCGGGCCGCCTGGCTCGCGCAGGAGCTGCTCACCACGTTCGAGGGCGAGCTGACGGAACTCGCGCTGAAGCCGGGCACGGGCGGGGTGTTCGTCGTCCGGGCGAACGACGAGGTCGTCTGGGACCGGCGCGAGCACGGCTTCCCCGAGCCGACGGCCGTGAAGAAGGCCGTACGCGACCGAGTGGCCCCGGGGAAGACCCTGGGCCACTCGGAACGCTCGAAGCCCTTGTGAGGCTTGGTGTTTGTGAGGCTCAGCCCTTGAGCTGCTCGTAGGCGGGCAGCGTCAGGAAGTCCGCGTAATTGTCGTCGAGCGCGACCTGGAGCAGCAGGTCGTGAGCCTGCTGCCAGTGACCGGAGTCGAAGGCGTCCTCGCCCAACTCGGCCTTGATCGCGGTCAGTTCGTCGGCGGCGATCGTCCGGACCAGGTCCGCGGTCGCCTTGTGGCCGTTCTCGAACTCCACGCCCGCGTCGATCCACTGCCAGATCTGCGAGCGGGAGATCTCGGCGGTGGCCGCGTCCTCCATGAGGTTGAAGATGGCGACCGCGCCGAGCCCGCGCAGCCACGCCTCGATGTAACGCACGCCCACCTGAACGGCGTTGACGAGTCCGTCGTACGTCGGCTTCGCGTCGAGGGAGTCGATCGCGATGAGGTCGGCGGCCTCGACGTGGACGTCCTCGCGGAGGCGGTCCTTCTGGTTCGGCTTCTCGCCGAGGACCCGGTCGAAGGACTCCAGGGCGATCGGGACCAGGTCGGGGTGGGCGACCCAGGAGCCGTCGAAACCGTCGTTCGCCTCCCGGTCCTTGTCGGCGCGGACCTTCTCGAAGGCGACCTTGTTGACCTCCGCGTCCCGGCGGGACGGGATGAACGCCGCCATGCCGCCGATCGCGTGCGCGCCGCGCTTGTGGCAGGTGCGGACGAGGAGTTCGGTGTACGCGCGCATGAACGGGGCCGTCATTGTGACCAGGTTGCGGTCCGGGAGGATGAACTTCTCCCCGCCGTCACGGAAGTTCTTCACGATGGAGAACAGGTAGTCCCAGCGGCCCGCGTTCAACCCCGAGGCGTGGTCGCGGAGTTCGTAGAGGATCTCCTCCATCTCGTAGGCCGCGGTGATGGTCTCGATCAGGACGGTCGCGCGGATCGTGCCCTGCGGGACGCCGACGTAGTCCTGCGCGAAGACGAACACCTCGTTCCACAGGCGGGCTTCGAGGTGCGACTCGGTCTTCGGGAGGTAGAAGTACGGGCCCTTGCCGAGGTCGATGAGCCGCTGCGCGTTGTGGAAGAAGTACAGGCCGAAGTCCACGAAGGCGCCCGGGACCTGCTCGCCGTCCGCGTCCACGAGGTGGCGCTCGTTCAGGTGCCAGCCGCGCGGGCGCATGACGACCGTGGCGAGTTCGGCGTCGGGGCGCAGGGCGTACGACTTGCCGGTGCGCTCGTCCGTGAAGTCGATGCTGCGGGTGTAGGCGTCGGACAGGTTGAGCTGGCCGAGGACCACGTTCTCCCACGTCGGCGCCGAGGCGTCCTCGAAGTCCGCGAGCCAGATCTTCGCGCCCGAGTTGAGGGCGTTGATCGTCATCTTGCGGTCGGTGGGGCCGGTGATCTCGACGCGGCGGTCGTCGAGGGCGGCGGGGGAGGGGGCGACCCGCCACGAGTCGTCCGCGCGGATCGCGGCCGTCTCCGGGAGGAAGTCCAGCGTGGAGGTGCGGGCGATCTCGGCGCGGCGCTCCGCGCGCCGGGCGAGGAGTTCGGCCCGGCGGGGGGTGAAGCGCCGGTGCAGCTCCGCCACGAAAGCGAGCGCCGCGTCCGTCAGGACCTCCTCCTGCCGGGGCAGGGGCTCGACGTCGACGAGGGTCAGCGGGGACGGCGCCGGTGCGGACATGTGCGGTCACTTCCTTCGCGAGGATAATTCTGTGTAATGGATAATAGTTTCCTCATCGTGGAACTTCAATGCTCTGTTGATTCCAGCCGCCCCAGATCCGCCTCGACGTCGATGTCGTACGCCTGAGCCACGTCCCCGCACTCCACGAGCCGCACCTCGTGCGCCCTGAGGTACGCCCGAGCCCCCTGATCCCCCGTAGCGGCCTCCGCGACCCCCGCCCAGTGCGCCGACCCGAACAGCACCGGATGGCCGCGTACCCCGTCGTAGGCGGCCGACACCAGCGACCCCGCGCCCTCGTACGCCGCCAGCACCCGCCGCACCGCCTCCGGGCCGATCCCCGGCTGGTCCACCAGCGACACGAGCACCGCACCCGCGCGCGTGAGCGCGACCGACTCCAGCCCGGCCCGCAGCGAGGACCCCATGCCCTCCTCCCACGCCGGGTTCTCGACGAGCACACAGCCGTCCAGACGGGCCGTGTTCCGTACGGTGCCGGCGGCGGCGCCCACGACGACGTGCACGCGCGCGAGACCCGCCGTACGGAGTGTCGCCACGGCGTGTTCCACCAGCGGGCGGCCCCGGTGCGTGAGCAGTGCCTTGGGGCGCCCGCCGAGGCGCCGGCCGCCGCCCGCCGCGAGCACCAGACCGGCGACCTGCTCTTCGTTGTGCGTCATCCCTCCTGCATACCTGGACCGGCCCTCCCGCGCGTGTGCGCGAGGGGCTGATTTTCCGTCCTTTGTGTGGCGCCGCGCCGTACGGGTGGCGTTTACTGGCCCGCGTCCTGAGACGGCCCTCGCCTTCTCGGGGCGTCAGGGCGCGAGGGGGAGGCGAAGCGGTGCTGCGGAGCGTGGGGCAGAGGGAAGTGACCGACGAGGATCCCAGAGTCACCGAGTTACGTACGGCGGTCTCCCGCCTGCGCCGCGAACTCGCCGCGCATCCCGCGGAGTTCCCCGACCGGGCGATCGCCGAGGACGAGTTGGCCGCGCTGGCGGCGATGACGGCGCACGGCACGCCGGAGGTCCCGCGGCTGCGGAACTCGCTGCTCGCGCTCGCGGGGGCGATCGGGTCGGTGAGCGCGCTGTCGCGGGGGCTGTCGCAGGTGCGGGCGGCGGTGGAGCTGTTCGGGGGGCCGGGGAGGGGGTGAGGGGGAGCTCAGCAGGGGGTCACGGCCATCTCGGCGCGGGAAACGCTCCCCGGTACCCCACGTCCCCCACCCGGTCCTCGAACTGCTCGCACACCCAGGTCTCCTGCACGAACTCCGTACGCTGCTCCAGGCACGTGAAGATGCCGTTCGGGCCCTGTTTGCCGGTGACCCGGCGATACGCGTCCTTCGCGTCCCGGAAGCACGCCAGATCACCCATCAGCGCGCACGCGCCGGGGGGATAGTCGGACCAGGCGCAGGAGACGCACGCCTTGATGCGGACGCCGGACGGCAGGTTGCGCTGGATCTCGTGGAGGGCGCTCTCGTAGCTGTCGCAGTCGTCGCCGGCGGGGTAGTCGCGCCCGTCGAGGCGCAGGACGGCACGGAAGGTCTGGTCGGCGAGTTCCGACCCGGGGAAGTCACCGAGGTGCAGGGCGCAGTGCAGCGTCCCCGCGCGCGTGCCCTCCCCTCTGACGACGACCGGCAGCGGCTCGGCCCACTCCAGGAGGCAGTCGCACAAGCCTCCCTCGCGGAAGGCGAACGGCTCGGCGGGCGGCTCGCCGGACAGCGCGCCCAGGTCGTCCATGTTGTCGCCCTCGAAGAGGACGCCCCTGATCGTCGTCTGAATGCTCGCGCGCCCGTCGGAGACGAACGTGACCGCCTCGCGCCCGTGCCGGTCCGTGTAGTACCCCGGCCAGTACCGCACGTCAGCCCGCGTTCTGACTGGCCAGCGAGAGGGACAGCTCGCGCGCGACCTGCTGGAGGACGGGGACGATGCGCTCGGTCGCCTGTTCCGTGACGCGCCCGGCGGGGCCGGAGATGGAGATCGCCGCCGCGGTGGGGGAGTCGGGCACGGAGACGGCGAGGCAACGCACCCCGATCTCCTGCTCGTTGTCGTCGACGGCGTACCCGAGGTCGCGTACGGCCGCCAGGGCGGCCAGGAAGGCGTCGGGGGTGGTGATGGTCTTCTCGGTGGCCGCGGGCATCCCTGTGCGGCCCAGGAGGGCGCGTACGTCCGCGTCGGGGAACCCGGCGAGGAGCGCCTTGCCGACGCCGGTGGAGTGCGGCAGGACGCGCCGGCCGACCTCCGTGAACATCCGCATCGAGTGCTTGGACGGCACCTGCGCGACGTACACGATCTCGTCGCCGTCCAGGAGGGCCATGTTCGCGGTCTCCCCGGTCTCCTCGACGAGCCGTGCGAGATGGGGCCGCGCCCAGGTGCCCAGCAGGCGCGACGCCGACTCGCCGAGGCGGATCAGGCGGGGGCCCAGCGCGTAGCGCCGGTTCGGCTGCTGGCGGACGTACCCGCAGGCCACCAGCGTGCGCATCAGCCGGTGGATCGTCGGCAGGGGGAGCCCGCTGCTCGCCGACAGTTCGCTCAGCCCGACCTCACCGCCCGAGTCCGCCATCCGCTCCAGGAGGTCGAACGCGCGCTCTAGGGACTGAACCCCTCCGCCTGCGGACTTGGCGGATTCGGAGGTGCTGGCGCTGGACGGCGGCACGGCGCGTTCCTTTCGGCAGTCAGGAGGCAGCAGCCTACCCGTCGGCGTGTTGACTCCTCGGTGGTGCGTCGTTACGTTCTGGCAGGTGAAAGAGTAATTCCGTGATCCGGAAAGGGCTAGGTCGAAGGGTGAGCCGGAGAGTGGGCTCTTGACGCTCCGAAGGGGCTGAGTGAAGACTCCTTCAACAGAAAGTTGAACTCCGTTACGGGGATGTAAACCCAGGTCAGAGAGGGGTCCCGCGTGTCCGAGGCCGAATTGGTGCTGCGCTCCACGCGCGTGGTCACGCCCGAGGGCGAGCGAGCCGCCGCGATCGAGGTCTCGGGCGGCACGATCACCGCCGTCCTCCCGTACGACGCACCGCTCCCGCCCGGCGCGCGCGTGGAGGACGTCGGCGACCACGTCGTCCTGCCCGGCCTCGTCGACACGCACGTGCACGTGAACGACCCCGGCCGCACCCACTGGGAGGGCTTCTGGACCGCCACGCGCGCGGCGGCGGCCGGCGGCATCACCACCCTCGTCGACATGCCCCTCAACTCCCTCCCGCCGACGACGACCGTCGAGCACCTCGACGTGAAGCGGAAGGTCGCCGCCGACAAGGCGCACATCGACGTCGGCTTCTGGGGCGGCGCCCTGCCCGGCAACACCGCCGACCTGCGCCCTCTGCACGGCGCCGGGGTGTTCGGCTTCAAGGCGTTCCTGTCGCCCTCGGGCGTCGACGAGTTCCCGCACCTCGACCGCGAGCACCTCGCGCGCGCACTGGAGGAGATCGCCGCCTTCGACGGCCTCCTGATCGTCCACGCGGAGGACCCCCACCACCTGGAGACCGCCCCCCAGCAGGGCGGCCCCAAGTACGCCGACTTCCTCGCCTCCCGCCCGCGCCACGCCGAGGACACGGCCATCGCGCACCTCGTCGCGGAGGCGAAACGCCTCGACGCGCGCGTGCACGTCCTGCACCTGTCCTCCAGCGACGCCCTCCCGCTGATCGCCGGGGCCAAGGCGGACGGCGTCCGGATCACCGTCGAGACCTGCCCGCACTACCTGACCCTCACCGCCGAGGAAGTCCCCGACGGCGCCAGCGAGTTCAAGTGCTGCCCGCCCATCCGCGAGGCCGCCAACCAGGACCTCCTGTGGCAGGCCCTCGCCGACGGGACCATCGACTGCGTGGTCACCGACCACTCGCCCTCCACCGCCGACCTGAAGACCGCCGACTTCGCCACCGCGTGGGGCGGCATCTCCGGCCTCCAGCTCAGCCTGTCCGCCGTCTGGACGGCCGCCCGCGCGCGCGGGCACACGCTGGAGGACGTCGTCCGCTGGATGTCGTCCCGCACGGCCGCCCTGGTCGGCCTCGACGCCCGCAAGGGCGCGATCGTCCCCGGCCACGACGCCGACTTCGCGGTCCTCGCCCCCGACGAGACGTTCACCGTCGACCCGGCGGCCCTCCAGCACCGCAACCGCGTCACCGCGTACGCGGGCCGGACCCTGTACGGCGTCGTGAAGTCCACCTGGCTGCGCGGCGAACGCATCGTCGCCGACGGCGAGTTCACCGCCCCGAAGGGCCGCCTGCTGACCCGCGACAACTGAGAGCCTGTGTCACCTCCCCCCGCACCGACCACTCCCGAAAGGCACCCCCGTGACGGCGATCCCCCGTTTCACCGGCGACGCGCAGCCCTACCAGGGCGGCGATCCGTACGCGGACCACCGCGGCGCCGACTTCCCCTTCACCCACCTCGCCGACCTCGCCGACCGGCAGCTCGGCGCCGGGGTGATCGCCGCCAACGACGAGTTCTTCGCCCACCGGGAGAACCTCCTGCTGCCCGGCCGCGCCGTCTTCGACCCCGAGCACTTCGGGCACAAGGGCAAGGTCATGGACGGCTGGGAGACCCGCCGCCGGCGCGGCGCCTCGGCCGGGCACCCCTGGCCCACGGCCGACGACCACGACTGGGCGCTGATCCGCCTCGGCACCCCCGGCATCGTGCGCGGCATCGTCGTCGACACGGCCCACTTCCGGGGCAACTACCCGAAGGCCGTGTCCGTGGAGGCCGCCTCGCTGCCCGGCACGCCCTCCCCCGAGGACGTCCTCGGCGGCGACGTCAAGTGGACGACCCTCGTCCCGCGCACGGAGGTCGGCGGCCACGCGGCGAACGGCTTCGCCGTGGACGCCGAACAGCGCTTCACGCACCTGCGCCTCAACCAGCACCCCGACGGCGGCATCGCGCGCCTGCGCGTGTACGGCGAGGTCGTCCCCGACCCCGAGTGGCTCGCCGTCCTCGGCGCCTACGACGTCGTCGCCCTGGAGAACGGCGGCACCGCCGAGGACGCCTCCAACCTGTTCTACTCCCCGGCGTCCAACACCATCCGCCCCGGCCGCGCCCGCCAGATGGACGACGCCTGGGAGACGCGCCGCCGCCGCGACCAGGGCAACGACTGGATCCGCTACCGCCTCGCCGCCCAGTCCGAGATCCGCGCGGTCGAGATCGACACGGCCTACCTGAAGGGCAACAGCGCCGGCTGGGCCACCGTCTCCGTGCGGGACGGCGAGAACGCCGGGGACGACGCCTGGCGCGAGATCCTCCCGCGCACGCGCCTGCAGCCCGACACGAACCACCGTTTCGTGCTCCCGCAGCCGGCCGTCGGCACGCACGCGCGGGTCGACATCTTCCCCGACGGCGGCATCTCGCGGCTGCGGCTGCACGGGACGCTGACCGAGGCGGGCGCCGCGCGCCTGCGGGCCCGCCACCAGGAACTGGGCGGCTGAGCAGGTCCCACCGGCCGGACCGATGAGTTTCGCGCGCGGGCGGGGTCTCACCTCACGACAACGGACCCCGCCCCTGCTCCACGGAGGCGGCGGAACATCGGACCTCTCCGGAAAGCAGGCCCCGCCATGGGCAAGCTCGTCTCCACCGTCTTCGTCTCCCTCGACGGCGTCTACCAGGCCCCCGGCGGCCCCTCCGAGGACCCCCGCGACGGCTTCACCCAGGGCGGCTGGAGCGTCCCCTTCGACGACGAGGACTTCGGCCGCTTCGTCACCGAATCCTTCGGCCGCGTCGGCGCGTTCCTCCTCGGCCGCCGGACGTACGACATCTTCGCGGGCTACTGGCCGAAGATCACCGACCCCGAGAACATCGTCGCCACCCGGCTGAACACCCTGCCGAAGTACGTCCCCTCGACGACCCTCACCGACCCCGCGTGGGCCGGTACGACGGTCCTGACGGGCGATCTCGCCAAGGAGGTCGCCGGCCTCAAGGAGCGCACCGACGGCGAGCTCCAGGTCCACGGCAGCGGCGCCCTCGTGCGCTCCCTCACCGACCTCGGGCTGCTCGACACGCTTCACCTGATGACCTTCCCCGTGGTCCTCGGCGCGGGCCGCAGGCTCTTCCCCGAGGGCACCGCCCCGACCGCGTTCCGGCACGTCGGAGGCAGCGTCACGAGCACCGGAGTCACCATCGCGACCTACGAGTTGACGGGCCCGCCGAGCTACGGCTCGTACGAAATCCCGGCCGATGCCTAGCCTCAGGTTAACTTCCTGAAAACGCTTCGGACTTGACGGGAAAATCTTCGAAGTTGTCGTTGACATGCCAGCATCTACGCGCGTCATCATGGACGCATGCGATTCCCCCCACGTATCACCCGAGTCGGCGCCGCTGCCGCCGTCCTGTCCGCTCTCCTCGTCGGCGGCACCGTCGCCACCGCGTCCCCGGCGGCCGCCGCGGTCGGCAGCATCTGCTACGGCGACCTGCCGTCGCAGGCGCACACCACCCTGAACCTGATCGACCAGGGCGGTCCGTTCCCGTACTCGCAGGACGGCGTCGTCTTCCAGAACCGCGAAGGCGTCCTGCCCAGCCAGTCCCGGGGCTACTACCACGAGTACACCGTGATCACCCCCGGCTCCTCGACGCGCGGCGCGCGCCGTATCGTCACCGGTCAGCAGAGCCAGGAGGACTACTACACCTCCGACCACTACGCGACCTTCGACCTGATCGACTTCTCCTGCTGAGCCACCCCCACGCTCAGCCCTGAGGACAGGAGCCACGCCGGCGGCCCGGCCCGCGTTCAGTCGGGCCTCCGGCGCTCCGCGACGGCGAACAGGGCACAGGCGAGCACCACGAGCGTGATGCTCGCGTAGACCTCCAACCCGTCCAGGAGATCGATCCGCTGCACGAACCCGATCTTCCAGTCGGTGAACTCGTGCAGCAGTCCCATCCCGCCCTGCACCAGGGCGATGAGACCGAGAAACTCCAGCAACGCCTTCATGCATCCGACTCTCGCCCCGCGGACCCCCCGAGCACATCGGCCGCGGGGCGGCGTCGTGCCTACGGAAGGCCCCGCTCGTTCCTCGGGGGCGGGCCGAAAGTCTCGTCCGCCGCGACTTAGGTAGCCGATCGCCCGCACGGGACGGTCACGGGCCGGGGGAGCGGCATAGATTTGTCGGTTGTGAAGACCGTGAAGCAAGACCGGGGGACACGGGCGTTCGCAGGGCCGCGGTGGCTGCTGCCGTCCGCCGTCGTCGCGGACCTGGAGATGGACACCGACCCCACGAAGGCGCGCGGGCGGCCCCGGCGCACCGCGCGCGACTGGCTCGTCGACTTCACCGCGTTCTTCGTGGCCGTCGTGGTGGGCCTCCTCACCGCCGACACCCTCGACCAGTCGAGAGACCTCCCGCACTCCCTCGCCGTCCTCGACCAGATCCTGGGCGCCCTCTCGTGCGCCGCGGTCTGGCTGCGCCGCCGCTGGCCCGTCGGGTTCGCCGTCGCGATGATCCCCGTCAGCCTCCTGTCCGCCACCGCGGGCGGCGCCGGCCTGATCTCGATCTTCACCCTGATCGTGCACCGGCCCCTCAAGCAGGCGGGTTGGATCAGCGCCGTCTCCCTCGGGGTGATGCCGCTGTTCTACTGGATGCGCCCCGACCCCGACCTGCCCTACTTCGGCGCGCTCCTCCTCACCGCCGTCCTCGGCGCCGCCGTCGTCGGCTGGGGCCTGTTCGTCCGTGCCAAGCGCCAGCTCATGCTCAGCCTGCGCGACCGCGCCCACCGCGCCGAGACCGAGGCGCAGCTCAGGGCCGAACAGGCGCAGCGCCTCGCGCGGGAGGCCATCGCGCGCGAGATGCACGACGTCCTCGCCCACCGGCTGACCCTCCTGAGCGTCCACGCGGGCGCGCTGGAGTTCCGCCCGGACGCACCCCAGGAGGAGATCGCCCGCGCCGCCGGAGTGATCCGGGAGAGCGCCCACGAGGCCCTCCAGGACCTGCGCGAGATCATCGGCGTCCTGCGCGCGGGTGACGCCGACGACAAGGGCCGCCCGCAGCCCACCCTCGGCGGCCTGGACGCGCTCGCCAGCGAGTCCCGCGAGGCCGGCATGAAGGTCACCCTCGACCAGCGCGTCACCGACCCCGCCGCCGTCCCCGCCTCCACCGGCCGCACCGCCTACCGCATCGCGCAGGAGGCCCTCACCAACGCCCGCAAGCACGCCCCCGGCACCGAGGTGTCCGTCACGGTCACCGGCGCCCCCGGCGACGGCCTCACCGTCCGCGTCACCAACCCCGCGCCCGAGGGCGCCGTCCCGCACGTCCCCGGCTCCGGACAAGGACTCATCGGCCTCACCGAACGCGCCGCCCTCACCGGCGGCACCCTCACCCACGGACCCCTGGACGACGGCGGGTTCGAGGTCCGCGCCTGGCTGCCGTGGCGGACGGAGGCCACGCTGTGAGACGTACGGGAGAGGCCGCGGGACGTGGTTTCGTAAGCCCATGACTACGACGATCAGACTCCTCCTCGTCGACGACGATCCGCTGGTGCGGGCCGGGCTGTCCCTGATGCTGGGCGGCGCCGACGACGTACGGATCGTCGGCGAGGCGGCCGACGGCACCGAGGTCGAGACGCTCGTCGAGCGGACCCGGCCCGACGTCGTCCTGATGGACATCCGGATGCCCGCCGTGGACGGCCTGACCGCCACCGAACGCCTGCGCGCCCGCGCGGACGCGCCGCAGGTCATCGTCCTCACCACCTTCCACGCCGACGACCAGGTCCTGCGCGCCCTGCGCGCGGGCGCCGCCGGATTCGTCCTCAAGGACACGCCGCCCGCCGAGATCCTCGACGCCGTCCGCAAGGTCGCGGCCGGGGACCCCGTCCTGTCCCCGGCCGTCACCCGCCAGTTGATGGCCCACGCGGTCGGCTCCGCCGCCGACACCCGCCACGCCCGTGCCCGCGCGCGCATGGCCGAACTCGCCGACCGCGAACGGGAGGTCGTCGTCCGCGTCGGGCGCGGCATGAGCAACGCCGAGATCGCCGCCGACCTGTACATGAGCGTCGCCACCGTCAAGTCCCACGTCTCGAAGATCCTCGCGCGGCTCGGCCTCAACAACCGCGTCCAGATCGCCCTGCTCGCCTACGACGCCGGGCTGCTCGACGAAGAGGCGTAGGGCCCTTCTGATGGATCTCCGCAGCGTCGCGACGCCCGCCACGCACTCTCGCGGCACCGCGCGAAAGCCCCCGTAGCGCCGCTACGAGGACTTCCACGCGGTGCCGCGAGAGCACGCACCGAACGCCGCTCCTTCTCCTGCGGAGATCCATCAGAAGGGCCCTAGCCCGGCGGGCACTTCGCGCCGCCGCCGTCCGTTGACGCGGTGACGGGGTGACGGGAGGGGAGACGGGATGGGTGACGTGGTCGATCTGACGGACCTGGGCGAGGAGTTCCGGCGCGACCCGCACCCCGTGTACGCGCGACTGCGCGAACGGGGCCCGGTGCACCGGGTGTTACTCGGCGGAGCCGACGGCGCCTGGGAGACCTGGCTCGTCGTCGGGTACGACGCGGCGCGCGCGGCCCTCGCCGACGGCAGGCTCGCCAAGGATCAGCGCGGGCTCGCCGGCGGGGACCCCGACGAGCCGGTGATCGGCCGTCATCTGCTCGGCACCGACCCGCCGGAACACACCCGCCTGCGCTCCCTCGTCACCCGCGCGTTCACCGCGCGCCGCGTGCAGAGCCTCGCCCCGAGGGTCCAGGAGATCACCGACGGACTCCTCGACGCGATGATCCCGCGCGGGCGCGCGGACCTCGTGGACGCCTTCTCCTTCCCGCTGCCCATCACCGTCATCTGCGAACTCCTCGGCGTCCCCGAGCTGGACCGCGCCGCCTTCCGCGCGATGTCCACCGAGGTCGTCGCGCCCAGCGGGCCCGGCACCGGCCCCGAGGCGTTCGCGCGCCTGGCCGGCTACCTGACCGAGCTGATCGAGGACAAGCGCTGCACCGCGCCCACCGACGACCTGCTGAGCGACCTGATCCGCACCACCGCCGAGGACGGCGACCGCCTCTCCAAGGCCGAACTGCGCGGCATGGCCTTCCTGTTGCTCATCGCGGGCCACGAGACGACCGTCAACCTGGTCACCAACGCCGTGCACGCGCTCCTGACCCGCCCCGGCCTCCTCGACGCCCTGCGCGCCGACCCCGGCCTCCTGGACGGCGTCATCGAGGAGACCCTGCGCTGGGAGGGGCCGGTGGAGAACGCGACGTTCCGGTACGCCGCGCAGCCCCTGGAGATCGGCGGCACCCCGATAGCGAAGGGCGACTCCGTGGTGATCGGCCTCGCCGCGCCCGACCGCGACCCCGCGCGCTACCCCGACCCCCACCGCTTCGACCCCCGCCGCGACACCCGCGGCCACCTCGCCTTCGGTCACGGCATCCACTACTGCCTCGGCGCCCCGCTGGCCCGCCTGGAGGCCCGTACGGCTATCGCCTCGCTCCTGGAGCGCGCCCCCGGTCTCGCCCTCGACGGGCCGCCCGGGGAGTGGCTGCCCGGGCTGCTCATCCGCGGGGTGCGGAGCCTGCCGGTGCGGTGGTGAGCGGGCGCCGCGCGGTGAGCCGTGGCGCCGGACGGGAAACCGGACGACCGGTCCAGAGAACCGGCGCCGACCCCGGCGTGCATTTATGCGTGCGCCCCCGGAATCTCCCCCAGGTGCACGGGTCTGCGCTCCCGCAGGGACGCGGCGCACGCCTCGGCGATCCGCTGCGCCTGAAGCGCCTCACGGCCGTCACAGGGGTTCGCGCGCTCGCCCCGGACCACTTCGACGAACGCGTTCAGCTCGGCCTCGTAGGACGGCGCGAAACGCTCCAGGAAGCCGCTCCAGGGCTTGTCGGCGGCCGGCGGTCCGGTCGGCTCGGTCGAGGCGATCGGCGTCCGGTCGTCGAGGCCCACGACGATCTGGTCCAGCTCCCCGGCCAGCTCCATCCGCACGTCGTACCCGGCGCCGTTCATCCGCGTCGCCGTGGCCGTCGCCAGCGTGCCGCCCTCCAGGGTCAGCACCGCCGCCGCCGTGTCGACGTCGCCCGCCGCGCGGAACATCGGCGGACCGGCGTCCGAGCCCGTGGCGTACACCTGCGACACCTCCCGCCCGGTCACCCAGCGCAGCGCGTCGTAGTCGTGCATCAGGTCGTCCCGGAAGATCCCGCCGGACACCGGCAGCCAGTCGGCGGGCGGCGGCGTCTGATCGGACGTCACCGTCCGCACCGTGTGCAGCCGCCCCAGGCGGCCCGCGTGGACGGCCTCGCGGGCGCCCAGGTAGCCGGTGTCGAAGCGCCGCTGGAAGCCCATCTGGAGCACCGTCCCGGCCGCCTCCACCTCGGCGAGCGCGTGCAGCGTGGCCGGCAGGCCGAGCGAGATCGGCTTCTCGCAGAAGACCGGCAGCCCCGCCCGCGCGGCCCGGCCGATCAGCTCGGCGTGCGCCGCCGTGGACGCGGTGATCACCACCGCGTCCACGCCCCAGCGGAAGATCTCGTCCACCCCGGGCGCCGCCGTCTCGCCGAGCCGCAGAGCCGCCTCCTGCGCACGCGCGGGGTCCGCGTCCGTCAGGATCAGGGAGCCGACCTCGCGGTGCCGCCTCAGTGTGTTCGCATGAATCGTGCCGATGCGGCCCGTCCCGATGACGCCGATACGCATGAGGACAAAGTGAGGTCGTCGGCCGCGCCCTGTCAATCCGCATGTCCGGACAATCTGACGGGGCAACTTCCCGTCGACGGACCCCACGGCTACGCTCGGGCCGTGCCGAAACCAGAAGTGGACCCGACCGTGCAGCTCGAACTCCGCGTGGACAGAAGCTCTCCGGTGCCGTTGTACTTCCAGTTGTCCCAGCAGCTGGAGGCGGCCATCGAGCACGGCTCGCTCACTCCCGGCAGCCTCCTCGGCAACGAGATCGAACTCGCCGGGCGCCTCGGCCTGTCCCGCCCGACCGTCCGCCAGGCCATCCAGTCCCTCGTCGACAAAGGGCTCCTCGTACGCCGCCGGGGCGTCGGCACCCAGGTCGTGCACAGCCAGGTCAAGCGGCCCCTCGAACTGAGCAGCCTCTACGACGACCTGGAGGCGGCCGGCCAGCGCCCCGCGACGACCGTCCTGGTCAACACGGCCGTCCCCGCCACCGCCGAGGTCGCCGCCGCCCTCGGGGTCGCCGAGGGCAGCGAGGTCCAGCGCGTCGAACGCCTGCGCCTCGCGCACGGCGAGCCGATGGCCTACCTCTGCAACCACCTGCCCCCGGGACTCCTCGACCTCGACACCGGCCAGCTGGAGGCCACCGGCCTCTACCGGCTCATGCGCGCCGCCGGGATCACCCTGCACAGCGCCCGCCAGTCCATCGGCGCCCGCGCGGCGAGCGCCCCCGAGGCCGACCGCCTCGCCGAACCCGAGGGCGCCCCCCTGCTCACCATGCAGCGCACCACCTTCGACGACACCGGCCGCGCGGTCGAGTTCGGCGACCACATCTACCGCCCCAGCCGCTACTCCTTCGAGTTCCAGCTCCTCGTACGGCCCTGAGGGCGCCGCAGCCGCAGGGGCCCGTGCGGGACGATCCGCGCGGGCCTTTTCGTGCCCCCGTCCGTGTGCCCCCTTTTCGTGTCTCCCGCGCGCGTGTCGGAAGGGGCATCCGTCCTGATGTCCGGACAATGCGACCGAGTCGCGGTCCCCGGCCGCGCGCCTGGTGAGACCCGTGTTCGATACTGGGGCGTTTGCGTCCGGTGAGCGGTCACCGGCGCGGACGTACGACAGAGCACGGCAAGACGGCAAGAAGGGCACGGCCTCGTGGCACGGTTTCGGACCTGGGCAGGGATCGCGGTGGCGGGGGCGCTGTGCGTGTCCCTCGCGGGATGCAGCAGCACCGGCGGCAAGCGCGCGGAGGACGCCCGCAAGGCCGCTTCGGCCCAGGGGAAGGCGGCGGTGGACACGCCCCGCTGGACCTTCGCGATGATCACCCACTCCGGCGACGGGGACACCTTCTGGGACATCGTCCAGAACGGCGCCAAGCAGGCCGCCGTCAAGGACAACATCAACTTCCTGTACTCCCACGACGACGAGGCCCAGCAGCAGGCCCAGCTCGTCGACGCGGCCGTCGACAAGAAGGTCGACGGCATCATCGTCACCCTCGCCAAGCCGGACGCCCTGAAAGCCTCCGTCGCGCGCGCGGTGAAGGCCGGCATCCCCGTCATCACCGTCAACTCCGGCTCCGCCGAGTCCGAGGCGTTCGGCGCGCTCACACACATCGGCCAGGACGAGACCGTCGCCGGCGAGGCCGTCGGCGAGGAGCTGAACAAGCGCGGGAAGAAGAAGGCCGTCTGCGTCCTGCACGAACAGGGCAACGTCGGCCACGAACAGCGCTGCGCGGGCGTAGCCAAGACGTTCACCGGTGACGTCCAGAACCTGTACGTCACCGGCACCAACATGCCCGACGTGCAGTCCGCCATCGAGGCCAAGCTCCAGGCCGACACCTCGGTCGACGCCGTCGTCACCCTCGGGGCGCCGTACGCCGACACCGCCGTCAAGGCGAAGCAGGGCGCCGGCAGCAAGGCCGAGATCGACACCTTCGACCTCAACGCCAAGGTCGCCGCGGGCCTCGCGAACGGCTCCCTCGGCTTCGCCGTCGACCAGCAGCCCTACCTCCAGGGCTACGAGTCCGTCGACCTGCTCTGGCTGTATCGATACAACGACGACGTCCTCGGCGGCGGCAAGCCCGTCCTGACCGGCCCCCAGATCATCACCAAGGACCAGGCGGCCCGCCTCGCCCGGTACACCGAGCGGGGCACCCGATGACCACCACCACCGACGAACGCCTCCTGGAGACCTCGCCGCTGCGCCGCCTCCTCGGCCGGCCCGAACTGGGCTCGGTCGTCGGCGCGGTCGCCGTGTTCGTGTTCTTCGCGGTCACCGCCGACAGCTTCCTGCGCGCCGCGAGCCTGTCCACCGTCCTGTACGCGTCCTCGACGATCGGCATCATGGCCGTCCCCGTCGCCCTGCTGATGATCGGCGGCGAGTTCGACCTGTCGGCGGGCGTCATGGTGACGTCGTCGGCGTTGGTCTCGTCCATGTTCAGCTACCAGATGACGGCCAACGTCTGGGTCGGCGTCGGCGTGTCCCTGCTGGTCACGCTCGCGATCGGCGCGTTCAACGGGTTCGTGCTCACCCGCACCGGGCTGCCCAGCTTCATCGTCACGCTCGGCACGTTCCTGATGTTGACCGGGTTGAATCTCGGCTTGACCAAGTTGATCGACGACACGGTGTCCACCAAGAGCATCGCCGACATGGAGGGCTTCCCCTCCGCCCAGGACCTCTTCGCCTCCACGTTCACGATCGGGGGCGTCGACTTCAAGGTCACCATCCTGTGGTGGTTCGGCCTCGTCGCCCTCGCCTCCTGGATCCTGCTGCGCACCCGCGCGGGCAACTGGATCTTCGCCGTCGGCGGCAACCAGGACGCCGCCCGCGCGGTGGGCGTACCGGTCGTCCGCACGAAGATCGGCCTCTACATGGGCGTCGCCTTCGGAGCCTGGATCTCCGGTCAGCACCTGCTGTTCAGCTATGACGTCGTCCAGTCCGGCGAGGGCGTCGGCAACGAGCTGATCTACATCATCGCGGCCGTCATCGGCGGCTGCCTCATCACCGGCGGCTACGGCAGCGCCGTCGGCTCGGCGGTCGGAGCGCTTATCTTCGGCATGACCAGCAAGGGCATCGTCTTCGCCGAGTGGAACCCCGACTGGTTCAAGTTCTTCCTCGGAGCGATGCTGCTCCTCGCGACCCTCCTCAACGCGTGGGTCCGCAAGCGCGCGGAGGCGACCAAGTGACCCTCGTCGAACTGGCCGACGTCAGCAAGCACTACGGCAACATCCGCGCGCTGGAGGGCGTCTCGCTCGCCGTCAACGCGGGCGAGATCACCTGCGTGCTCGGCGACAACGGCGCTGGCAAGTCAACATTGATCAAGATCATCGCCGGACTGCATCAACACGACGGCGGCACACTCAACATTGACGGTGAATCAACCCGCCTGACCTCCCCCCGCGACGCCCTCGACCGCGGCATCGCCACCGTCTACCAGGACCTCGCCGTCGTCGGCCTCATGCCGGTCTGGCGCAACTTCTTCCTCGGCTCCGAGCCCCGCATCGGCAAGGGCCCCTTCAAACGCCTCGACACGGACCTCATGCGCCGCACGACCCACACGGAACTGCTCCGCATGGGCATCGACCTGAGAGACGTTGATCAACCCATCGGTACGTTGTCGGGCGGCGAACGCCAGTGCGTGGCCATCGCCAGGGCGGTCCACTTCGGCGCGAAGGTCCTGGTCCTGGACGAGCCCACAGCGGCGCTGGGCGTCAAACAGTCGGGCGTGGTCCTCAAGTACGTGGCGGCGGCGAGGGACGAGGGCCTGGGCGTGGTCTTCATCACCCACAATCCCCACCACGCGTACATGGTGGGAGACAGATTCGTCCTGCTGAAGCGCGGAACAATGGTCGGAAACCATGCTCGCGACGACATCAGCCTGGACGAACTGACCAGGCAGATGGCGGGCGGAACAGAGCTGGACGCTCTACGCCACGAGCTGCAACGCCGCTAAGGGGCGCGGGGCCGTATCGATGTGCGGCTCCGCCGCGAGGGCGCGACCAGCCACCACGCACCCGCACCCGGCAACGCACAGATCCCCCACCCCCCGCCCCGCTCGGCGTCCCAACGCGCCGTGCGGCAGAATCAAGCCCGATGAGCACCTACGGCACCTTCACCGCCCCCATCGGCTCCCGCCGAGCCCCGGTCCTGCGCACCGTCGGCACCCGCGAGCGCCGCTCACACCTGACGGCGCCGCGCGTCCCGACGGTCGGCATCGACATCGGCGGCACCAAGGTCATGGCGGGCGTGGTCGACGCCGACGGCAACATCCTGGAGAAGCTCCGCACGGAGACCCCGGACAAGTCGAAGAGCCCGAAGGTCGTCGAGGACACGATCGTCGAACTGGTCCTGGACCTCTCGGACCGCCACGACGTCCACGCCGTCGGCATCGGCGCGGCCGGCTGGGTCGACGCCGACCGCAACCGCGTCCTGTTCGCCCCGCACCTGTCGTGGCGCAACGAGCCCCTGCGCGACCGCCTCTCGGGCCGCCTCTCGGTCCCGGTGCTGGTGGACAACGACGCCAACACGGCCGCCTGGGCGGAGTGGCGGTTCGGCGCGGGCCGCGGCGAGGACCACCTCGTGATGATCACGCTGGGCACCGGCATCGGCGGCGCGATCCTGGAGGACGGCCAGGTCAAGCGCGGCAAGTACGGCGTCGCCGGCGAGTTCGGGCACATGCAGGTCGTCCCCGGCGGCCACCGCTGCCCCTGCGGCAACCGCGGCTGCTGGGAGCAGTACAGCTCCGGCAACGCGCTCGTGCGCGAGGCGAAGGAGCTGGCGGCGGCGGACTCGCCGGTCGCGTACGGGATCATCGAGCACGTCAAGGGCCAGATCGACGACATCACCGGCCCGATGATCACGGAACTGGCGCGCGACGGCGACGCGATGTGCGTCGAACTGCTCCAGGACATCGGCCAGTGGCTCGGCGTCGGCATCGCCAACCTGGCCGCCGCCCTCGACCCGTCCTGCTTCGTGATCGGCGGCGGCGTCTCGGCCGCCGACGACCTGCTCATCGCGCCCGCGCGGGACGCGTTCAAGCGCCAGCTGACCGGCCGCGGCTACCGCCCCGAGGCGCGCATCGTGCGCGCGCAGCTCGGCCCCGAGGCCGGCATGGTGGGCGCCGCCGACCTGGCCCGCCTGGTGGCCCGCCGCTTCCGGCGTGCCAAGCGGCGCCGGGTGGAGCGCTACGAGCGCTACGAGCGGTTCGCCGAGACGCGCCGTACGCAGGACACGGCGTGACCGCGGCGCTGCCCCGGCAGGCGGCGCCCCCGGACGAACCCTCGCGCCCCCCGGAGGCGCGCGGGCACGTGATCCGGCGCAGGGCGCTCACCCTGCTGATCATCGTGCTGCTGATCGGGGTCCCGGCCGGCTACCTGGTGATCTCCGCCGCGCAGAGCCGGGACAGCGGCAAGGACAAGGAGGCGAAGTACTCGGCGACCGGCCTCAGCAAGGGCTGGCCGTCGAAGGTGCAGCGCCGCCTGTACGAGGTGCCGGTGCCGCACCCCTCGGTCAACGTCGCCTACTACGAGACCAACAACTGGCGCACCAGCCGCCTGTACGTCCAGTTCCAGACGACGAACGCCGGACTCGACGAGTTCCTCGCCGACCTCGGACTCACCCGCGCCGACCTCGTCAAGGGCGAGATCGCCGTCAACGAGCGCGACCAGGGCATCACCGGCTGGGACTTCACCGGCCCCGGCGCCCGCCCCGGCGACAACCTCGGCCTGGTCAAGGAGCAGAAGAACCCCAAGCCGACCCTGGACATCGTCGTGAACACCTGGAACGCCGGCAACCCGTTCGTGTACGTGGTCTCCCGCACCAGCCCCTGAGCCCCCCTGGCCGGCCGCCCCCGCCGGTCGCCGGGACCGATTGTCAGACCCCGCCCGTAGAGTCGAAGACGACCGGATCCCCGACACGGGCGGAGGTGGACGAAACGCATGGACGAGCAGGTGATGGAGGTACCCGCGCGGCTCGCGGCCGTCTTCCTGCCCGCGCCGCTGCCCCGCGCCGGCCGTATCGCCTTCTGGGACCCGGCGGACGGCCCGCTGCCCGCGGGTGACGTCACGGACTTGACGGTCGTACGGCCGCACGGCGCCTCGGCCGCCCGCCGCCGGCAGACCCCGGCGCTGACGCTGCCCCTGGAGCGCGCCCTGCCCGTCCTGGTGCGCGCCCGCCGCGACCCCGCCGCCCACCCCGCCACCGCCTGCTGGGGCGCCGCCGCCCTGCACGCCCTGCGGCTCGTCGCGCGCGGGAGGCTCCTGCCCGGCCTGACCCCCGCCGGGGACGACGCCTGGCGCGCGGGCCCCCTCGACCCCGAGGACCTCGCACACCTGCGCGCGATTGCCGCCGCCCTCCCGTACGAGGGCCACGCGGTACCGCTCCCCGGACCCGGCCCCCTGCGCCTGCCCGACCCCGAACCGCTGGTGCGCGCCTTCCTGGACGCCGTCGCCGACACCCTCCCGCGCACCCCCGCCGCCCCCCACACCGTCGGCCGCCCCTTCGCCGACCAGCGCCCCCAGCGCCTCCCCGGCGCCCGCGACTGGGCCGCCGAGGTCGCCGCCGGGCGGGACGCGGGCGTACGGATCTCACTGCGCCTCGACCTCTCCGCGGCCGCCCTGTTCGACGACAGCGAGGACGCCGCCCGCGCCGGAGCCGCCATCGTCCAGGTCCACAGCCTCGCCGACCCGACCCTCGTGACCGACGCGGCGGCCCTGTGGTCCGGCGCCGCCGAGGACGCGTTCGGCCCCCGCGCACGCGTCGACGCCGCCCTCGCCGTACGGCGGGCCGCGCGCGTCTGGCCCCCGCTGGCCCGCCTCACCGAGCGGGACGCGCCGGACGCGCTCGCCCTCACCGAGGAGGAGGTGACCGACCTGCTCGGCCGCGCGGCGACCCGGCTCGCGCAGGCCGGAGTCGCCGTCCACTGGCCCCGCGACCTCGCCCAGGACCTCACCGCCACCGCCGTCGTCCGCTCCGCCCCCGGCTCGGCCACGGACGGCACGGGCTTCTTCGAGAGCGAGGAACTCCTCACGTTCCACTGGCAGTTGGCGCTCGCCGGCGATCCCCTCACCGAAGCCGAGATGGACGCCCTGGCCGAGGCCCACCGCCCCGTCGTCCGGCTGCGCGACCAGTGGGTCGTCGTCGACCCGGAGCTGGTCCGCAAGGCCCGCAAACGCGAACTCGGCCTCCTCGACCCCGTCGACGCCCTGTCCGTCGCCCTCACCGGCACCGCCGACATCGACGGCGAGAGCGTCGAGGCCGTCCCCGTCGGCGCGCTGGCCGCCCTCCGCGACCGCCTCACCGCCGGCGTACAGCCTGCCGAACCGCCCGCCGCGCTGAACGCCACCCTGCGCGACTACCAGCTCAGGGGCCTCGCCTGGCTGGACCTGATGACCTCCCTGGGCCTCGGCGGCTGCCTCGCCGACGACATGGGCCTCGGCAAGACCGTCACCCTCATCGCCCTCCACCTCAAGCGCGCCCGCCCCGAACCCACCCTCGTCGTCTGCCCCGCCTCCCTCCTCGGCAACTGGCAGCGCGAGATCGGCAAGTTCGCCCCCGGCACGCCCGTCCGCCGCTTCCACGGGCCCGACCGCAGCCTCGACGGCCTCACCGGCGGCTTCGTCCTCACCACCTACGGCACCCTGCGCTCCGCCGCGACCGCCCTCGCCGACCGGCCCTGGGGCATGGTCGTCGCCGACGAGGCGCAGCACGTGAAGAACCCCCACTCCGCGACCGCCAAAGCCCTGCGGACCATCCCCGCGCCCGCGCGCGTGGCGCTCACCGGCACCCCCGTCGAGAACAACCTCTCCGAACTGTGGGCGCTCCTCGACTGGACGACCCCCGGACTCCTCGGCCCCCTCAAGGCGTTCCGCTCCCGGCACGCGCGCGCCGTCGAGAACGGCGAGGACGCGGAGGCCGTCGAGCGCCTCGCCCGCCTCGTGCGGCCCTTCCTGCTGCGGCGCCGCAAGTCCGATCCCGGGATCGTCCCCGAACTCCCGCCCAAGACCGAGACCGACCACCCCGTGCCGCTCAGCCGTGAACAGGCCGCGCTGTACGAGGCCGTCGTCCGCGAGTCGATGCTCGCCATCGAGATGTCCGACGGCATGGCCCGGCGGGGCCTCGTCCTCAAGCTCCTCGGGGCGCTCAAGCAGATCTGCGACCACCCCGCGCTCTACCTCAAGGAAGACCCCGGCGCCCCCGGGCGCTCCGGGAAACTCGCCCTCCTCGACGAGCTGCTCGACACGGTCCTCGCCGAGGACGGCTCCGCCATCGTCTTCACGCAGTACGTCGGGATGGCCCGCCTCGTCACCGCGCACCTCGCCGCCCGCGCGGTGCCCGTCGAACTGCTGCACGGCGGTACGCCCGTCGTCGAGCGCGAGCGCATGGTCGACCGGTTCCAGGAGGGCGCCACGCCTGTCCTCGTCCTCTCCCTCAAGGCCGCCGGGACCGGGCTCAACCTCACGCGCGCGGGGCATGTCATCCACGTCGACCGGTGGTGGAACCCCGCGGTCGAGGAACAGGCCACCGACCGTGCGTACCGCATCGGGCAGACCCAGCCCGTCCAGGTCCACCGGCTCATCACCGAAGGCACCGTCGAGGACCGGATCGCCGAGATGCTGGAGAGCAAGCGGGCCCTCGCGGACTCCATCCTCGGGACGGGGGAGGCGGCCCTCACGGAACTCACGGACCGCGAGCTGTCCGACCTCGTGTCGCTGCGGAGGGAGGGCTGATGGAGGAGCGGACGAGCCCGGCGGAGACGGCCCGGCGCGCGCTGCGGGAGGCGCGGGGGGTTCGCGTCGAGGACGGGGAGACGGACGGGAGCGCGGAGGTGTTGAGCGTGGGGGCGGTTGTGGCGGGTTGGACGGGGGGTGGAGAGGAGGGTTCTGCGCGGGCTGACGCTGAGGGTTCGGCGCGGGGCGCCGGAGACGCTTCGGTGAGGGGAGGCGCGGAGAGTCCGCAGCGGGGTGCTGTGGCGGGTTCGGACCAGGAAGGTGGCGAGGAGGCCCAGGCGGGCGCGGGCATGGGCGTGGACGCCGGGTCGAGGGCGGCGGCGCCCGGCGTCGGCGAGGGGCTGCGGGGGGTCTCAGGAGGCGGTGAGCGGGGGGCCCGGCCCGGGGACGCGGCTCGGGCGGCGTTGCGTGAGGCGTTGGCGGCGCGGAGGGGGGCTGCCGGGGGAGAGGGCGGTGCCGGTGAGGGGGCCGCTGCCGGTGTGCGGGGTTCCGTGGGAGAGGCTGCCTCGGGGGAGGGGCGGCGCTTGGCCGGTGCGGGCGAAGCTGCGGGAGAGGCGTCGGCCGGTGCGCGCGAGGGTTCGGCGACCCCTGACACCGGCTCCGCCGGCCCGGCTGCGGATCCTGCTGCCGTCCCCCGGCCCGCCGCTGCCGCGCGGGAGGCGCTGCGGGCCGCGCGGGCGCGGATGCGGGAGGAGAGCGAGGCGGCGGATCAGGGGCGACGGAAACCGGTGAGGGGTGGTGCGGGGCCGGATACAGAGGCGCGAGGCGGGGCCGTGTCCGGGAACTCCGTTACGGGTGAGCGGGCGCGGGATCTGAAGAGCTGGCTGGACGGGGCTTTCCGGATGCCCTCGGGAGACGAAGGGGACGAGGGGGAGCCGGACAGCGGGGAACTGGAGCGTCGGGTGGACGAGGAGGGGAGCCTGCCCGCGGAGGGGCTGCCCACCGCTGACGAGACCGGCGTGACAGCACTGCCGTGGGCGGGCCCACTCGCGTCGGACGTTGCCGGGGAGCCGAGTTCGGCATCGGTTCCACGCGCGGGGGCGTCGCACCGGGCGAGCTCTGGGAGGACGGCCGCAGACCGGGACCCGGTCGCAGCGGACGGCGGCCCGGTGCAGGCGCGCGAGTTGCCTGAGGGCGGCGACCCGGCTTCGACGCGCGACTTGCCCACGACTGACGGTTCGGCCTCGGCGCCGGACTCGCCCAGGGCCGGTGGCTCGGCGGCGGCGCTGGATTCGCCCAGGGCCGGTGGCTCGGCGGCGGCGCAGGATTCGCCCCGGGCTTCGGCCGGCCTCACAGCCCCGGACTCCGACCGGCCTCGGCTCTCAGCCGCACAGCAGCCCTCCGCCTGTCCGGAGGGGCCCTCGGCCGCCCCGCACGCCTCCCCCCAGCCCCCCTCCGAACCCCGCGCCCCCCAACCCCCGTACATCCCCCGCACCATGGCCTCCCCCTCCCGGGACGGGGACCTTCGGCGTACCTTTCCCGCGCTTCCCACGCAGGACGGTCCCTTCGCGCGGACCTGGTGGGGGGAGGCGTGGATCGGCGCGCTGGAGGGTGGGGCGTTGGACGGGGGGCGGTTGCTGCGGGGGCGGGGGTATGCGCAGGAGGGGCGGGTCGACGCGATCACGGTGACGCCGGGGTCGGTGCTGGCGTATGTGCAGGGGGGCCGGGCGCGGCCGTACCGGGTGCAGGTCAGGTTGCGGACGTGGGCGGAGGACGACTGGGAGCGGTTCGTGGGGGCGGCGGTGGAGCGGCCGGGCCAGATCGCCGCGCTGCTCGACAGGGAGGTCCCGCCGGCGCTGGCGGCGGAGTGCGGGGTGCCGTTGCTGCCGGTGGCGGGGGAGCTGGAGCCGCAGTGCAGCTGTCCGGACCGGGGGCATCCCTGCAAGCACGCGGCGGCGCTCTGCTATCAGACCGCGCGCCTGCTGGACGCCGACCCGTTCGTGCTGCTCCTGCTGCGCGGCCGGGGTGAACGCGACCTGCTGGACACGCTGGCCCGCCGCAGCGCCGCGCACGCGGCCCGCGCCGCGCGGGACGGGGAGGCCGAGGACCTGCCGGGCGTACGCGCCGCCGAGGCGATCGTGCGGCGCGGTCAACTCCCGCCCCCGCCCGCACCGTTGCCCGTGCCGCCGCACCCGGAGCAGCCCCCGGCGTACCCGTCCGTCCCCGGCGGGCCGGACGCCTTCGCGCTGGACCAGCTCGCCACCGACGCCGCCGCCCGCGCGCACGCGCTGCTCGCGACCGGGGAGGATCCGGTCGGCGGATTCACCCTGTGGCAGGACGCCGTACGGCTGGCCGCCGCCCGCCCCGGTTCCGGTCTCACCGCCGCGACCCGCGCCCTGTACTCCTCCCTCGCCACCGCCACCGGCCGCACCTCCGGCGATCTCGCCCGCGCGGTCGCCGCCTGGCGCCAGGGCGGTCTTGACGGCCTCGCGGTCCTGGAGGACCCCTGGGACCCGCCCGCGGGCCGCTTCGACCGGGCCCGCCCCCTCCTCCTGTCCACGGGCCGCCCCGCCTTCCGCCCCTGGCGCAACCACCTCACCCACCCGGCCGGCCACATCCAACTCCGTTACGGCCAGGACGGCTTGTGGTACGCGTACGAATCGGAACCGGGCGACGAGGACTGGTGGCCCCGGGGCACACCCGCGTACGACCCGATCGACGCGCTGACGACCGTGGACCCGCGAGAGGAACGGTGAACGGGCCGCCGGGCGACACGGAAAAAGGTCGATAACGCACCAAAGGGATTATCACGGGCACCGCCGACCACCCCTCCGAAAGGGGTGAGCGAATCACGTTGACACCCGCGTCGGCCCCGCGCGATCTTTCCCGCGCCGGGAGAACACACGCCGACCAGCGGAAGCGGAGCCAACGTGACGGACACCACCGGTCCAGTGCCGCTCAGCGGCCGGGTCGAGGGCAGCCCCAGCGCCCTGTGGCACGAGGAGGTGCTCGGCCCGCACTTCCAGTACGAGGTCACCCACCTGCTGCCCTGGTACATCGTGATCGAGAAGGTGCTGGCCGCCGAGTACGCGAGGCTGGGCGTGGTCACCGACGCCGAGGCCCGGGAGCTGGGGGAGGCGCTGGGCGGCGCGGACGCGGAGGCGCTCGTGGCCGACCCGTCGGCCAACATGTCGGACATCACGTTCGCGTTGGAGCGGTACGTCGAGCGGCGGTTGAGCCACCCGATCCCCGCCTGGCACGTGGACCGCAGCCGCAACGACCTCCAGGCCACAGCCCAGTTGATGTTCGGACGACACGAACTGACCGGCATCGCAAGGGCGTTGACGGACTTCGGTACGGCCGTGCACCGGCTGGCCGGATCGACCCGCGAACTGCCGATGCCGGGGCACACGCACTTCCAGGCGGCGCAGATCATCAGCCCCGGGTACTACCTCGCGGCCGTCTCCGAACAGGTCCTGCACACGCTGCGCCGCCTGCTGTCGACGTACGACGGCCTGGACGCCTGCCCGCTCGGCTCGGGCGCGATGGCCGGCCAGGAACTGCCCTGGGACCGCGACCGGATGGCCAGGCTGCTGGGATTCCGGAGGGCCCAGCCGGTCGCGCTGACCGGCGTCGCCTCACGCGGCTGGGTCACCGAGGTGACCGCCGACATGAGCACCCTCGGCATCGCGCTGAGCCGCTTCGCCACCGACCTGCTGACCTGGGGGAGCGGCGAGTTCGGCTTCATCGACCTGCCGGACGAGCTGTGCGGGATCTCCTCGGCGATGCCGCAGAAGAAGAACTTCCCGGTACTGGAACGCATCCGGGGCCGTACGGCGCACCTGTCGACGTACCACCTCGACGCGGTGCTCGGCCAGCGCAACACCCCGTACACCAACCTCGTCGAGGTCGGGAAGGAGGCCGGGGCGAACCTCGCGGCCGCCTACGCCACCCTGCGCAGTGTGCTGCGGCTGTTCACGGAGGTCGTCGGCCGGCTGACCTTCCACGCCGACCGGATGCGGGCCGCCTGCGAGCGCGAGTACCTCGGCGGCTTCGCCCTCGCCAACGCGCTGACCCTCCGCGAGGGCGTGCCGTGGCGGCGCGCGCAGGTGGTGGCCGGCGCGTACGTCGTCGCGGCGGTGGAGGCAGGCCTGTCCCCGGACCGGCCCGACGCGGAGCTGCTGCGGAAGGTCGCCGGGGAGCGCGGCTTCACCCTCGCCGACCCCGCCACGGCCCTGGACGCAGTCCGGGACGTCGACGCGGGCCTGCGGCGCCCGGCGTCCGCCGGCTCCGCCCACCCGGACGCCACCGCCGCCGTCCTGCGCGACCAAGTGGACGAGTACGAGCGGCTGCGCACGGAATGGGGACTGCGCACGGCCCGGGTCGCCGACGGCCTGACGGAGACGGACAGCCTGCTGACAGGGGGGACAACGTGATCTACGGCAGCATGCACGAGGCCATCGGGCGGACACCGCTCGTCCGGCTGCGGCTGGACGCGCCGAGCGGCGTCGAGGTGTACGCCAAGCTGGAACTGGCCAACCCGTTCGCCATGAAGGACCGGGTGGCCCGCCACATCATCCTCGGCGCCCGGCGCCGGGGGGTGCTGCGCCCCGGAGCCCCGATCGTGGAGAGCTCCTCCGGCACCATGGCGCTCGGCATCGCCCTGGTCGGCAGGGCGCTGGGCCACGAGGTGCACATCGTCACGGACCCCCGGATCGACACGGTCACCCGGGCCAAACTCCGCTCGCTGGGCTGCGAGTTGCACGTGGTGGCCGAGATGACGGCACAGGGCTGGCAGGGCGCCCGGCTGGAACGGCTCGACGCGCTCATGCGCGACCTGCCCGGAGCGTTCTGGCCGCAGCAGTACAGCAACCCGGACAACCCCGGCGCCTACCGGGAACTGGCCGACGAACTCCGCGGCGACCTGGGCCGGATCGACACCCTGGTGGGCGCCGTCGGCTCCGGCGGCTCGCTGTGCGGATCGGCGCGCGCGCTGCGCCGTACGCAGCCCGATCTGTGGGCGGTCGGGGTGGACTGTGTGGGCAGCGCCCTGTTCGACCAGCCCGACGAGCCGAAGCGGCTGCAGAGCGGTCTCGGCAACAGCCTGCTGCCGAAGAACCTCGACCGGCGGGTCATCGACGAGGTGCACTGGCTCAACGACCGGGAGGCGTTCGAGGCGGCCGTCGCCCTCGCGGGGGAGCAGCAGATCTTCGCGGGGAACACCTCCGGGTCCGTCTACCGCGTCCTCGGCGACGTCGCCGCGCGGGCCCGGCCCGGCAGCCGCGTCGTGGGGATCTTCCCCGACCGCGGCGACCGTTACGCGGACACCGTGCACGACCCCGACCACTGGGCCGCGCACCGGCTCGACGCGCTGGAATCGGCCCTGGCACCGGAGGCGGTCGACTACGGCACGCCCGTCCGGTCCTGGTCGCGGGCCGTCGTCAAGGGCCGGGTCGACACGGACCGGCACCTGCTGTTCGTCGAGTCCAACACCACCGGGACCGGCATGATGGCCCTGCGGTCGTCGGCCGCGCTCGACCTGCGGCCGGTACTGCTGACCGGCGACCCGGACCGCTACGCCGGACTCGACGGGACCGGGGCCGAGATCCTGCGCTGCGACACCAACGACCCGGCCGCACTCCGCCTGGCCGTCCAGGAGCGCTTCGCCCGCGAGGAGATCGCCGGGGTCACCACCACCAGCGACTTCTACGTCCCGGCCGTGGCCGGCCTCGCGGAGTGGCTGGGGCTGCCCGGCAACCCGGAGCGGGCCGTGGCGCTGTGCCGCAACAAGGCGCTGCTGCGCGCCGCGCTCGCCGAGGCCGGCGTACGGCAGCCGCGCTTCTCTGCCGTGACCCGCCCGGACCAGGTGGCGGACGCCGTCGCCGCAGTGGGCCTGCCCTGCGTGGTCAAGCCCGCCGACGACTCGGGCTCCAACAACGTCCTGCTCTGCCGCACCCCGCAAGAGGCCGCCGCGCAGGCCGAGTTGATCCTCGGCATCCACACGAACATGCGCGGTATGCCGACCGCGCGGACCGTGCTGGTCGAGGAGTTCGTGGACGCGCCCGAGTTCAGCGTGGAGATGTTCAGCCGGGACGGGGGCGCCGTATGCGTCGGCGTCACCGCCAAACGGGTCGGCGGCGCACCGTACTTCGTCGAGAACCGGCACATCTTCCCGGCGGGGCTGCCGCAGGGGGACCGGGACGCGCTCGTCGGCGCCGTGACGGCGGCGCTGACCGCCTGCGGGGTCGAACTCGGCCCCACGCACACCGAGGTCAGGCTGACCGCCGACGGCCCGGTGCTCATCGAGATCAACCCCCGGCTGGCCGGCGGCATGATCCCGGAGCTGATCCGCCTGGCCACCGGGGTGGACCTGCTGGAGCAGCAGTTGCGGGCGGCCGTGGGCCTGACCCCCGCCCTCACGCCCACCCGCGAGGGGCACGCGGGCATCCAGTTCCTGATCCCCGGCCGGGAGGGCGTCCTGACGCGGGTCGACGGCGTACCGGAGGCCACCGCCGTCCCCGGGGTCGACCGGGTACGGATCACCGGACGACCCGGCGCCCGGGTACGCCCGGCCCGCAACGCCTACGACCGACTGGGCCACGTGATCGCGACCGCGCCGACGCCCGCCGAGGTGGACGACGTCCTGGACACGGCCGTCGCGGCCGTACGGCTGGAGATGGCGGACGAACCGGCGACGTGAGTGACCGATGAAGGCTCCCGTCGGACCACAGCCCCTGTGAGGAGGGGCGGTCCGACGGGAGCCTTTGTCGAGCTCGCGGCGAGGCGGCCAGCCGTGTTCAGGCCCAGGCGCGGCGCAGTTCGGCCAGGTGTTCCAGGCCGGTCAGCACCGTGTCCGTGTCGTCGATGAAGTCGATCAGGCAGGCGACCTCGTCGACGCCGGCGTCCCGGACGGCGCGCAGCAGTTCCGTGTTGTCCTCGACGGTGCCGAACATGCCGCCCGTGTCGAAGTACCGCTCGAAGCCGAGGGAGACCAGGAAGTCGATGTCCTCGGGGGTGAGGTCGTCGGGGTCGAGGTCGGGCATGATGTCGCCGGCGGCCTTGAGGAGCAGGCCGAGGGAGTTGCGGAGGTAGGCGCTGAAGGGGGCGCGCACGATCTCGCGGACCTCGTCCCGGTCGGTGCCGAGGAAGGTGTGGAGCATCAGCACCACGTGGCCGGGGTTGCCCTCGGGCAGCGCCGCGCGGTAGACGGCGATTTTTTCCGCGAGTTCGTCGACGGACTGTCCGAGCAGGTGGGTGAGCAGCCCGACGCCCATCTCACCGGCCTCGCGGAACGTGTCGGGGTTGCCCGCGGCCGTCAGCCAGACCGGCAGTTCGGCCCGGACGGGCGCCGGGTAGGTGCGCAGTTCGCGTTTGTCGCCGTCCCCGTCGGTCACGGCGAGGGTGCCGCCGCGCCACAGTTCCCGGACGTCGGCGATGGTCCGCGCGAGGACGTTCTTGCGGTCGGCGTAGTTGTGGGGGGCCAGCGCGAAGTCCGCGGCGTGCCAGCCGGACGCGAAGGAGAGGCCGACGCGCCCGCCGGACAGGTTGTCGACGACGGACCACTCCTCGGCGATCCGCAGCGGATGGTGCAGCGGCGCGACCACGCTGCCCGAGCGGATCTGGACCCGCTCGGTCACGGCCGCGACGGCGGCGCCGGTGACGGCCGGGTTGGGGTAGGCGCCGCCGAAGGGGTGGAAGTGCCGCTCGGGCGTCCACACCGAGGTGAAGCCATGGGTGTCGGCGAAGCGGGCTCCTTCGAGCAGCAGGCGGTAGCCGTCCGTGCCGGCCGAGTCGTTGGCGAAGTAGAACAGGCCGAAGTCCACCGGGTTCCTCTGATCTGTGGGTGGTCAGGACAGCTCGCCGAGGACGGCGGTGCCCGTCTGCGAGGTGCTGAGCGAGCCGCCGAGGTCCGGGGTGCACAGGCGTTTCGCGATGGTCCGGCCGACCGCGTCCCGGACCGCCGTGGCCTGCGGGCCGCGCCCGGCGCAGTCCAGGAGCAGGGCGGCGCTGAGGATGGCCGCGAGCGGGTTCGCCGTACCGGATCCGGCGAGGTCGGGGGCCGACCCGTGGACCGGTTCGCACAGGGCGAAGCCGGTCTCGGGGTTGAGGTTCGCCGAGGCCGCCGTCCCCATGCCGCCCGCCAGTTCGGCGGTCAGGTCGCTCAGGATGTCGCCGTGCGCGTTGTTGGCGACGATCACGTCGAAGGCCGTCGGGTCGGAGACGAGGTGCATCACGGCCGCGTCGACGTAGAGGTGCCGTACGGCCGGGCCGGGCCGGCGGGCCGCCACCTCGCGGAAGCAGCGCTGCCACAGCGTTCCGTTGTTCGGTACGGCGTTGGCCTTGTCGACCAGGCACACCGACGTGGTGGCGCGGGCGAACGCGAACTCCAGCGCCCTGGTGACCCCGCGGTACGTGCTCACCTCGGTGTCGATCGCCGTCTCGTGGGCGGTGCCGGAGCGCAGCCGCCCGCCGACGCCGACGTACAGGCCCTCGGTGTTCTCGCGGACCACCGTGCAGTCGATCGCCCGGCGCTCGGGGTCGCGCAGCGGGCTCAGCCGGTCGTGCAGCAGCTTCGCCGGGCGGTGGTTGACGTACAGGTCGAGGTCGAAGCGCAGGCGCAGCAGGACGTCGCGCGCGTACGCGGGGTCGGTGACGCGGGGGTCGCCGACGGCTCCCAGGAGCGCGCCGTCGGCCTCGGCGACCCGGGCGAAGTCCTCGTCGGACAGGGCGGGGCCGCCGGCCAGGAAGGTGTCGGCGTTGACGTGGTCGAGGACGTCGGTTTCCAGGTCGGGGGCGACCTCCGCCAGCACGCGCAGGGCCTCGGCGGTGACCTCGGGCCCGATGCCGTCGCCGGGCAGGACCGCCACGCGCTTCACGCCGCGCTCCCGGAGGGCCTCGGCAGCCAGCGGGGCCTGGTTTGCTCGTACCGGGCGATGGCGTCCTGGGAGCGGAGGGTGACGTCGATGTCGTCCAGGCCATCGAGGAGGAGCCTGCGGGCGCGGGCCGCCACCTCGAACGGCCACTGGTGCTGGCCGTCGACGACCCGCTGGGCCCGCAGGTCGACGGTGAGGGCGAAGGCGGGCGACGCCTGCGCGCGGTCCAGCATCCCGTCGACGGCCTCCTGGGGGAGCCGTACGGCGAGCAGGCCGTTGCGCAGCGCGTTGCGCAGGAAGATGTCGCCGAAGCTGGGGGCGAGCACGGCCCGGAAGCCCCAGTCGCGCAGCGCCCACACCGCGTGCTCGCGGGAGGAGCCGGTGCCGAAGTTGGGGCCGGCCAGCAGGATGCTCGCGCCGGCCCGCGCGGGTTCGTTCAGCACGAACGCGGGGTCCTGGCGCCAGCGGTGGAAGAGGGCGTCCTCGAAACCCGTCTTCGTGAGCCGGCGGCAGTGCCGGGCCGGGATGATCTGGTCGGTGTCCACGTCGCTGCGGCGCAGCGGCACACACGTGCCGGTGTGCTCGGTGAGCGCGTCCATGGTTCGGTTCCTCGTTCCTTGTGCCTGTCGTGCCGGTCAGCCGAGGTCGGCGGGGGAGGCGAGCCGCCCGGCGACGGCGGTGGCGGCGGCCAGGGCGGGGGAGACCAGGTGGGTACGGGCCCCCGTGCCCTGGCGGCCCTCGTAGTTGCGGTTGGAGGTGGAGGCGCAGCGCTGGGCGGCCGTCAGCCGGTCGGGGTTCATGCCGAGGCACATCGAGCAGCCGGAGAACCGCCACTGCGCGCCCGCCTCGGTGAACACCTTGTCCAGCCCCTCCGCCTCGGCGGCCCGGCGCACCTCCATAGAGCCGGGGACGACGAGCATGTCGACGCCGGGGGCGACGGACCGGCCCCGCAGCACGTCGGCGGCGGCCCTGAGGTCCTCAAGGCGGCCGTTGGTGCAGGAGCCGAGGAAGACGGAGTCGACGGAGATGTCCCGCATGGGGGTGCCGGGCGTCAGGCCCATGTAGTCGAGCGCCTTGCGGGCGACGGCCTGCTCGACCGGGTCGGCGAGCGCCTCGGGGTCGGGGACGTGGTCGCCGATGCCGACGGCCTGGCCCGGGTTGGTGCCCCAGGTGACGTACGGGGTGAGGGACGCGGCGTGGATCACGACCGTGCGGTCGAAGGTGGCGCCCTCGTCGGTGCGCAGCTCCCGCCAGGCGGTCGCCGCCTCGTCCCAGTCGGCTCCCCGCGGACTCTCCGGGCGCCCGCGCAGGTAGGCGAGGGTCGTCTCGTCGGGGGCGACGACGCCGGCCCGGGCGCCCGCCTCGACGCTCATGTTGCACAGGGTCATCCGGCCCTCGACGCTCAGCGCGCGCACCGCTTCACCGCGGTACTCCAGGACGTGCCCGTGCGCCCCGTTGGCGCCGAGTTCGGCCAGCAGCGCCAGGGCGAGATCCTTCGCGGTGACGTCCTCGCGGGGGGTGCCCACGAACTCGGCGGCCATCGTGCGGGGCCGCTGGAGCGCGAGCACCTGGGTGGCGAGGACGTGCTCGACGTCGCTGGTGCCGACGCCGAACGCCAGCGCGCCGAACGCGCCGTGCGTCGAGGTGTGGCTGTCCCCGCAGACGACGGTCATGCCGGGCAGGACGACCCCCAGCTCGGGGCCGACGACATGGACGATGCCCTGCCCGTCGTCGCCGTGGCGGAAGAGCCGGATGCCCTGCTCGGCGCAGTTGTCGCGCAGGGTCTGCACCTGGAGGGTGGCGACGGGGTCGGTGATGGTCAGGGAGTCGGTGGGGACGTTGTGGTCCTCGACCGCCAGGGTGAGGTCGGGGCGGCGGGCGCGGCGGCCCGCCTGGGCGAGCCCGTCGAACGCCTGCGCCGAGGTGGCCTCGTGGACCAGGTGGAGGTCCACGTAGAGGAGGTCGGCGCCGTCGTCCTCCTGGTGGACGACGTGGGCGTCCCACAGTTTGTCGACGAGGGTGGCGGGAGGGTTCATGAGGTCTTCGCCGCCTCGGTGAAACGGCCCGCGATCCGCTGCGCCAGGTCGTTGAGCTCGTCGCACTCGCCGGGCGGCCGCGACGCCACGAACTCCTCGTAGAGCCCCTCGACGAGTTCCTGTTCCGCTGGAATGCCCATGCGGTCGAGCAGGTAGCGCAGGATCGACCGGCCGGAGTGCCGTCCGACCAGCAGCGACCGCTCACGGCCGTACAGGTGCGGATTCAGGTATTCGTAGTTGATCGGGTTCTTCAGGATTCCCGCCTGATGGATTCCGGCTTCGGTGGCGAAGGCATTGACGCCGAATACCGCTTTGTTGCGGGACGGGGCGAGTGCGATCGTCTCCGAAAGGAGGAGATAGGCCGGGTAAAGGCCGTCGAGCTGTACGTCCATGCTGGCGCCGAATTGGTCGCCCTTGTGCATCAGGACGGACGCGAGTTCCTCCAGCGGGGTGTTTCCGGCGCGTTCGCCGATTCCTCCGAGAGTGGCCTGTACCTCGTCGGCGCCCGCCTGGATTCCGGCGAGCGCATTGGCGAGGGAAAGCCCCATGTCGTCGTGGCAGTGCGTGGACAGGACGACGTCGTCCGGAATCCACGAGCGTACGTCCGCGCAAAGGTCCCCGTACTCCTGGGGGGTGGCGCAGCCGGTCGTGTCGGCGAGGATCACCGTGGTCGCGCCGTCCTCGACGGCGGCGGTGACGAGCGCTTCGATGTGGTCCTTGCTGCCCCGGCTGGCGTCCTCGACGCCGAAGGAGATGTCGGCCGCGCCGAGGTCGACGGCGAGCCGGATCGCGTCGCGCACCTCCTGGACGGACTCGGCGCGGGTGATGCCCCGTTTGTGCTCCAGGTGCAGGTCGCTGCCGGTGCCGCAGATCTGCACCTGGTGGTTGGGGCGGGCCCCGCCGGCGGCCATGGAGGCGCGGACGTCGTCGGTGGAGGCGCGGTTGAAGGTGGCGAACCGGGCGGTCGTCAGGGACTCGGCGATCAGCCGGGTCGCCTCGGCGTCCGCCGGGGACGAGCCGGGGAAGCCGGCCTCCACGATGTCCGCGCCGTACGCCTCCGCCGCGAGCGCCAGCGGCAGTTTCTGCTGCGGCGACATCGCATTTCCGGGCGCTTGTTCTCCGTCGCGCAATGTGGCATCGAATACGGAAATCCGGCGTCGGCGGTATGTGCGGTCGATAGTCACCTGGTCGCCCCCTGGACGGTGTCGAGTCCCGGGGAAGACTAATTCGGCCGGGAGAGATACGGGTGGGGTGCGGGCAGGGTTTCATGCTCGGTCGAAACTCCCCGAGGTGGTGACTCTGCGGGGTTGTCCAGTGACCGTGCGTGCGTTTCGGGTGCGGTCGGGCACCGTGATTCGCGTTGATCTGAAACTCATTGCGGCCCGGGAAGGGCCGAACCATACTCCGTGGGCCACGTCGGTGTTGCCGACCGGCCGAAAATTTTCCATGATCTGGGGGAGATCAGTGCAGCGGATTCATTTCACCGTGCAGGATCTGACGCGTATGACCATCGCGCCGGCCGGTGATCCAGCGGTGGAGACGGCACTCGCCGCCGACCTGCTCCGCCGCCGCAGCGGAGGCGCGATCTTCGGGCGCTGGCGGGACCTGGTGAGCCAGACGGCACCCCTGTGCCTGCCGGCCAGACCCTCCGTCCCCGACCACCTCACCCTGCTCGCGCAGGCCAGCGGCGCCGCCGTGCTGCGGGACTGGACCGGCGGCCACGACACCGCCGCCGACAGCGACTTCTTCGGCCGCGTGGTGGCCCCGTACTGGGAACGCGTCAACGCCTACCTCCGCGCCGACGCCGAACACCGCAGCCGGATCTTCCTCGGCGGCGGCGTGGAAGCCCTGCTCGGCACGCTGCACGCACGCATCGAGTGGAACTCCCCGGTGCTCGAACTCGACAACGGCCTCGACGGGGAGTTCCACCCCCGCGGCGCGGGCCTGACGGTCGTCCCCTCGCTGTTCCTGCACAGCAGGCCCGTCGTCTACACCGGCCCGGGCACCTCGCCCGTCCTGGTGTACCCCGTCCCGCTGGACGCGGCGGGCGCGGCGGCCCTGTGGGACGAACCCGAGCAGCAGGACCGGGCGCTGGGCGCGCTCATGGGCCGCACCCGCGCGAGCGTGCTCCTCGCCCTGACCGAGAGCTGCACCACCACCGAACTCGGCCGCCGCCTCGGCATCTCCGCCGCCGCCGCGAGCCAGCACACCACCGTGCTGCGCGCGGCCGGACTCATCACCAGCCGCCGCCGGCTCAACGCGGTCGTGCACTCCCTCACCGACCTGGGCCTGACGCTCCTCAAGGAGGGCGAGGAGTTCCCCCGGGACGCCGAGGCGGACTCCCCCGAGTGCCGCCGCGCCTCGTGACGTCCGGGCCCCCTGCTCCGGCCGCCCGCACGTACGCACATCCCTGACAGACATCCCCCGCACGTCCCCCCGCAACGGGCGGCCACCGGTACGGAGAGGCAATCAGTGCGCCACGACATGACCGAGAACATCACGGCCGCGCCCTCACTGGGCGCCCTGCTCCGCGACCACGTGCGCGAACGGGCCGGCCAGGACGCCGTCGTGTTCGTCCGCGACCCCCAGACGGACGACGCCGACCACCTGACCTACACACAGCTCGACCGGCGGGCCGGGGCCATCGCCGAGGTCCTGCGCGGCCACGCCGCCCCCGGCGACCGGGTGCTCCTGCTGTACCCGCAGAGCACCGAGTGCGTCGCGGCCTTCGCGGGCTGCCTGTACGCCGGGACCCTCGCCGTGGTGGCCCCGATGCCGGGCAGCTACCAGCAGGACCGCAAGCGCGTCACGTCGATCGTCGCCGACGCCGGCATCTCGGTCGTCCTCACGGACAGCGCGAACCTCGCCGCCGTCCAGGAGTGGGCCGGCGCCGCCGCCCTGCCCGGCCTGCGCGTCCTCGCCAGCGACACCTTCGACGACACCGAGGGCCACCTCGCGGCGCTCGCCCCGGCCGGCCACGACACGCCGGCGATGCTCCAGTACACCTCCGGCTCCACCAGCGAGCCCAAGGGCGTCACCCTCACGCACGGCAACCTGCTGAACGACATAGCGGCGTTCGTGTCGTCGCTCGGTGCCGACGAACCCGTCAGGACCGGCGGCTGGGCGCCCCTCTACCACGACATGGGCCTCATCGGGCAGACCCTCGCACCGCTCGCCATGGGCAGCACCGTCGTCCTCATGTCGGCCGTGACCTTCGTGAAGCGGCCCGTCCAGTGGCTGCGCCTCATCGACCGGTACGACCTCCGGTTCTCCGCCGCCCCCAACTTCGCCCACGACCTGTGCGTCCAGAAGGTCACCGACGAGCAGTTGGCCGGCCTCGACCTGTCCCGCTGGCGGTACGCCCTCAGCGGCGGCGAGCCCGCGCAGGCGTCCACCATCCGCCGCTTCAGCGAACGCTTCGCCGCGGCCGGCCTCAAGCCCGAGGCGTTCGGCGTCTGCTACGGCCTCGCCGAGTGCACCGTCTTCGTCGCCGGATCCCCCGAGCGCCCGGCGGTCGTCACCGACCTCGACCCGGCCCTCCTCGAACAGGGCCTCCTGCGCCGGGCCACCGGCGACACCGAGGGGCGGCCCGTCCCCGGCAACGGCGCCGTGCACGGCGTCGAGGCGCGGATCGTCGACCCGGACACCCGTGCCGAGGTGTCCGCCGGATCGGTGGGGGAGATCTGGCTGCGCGGCCCGAGCGTCGCCCGCGGCTACTGGGAGAACCCGCAGGCCACCGCCGACACCTTCCAGGCCCGCACCGCCGACGGCGACGGCCTGTTCCTGCGCACCGGCGACCTCGGCGGCTTCCTCGACGGCGAGCTCTACGTCACCGGACGCCGCAAGGACCTGATGATCATCAACGGGCGCAACCTGCACCCCCAGGACGTCGAACACGCCCTGCGCGACGGCCACGACGAACTGGACGGCCTGCCCGGCGCCGTCTTCTCCGTCCCCGTCGACGGCCGCGACGGCGCGAAGGACGAAGCCCTCGTCGTCATGCAGGAGGTACGCGGCCGCCCCGCACCGGACGACGCCCAGGCCCTCGTACGCGCCATGCGCGACACCGTCTCCCGGGAGTTCGGGGTCCGCGCGGCCGGCGTCCTGCTGCTGCGCCGGGCCGGCGTCCGGCGCACCACCAGCGGCAAGATCCAGCGCGCCGCCATGCGCGAACTGTTCCTCTCCGGCTCGGTCGAACCCCTCTTCGCGGAGTTCGACGCCCGCCACACCGCACTCGCCGGACAGGGGCGCACGGCATGACCGCACCAGCGACCGCGCTCACCGCGACGGCCCTCGACGACCTCCTGACCCGGGCCGAGGCCCCCGGCGGCGCCTTCGACCCCGCCGAACTCGCCCGGCTCGACGAGGCCGAGGAGTTCCCCGAGGCCGCGCACGCCCTGCTCGCCGAAGCCGGCCTGGGCGCCCACTACGTCCCCGAACGCCACGGCGGCCTCCTGCACGGCCTCGACGGGACGATGGCCGCGCTGCGCACCGTCGCCCGCCGCGACCTGACCGTCGCCATCGCCCACGGCAAGACCTTCCTCGGCGCGATGCCCACCTGGGTCGCCGGCGACGACCGGCAGGCCGACCTGCTCTCCCGGGAGATCCGCTCCGGCGCCGAGGTGTCCTGGGGGCTCACCGAACGCGGCACCGGCAGCGACCTCCTCGCCGGCCGGCTCAGCGCCCGCCCCGCACCCGACAGCGGGAAATGGCTCGTCAACGGCGAGAAGTGGCTCATCAACAACGCCACCCGGGCCCGGTACACCTGCGTCCTGGCCCGCACCCGCCCCGAAGGCGGCCCCCGCGGCTTCCGCTTCCTCCTCGTCGACAAGGACACCCTCCCCGACGGCACCTGCCGCACCCTCCCCAAGGAACCCACCCACGGCATCCGCGGCGCGGACATCAGCGGCCTCGCCCTCCAGGACGCGCCGGTCGCCGACTCGGCGGGCATCGGCCCGGACGGCTCCGGCTTCGAAGTCCTCCTCCGGTCCCTCCAGCTCACCCGGATCTGCGCCACCTCCCTCTCCCTGGGCGCCGCCGACCACGCCCTCCCGATCGCCGTACGCTTCCTCACCGGCCGCCGCCTCTACGGGCAGCGCCTCGCCGACCTGCCCCGGATCCGCCGCGCCCTCGGCGACGCCGCCGCCGCACTGCTGCTCGCCGAGGCGGTGGCCGTGCTCGCCGGGCGCAGCGCCCAGTCCCTGCCCCGGGAACTCGCGGTGACCGCCGCCGTCACGAAGGCGTTCGTCCCGACGACCGTGCAGCGCTCGGTGGACGCCCTGGCCGAACTCCTCGGCGTACGCGGCTTCCTCACCGGAGTCCTGGAGCACGGCGCGTTCGCCAAGCTGGACCGCGACCACCGCATCGTCGCCGTCTTCGACGGCAGCACCGCCGTCAACCGGCACGCCCTGATCACCTCCTTCCCGCTGCTCGCCCGCGCGCACGCCACCGGCATCCACGACGGGCCGGGCCTGCGCGCGGCGGCCGCAACCGGCGTCACCCAGCCGGCCCTGGACCCCCGCCGGCTCACCCTGATCAGCGACGGCGGATCCAGCGTCGTCCAGTCCCTGCCGGAAGCCGCCCGCCTCGCCGCGGGCCGGGGCCGCGACGACGTCGCCGCCGACGCCCGCGCCCTCGCCGAGGAGTCGGCGCGGCTGCACCAGGACATCGCCGACGCCCGCGAGGCGTCCCGGGGCGCGTCCGCCGAGGCGTTCGCCCTCGCCCAGCGCTACGAACTCGTCCACGCCGGAGCCGCCTGCCTCGCCCTGTGGCTGCACAACGAGCCCGCGCCCGGCGCCCGCTGGTGGCGCGACGCCCTGTGGGTGCGGGCCTGCCTGACCGTCGTCCTGCGACGCCTCGGCCTCGAACCGGCCGCCGGACCCGACGCCCGCGACCTGCTCAGCGACGAACTGCTGAGCGCGGACCTCCCCGAGGGGGAGTTCTCCCTGCTGACCGGGCTGTCCGGACTGGAGACCCCATGACCATCGACCCCACCCGCGTCGGGGAACTGGAACGCCGCCTCGGCGACCCCTTCGACGACACCAACCCGGCCGGCTTCGCCGCGCTGCTGGCGGCGGACGAACAGGCCCAGATGCCCGCCGCCGCCGAACGGATCCTCGACGAGCACGGCTTCAACGCCGAGTTCGTGCCCGTGGAACTCGGCGGCAGACTCTCCCGGCTCGACGACGTCGTCGCCGCCCTGCGCTCCCTGTACCGCCGCGACCCCTCCCTCGGGCTCGGCTACGGCATGAGCTCGTTCATCGCCTCCGTCAACGTCTGGCTCGCCGGCGACGACCAGCAGCGCCGCACCGCCGCCGACCTGATCCTCGGCAACCACCGCCTCGCCGCCGCCTACCACGAACTGGCCCACGGCAACGACCTGACCGGCGTCGAGTGCGCCGTCGTCGACACCGACGGCACCCCCGTCCTGCGCGGCACCAAGGAAGTCGTCACCAACGTGCGCCGCGCCCGGGGCATGGTCCTCTTCGCCCGCACCGACGAACGCCCCGGCAGCCGCAGCCACTCCCAGATCCTCCTGGACAAGCGCACCCTCGACCCGGCCCGCCTGCGCGACCTGCCCCGCTACCCCAGCTCCGGCATGCGCGCGGTCCAGCTCCACGGCATCGCGTTCGACGACTGCCCGGTACCGCCGTACAGCGTCCTGGGCGAGGGACGCGGCCTGGAGACGGCGATCCGCTCCTTCCAGATCACCAAGACCATCACCCCCGCCGTGATGTGCGGACCGGTGGAGACCGGGCTGCGGGTCGCCCTGCGTCACCTCACCACCCGCCCCCTGTACGGCGCCACCGCCGCCGACCTGCCCCACGTACGCTCCGCCCTCGCCGGCGTCTTCGCCGACCTGCTGCTCGTCGAGTGCTTCGGCGCGGCCGCGATCCGGGCCGTCCACGTGCTGCCCGGTGAGGCGAGCCTGCTGTCGGCCGTCTACAAGCACTTCGGGTCCGCGGTCCTCCTCGACGCCATGAACACCCTCTCCGACCTGCTCGGCGCCCACTTCTACCTGCGGACCGGACCCACGGCGATCTTCCAGAAGCTGCTGCGCGACGTCCGCCTGGTCGGCTTCGGGCACGCCGCCCGCGCCGCCTGCGAGTCGATCGTCCTGCCGCAGCTCCCGGTCCTCGCCCGCCGCTCCTGGTCCGAGCCGCACCCCGCCGACGCCCCGGCGGAACTCTTCGACCTCCACGCCCCCCTCGGCCCCCTGGAGTTCCACCGGCTGGGCCTGTCCTGCGGCGGGCGCGACCACCTGACCGGCTCGCTCACCGCGTCCGTCGCCCGGCTCAGCGGCCCCGCCGCCGGCCTCGGCGAACTGTTCCTCGCCGAGCACACCGCCCTGACCCGCGACTGCCGCGCCCTCGGACCCGCCGACGTCACCGTCACGGCGGGCCCCGACGCCGCCGCCCTGGTCACCCGCCTCGGGCACGTCCACGCGGCCGCCTCCGCCCTCGGCCTGTGGCGCCACAACCCCGGCGGAGGCGGCCTGCCCGACGCCCCCGTCTGGCCGCACGCCCTGCTGGCCCGCCTTCACGCACGCCTCACCGGCCGGCCCACCGCACTGCCCCCCGCCGCCGAAGAGGCACTCCACTCCGAACTGCTCGACCGGTTCCACACCGGCCGTTCCTTCGACCTCGCCGCGCGCTTCCTGCCCGACGGGCAAGGGGCGGCGAGCGCGTGACCCCACCCCAGAGAAGGAGACCACCATGCCGGGTACCACCGGACAGCGCACCGCCTCGGCGCAGGCCGCGCTGCGGGACTGGCTGACCACCGAGATCGCCCAGCTCCTCGGCACCGCGCCCGAGGACATCGACCGCACGGCCCCCTTCGGCGAGTACGGCCTCGAGTCCATCTCCGGCCTGACCCTCGCCGCCGCCATCGAGGACCACCTCGGCATCGAGGTCGACCCCACGGTCGTCTGGGACCACCCCAGCATCGACGCACTCGCCGCACACCTCACCGAGGCCCAGGCCGCCACGTCCTGACGGCCCCGCCGACGCCGACCTGGAGCACGCACTGTGAACACACGCCGCACGGGCCCCGTCCCCCTGCCCGCCACGGCCGCGCAGCACGGCGTCCGCGTCGCCGAGCACCTCGACGCGGACGCCACCGCCTTCCACTGCGCGGCCGTACTCCACCTCTCGGGCCCCCTCGACCCCGAACTCCTCGGCCGGGCCGTGGCACACGCGGTCGACGACGCCGAAGCCCTGCGGGTGCGGTTCACCGAGCACGACGACCGGCTGACGCTGCACGTGCGGTCCCCCGAGGAGGCCGGGACCGCACGTGAGCTGACCCCGGTCGACCTCGGCGCCCACCCCGACCCGGCCGCCGCCGCCGACGCCTGGGCGGCGGCGCGGCTCGCCGAGGCCCCCGCGATGCTGGGCCCCGACCCCCTCGTCTCCCACGCGCTCCTGCGCCTCGGCGACCAGAGCCACCGGCTCTTCCTCAGCTACCACCACGCGGTGCTCGACGGCTTCGGCCAGAGCCTGCACACCGCGCGGATCGCCGAGATCTACACGGCGCTGGAAGCGGGCGAACCCGTCCCGCCGTCGAGGGCCGGCACGCTCGCCGCCCTCGTCGAGGACGACGCCGCGTACGCCTCCTCCGCCGCCTTCGAACGCGACCGGCGGTACTGGCGCGAGACGATGAGCGGCCTGGCCGTCCCCCAGGCCCGCCCGCACGGCGGACCCGCCTCGCCCCTCCACAGCCGCGGCCCCCTCGGCCCCGAGCAGACCCGCCCCCTCCTGGACGCCGCGCGGGCGGCCCGCGTGCCGTGGACGGTCATGGCGATCGCGCTGACCGCCGCCCACCGCAGGGCCACGACCGGCGAGGACGAGACCGTCTTCGGCCTCCCGGTCGCCGCCCGGCAGGGCCGCACCGCCCTCACCACCCCCGGCATGCTGGCCAACGAACTGCCGCTGCGCCTGACCGTCAGCCGCTGGACGACCCTCGGCGACCTGGTCGACGAGGTGCGGCGCGCGCTCGGCTCACTCCTGCGCCACCAGCGCTACCGGGGCGAGGACCTGCACCGCGAACTCGGCCGGGCGAGCGGCACCGGCGGCTTCGGCGGCCTCACCCTCAACGTGATGGCCTTCGACCAGACCCCGCGCTTCGGACGCGCCGAGGCGGTCACCGACCAGCTGTCCACCGGACCCGTCCGCGGACTCGCCGTCAACCTCCAGGGCCGCACCGACGGCGCAGGCGGCCTCGCCCTCGACCTGCACGCCGACCCCACCACCTACCGCGCCGACGAACTCGCCGACGTCCGCGCCGGCCTCGTCCACTACCTCCGGCACGCCCCCGCCGACCTCGGCCGCCGCGTCGGCGCCGTCGACCCGCGCCCCGCGGGCACCCGCACCACACCCCTGCGCGGCGAACCCACCGTGCCCCCGGCCCGCCCCGGCGGCCTCGCCGAAGCCTTCGAGGAACGCGCCGCCAGCACCCCCGACGCGACAGCCCTCATCAGCGGCACCCGCACCATCACCACCGCCGAACTCAACGGCGCCGCCAACCAGTTGGCCCGCCACCTGCAAGCCCGGGGCGCGGGCCCCGAGTCCCTGGTCGCCCTCCACCTGCCCCGCTCCCCGGAACAGGTGACCGCCGTCCTCGCCACCCTCAAGACCGGCGCCGCCTACCTGCCGCTCGACCCCGCCTACCCGGCCGAGCGGACCGCGTACGTCCTCGACGACGCCCGCCCCGCCCTGATCGTCACCACCGTGCGCCTCGCCGGAGCCCTGCCCGCCGGCCTCGCCGCCCAGACCGTCGTCCTCGACGACACCGACATCACCGACGCCCTGCCGGCGACCGACCTCACCGGACCCGAACGCCCCACCGTCACCGCCGACTCGGCCGCCTACGTCATCCACACCTCCGGCTCCACCGGCCGCCCCAAGGGCGTCGTCGGCCTGCACGGCGGCGCCCTCAACCGCGTCGACTGGTTCGCCGCCGTCCACCCCCTGCCGCCCGGCCGGCCCGTGCTCGGCAAGACCTCGCTGAGCTTCATCGACGGCACCACCGAACTCTTCGGCGCCCTCCTGCACGGCGCCCCCCTCGTCCTCGCCTCCGACACCGCCCTGTCGGCCGCCGAGGACGTCGTCGACCTCGTCGACCGGCACCACGTCGGCCGCGTCAGCCTCGTCCCCAGCCTCCTGTCGGCCCTCCTCGACAGCGACCGCGCCCACCTGCTGCGCACCTGCGAGACCCTGGTCAGCAGCGGCGAGGCCCTGCCCGCCGACCTCGCCGCCCGGGTCGCCGAGACCCTCCCGGACACCCGCCTGCTCAACCTCTACGGCTCCTCCGAGGCCACCGGCGACAGCCTGGCCGCCGTCTGCGCGGGACCCGACGTCAGCCTCGGCACCCCCATCCGCGGCACCACGGTCCGCGTCCTCGACGACCTGCTCATGCCGGTACGCCCCGGTGAGACGGGAGAGCTCTACCTGTCCGGCGCCGGCCTCGCCCGCGGCTACCTCGGCCGCCCCGACCTGACCGCCGAACGCTTCGTCGCCGGCCCGGACGGCACCCGCCTGTACCGCACCGGCGACCGCGTCCTCCTGCGCCCGGACGGCACCCTCGCCTACCGGGGACGCACCGACTCCCAGGTCAAACTGCGCGGCAACCGCGTCGACCTCGCCGAGGTCGAGGCCGCCCTCAGGAGCGCGCCCGGCGTCGGCAAGGCGGTCGCCGCCGTCCACGGCACCGACGGCGAAGGCCAGTTGGCCGGGTACGTCACCCCGGCGGCCGGCCGCCCCGACCCCGCCGCGATCCGACGCCACGTGGCCGCCCTGCTGCCCGACCACGCCGTACCCACGGCGGTCGTCGTCCTGGACGCCTTCCCGCTCACCCCCAGCGGCAAGGTCGACCGGCGTGCGCTGCCCGCCCCCGTCTTCACCCCCACCTCGGGACGGGCCCCCGTCGGGCCGCGCGAGACCGCCCTGTGCGACCTGTTCGCCGACGTCCTCGGCCTCGACACGGTCTTTGCCGACGACGGCTTCCCCGACCTGGGCGGCGACAGCATCAAGGCCCTGCGCCTGGTCGGCCGGGCCCGCAAGGCGGGCATCGTGCTCAGCGCCCGCGACGTCTTCGAGCACCGCACCCCCGCCGCCCTCGCCCTCCTCGCCCCCGACACCGAGACGCAGGCCGCCCCCGCCGAACTGCCCTCCCCGCTGCCCGCCGACGAGACGGCCGCCCTGCACGCCGAGCGCGGGCCGGGCGAACTCCTGCCCGTGACCCCGCTCCAGGAGGGCCTGCTCTACCTCGGCCTCCTCGACGGCCCCGACGCCTACGTCGTACAGAGCTCCCTGGACCTCGCGGGCCCCCTCGACCCGGACCGCCTGCGCACCGCGCTCGCCCGGCTCCTGGACCGCCACGCCAACCTGCGCGCAGCCTTCCTCCACGAGGGACTGAGCGCCCCGGTCTCCTTCAGCGCCCCCGAAGTGCCCCTCCCCTGGCGGCACACCGACCTGAGCGCCCTCCCCGCACCCGACCGCGAGGACGCGGCACAGCACGCCGCCGACGAGGACCGCACCGCCCCCTTCGACCCGGCCGTCCCCCCGCTCCTGCGCCTGCGCCTGATCACCCTCGACACCACCCGCCACCGCCTCGTCCTCACCTACCACCACCTCCTGCTCGACGGCTGGTCCCTGCCCGTCCTGCTGCGCGAACTCCTGCACCTGTACGCTGCCGACGGCTCCGGTGAACCCGCCGCACCCGTACCGTTCAGGGAACACCTGCGGCTGCTGGGCGCCCGGGACCGGGAGACCGGCCTCGCCGCCTGGCGCGAGGCCCTCGCCGGACCGGTGGAACCGACGCTCGTCGCACCCGGCTCCACCGGCGCCGAGCACCCGTCCGAGACCGCCCAGACCCGGCTGCCCGCCGGAACCACCCGGCGACTGGAGCAGCGGGCCCGCGCCGCCGGACTGACCGTCGCGTCCGTCGTCCAGGGCGCCTGGGCCCTCGTCCTCGGTCACCTCACGGGCCGCGCCGACGTCGTCTTCGGCAACACCGTCGCCGGGCGCCCCGCCGAACTCGACGGACACGAGGACATGGTGGGCCTGTTCGCCAACACCGTGCCCGTACGGGTCACCTGGACGCCGCGCGAGTCGCTGCTCGACCTGCTGGTCAGGACCCAGGCCGAACAGGGCGCGCTCCTCGCCCACCAGCACCTCGGACTCGCGGACGTCCAGCGCGCCCTGGACGTCGGGCAGCTCTTCGACACCCTGCTCGTCGTGGAGAACCAGCCGGCCGGACAGAGCGAACTGGCCGTCGCCGCCGACGCGGCGGGCGTCACCGTCACCGGTCACGGCTTCCGCGACTCCACCCACTACCCCCTCGCGCTGACCGTGCTGCTCGGCGAGGAACTCGTCCTCCAGCTCGAACGCCGCGCGGGCGACGAAGGACCCGCCCCGGCCGCCGCCGTCGTGGCCCGGGTCGCCGCCGTGCTCACCGCCATCGCCGCGACCCCCACGCTCACCGTCGGCCGCCTCGCCGTCCTCACCCCCGACGAACACCGCGAGGCCGTCGGCGCGGGCGACAACACCGGCCACCCGCCCCTGGACCTGAACGTCGGTGAACTGCTGGAACGGCAGGCCGCTACCACCCCCGACGCCACCGCCCTGGTCACCGAGGCCGACACCCCGCTGACCTTCGCCGCCCTGGACGCCCGGGTGAACCGCCTCGCCCGCCACCTGATCGCGCGCGGCGCGGGACCCGGCACCGTCGTCGGCCTCCTCCTGCCCCGCCGCGCCGACCTGGTCGTCGCCCTCCTCGCCGTCCTCAAGTCGGGCGCGGCCTACCTGCCGATGGAGACCGACCTCCCGCACTCCCGTGTCGAACGCCTCCTCACCGACACCGCGCCGGTCCTCGTCGTCACCGCGGGCACCCCCCACGACACCGGCGCCATCCCCGTCGTCGACCTCGACGACCCGCACACCCGGGCCGCCGTCGACGCGCACGCCGACACCCCGGTCACCGACGCCCACCGCACCCGCCCCCTGACCCCGGCCGACGCCGCCTACATCCTGTTCACCTCCGGCTCCACCGGCCGCCCCAAGGGCGTCGTCATCGAACACCGGGGCCTGCGCAACCTGATCGCCCAGCACCACGAGACGCTCGCCGGACCGCACCTCCACGGCCGGCCCCGGCGCTTCGTCCTCACCGCGCCGCTGTCCTTCGACACGTCGTGGGAAGCCCTCATCTGGATGCTCGCCGGACACGAACTGCACCTCCTCGGCGACACCACCCGGCGCGACGCCACCGCCGTCGTCGGCTACCTCCGCGCCACCGGCGCCGACGTCCTCGACGTCACCCCCTCCTACGCCGAGGTCCTCCTCGAAGAAGGGCTCCTCGACGGCGAGACCGCCCCGGCGATCCTGCTCCTCGGCGGCGAGGCCGCCGGCGAACGCCTCTGGACCCGCCTGCGCTCGGTGCCGGGCCTCCAGTCCCACAACCTGTACGGGCCCACCGAGTTCACCGTCGACGCCCTCGCCGCCGACCTCGCCGACGCGGCCCGCCCCGTGATCGGCCGCCCGGTGCGCGCGACCGGCGCCCACATCCTCGACGACGCCCTGCGCCCGGTCCCCGCCGGAGTCCCGGGAGAGCTCTACCTCTCGGGCGATGGCCTCGCCCGCGGCTACCTCGGCCGCCCCGACCTCACCGCCGAACGGTTCGTGGCCTGCCCGTTCGGCCCGCCCGGCGCCCGCGCCTACCGCACCGGCGACCTGGTACGCCGCCGCGCGGACGGGCTCGTCGAATACCTCGGCCGGGCCGACAACCAGATCAACGTACGAGGCTTCCGCGTCGAACCCGGCGAGGTCGAGGCCGTCCTCGGCGAACACCCCGCAGTCGTCAGAGCGGGCGTCACCGTACGGGACGAGCGGCTCGTCGCCTACGTCGTCGTCCGCGAGGACGGCTCCCCCGACCCCGCGGAACTGCGCGCCCACGCCCTCCGGACACTGCCTCGGCACGCCGTACCGCAGGCGTTCGTGATCGTCGCCGAACTGCCCCTGTCGCCCAACGGCAAGCTGGACCTGAAGGCCCTGCCCGCCCCCGAGGCCGAGGCACGGCCCGCCGGGCGGGCACCGCGCGGACCCCGCGAGGAAGCCCTCTGCGCCCTGTTCGCCGACCTGTTCGGCGTGGACACCGTCGGACCCGACGAAGGGTTCTTCGACCTGGGCGGCCACTCCCTGCTGGCCACCCGGCTGGTCGGCCGCGTCCGCCGCGCCCTCGGCGTCCGGATCGGCGTCCGCGACGTCTTCGACGCCCCCACGCCGGCCGCGCTGGCCGCCGTCCTCGACCGCGCCGAGACGGCCGACACGACGGCCCCGCAGCCGCCCGCCGTACGCCCCGACCGTGTCCCCATGTCGTACGCCCAGCGCCGCCTGTGGTTCCTGCACCAGCTGGAGTCCTCCCGCAGCACCTACAACATGCCGATGGCGCTGCGGATCTCGGGCGCGCTGGACGTCGCCGCCCTCGGCGCCGCCCTGGCCGACGTCGTCGCCCGGCACGAGATCCTGCGCACCGAGTTCGCGCAGGACGACGACGGCCCCCACCAGACCGTACGGCCGCGGCCGGCGGGGCCGCTGTCCCTCACCCCCGTGGACGTCAGCGCCGCCGGGCTCGACGAGCGGCTGCGTGAAGAGGCGCTGAGGCCCTTCACCCTCGCCGGTGAACCCCCTTTCCGGGCCGCCCTGTTGCGCCTCGGCCCCACCGAGCACGTCCTGACGCTGACCGCCCACCACATCGCGGGCGACGGCTGGTCCACCGCCCCCCTGCTGGCCGACCTGGCCCACGCCTTCGCCGCCCGCCGCGACTCCACCGCTCCCGCGTGGGACGCGCCGGCTCCGCAGTACGCGGACCACACCCTCGCCCAGGCCGCCCTGCTAGGCAGCGAGGAGGACCCGGACAGCGTCGCGTCCCGTCAACTGGCCCACTGGCGCGAGACGTTGGCCGGTCTGCCCGAGGAGATCCCGCTGCCGCTGGACCGGCCGCGCGGCTCCACGGTGTCCGACCGCGGCGGCAGGGTGACCTTCGCCGTCCCCGAGGACACCTACCGGCGGCTCGCCGCGCTCGCGTCCGGCGCCGGCACCACCCCGTTCGTCGCCCTCCAGACGGCGGTCGCCGTCCTGCTGTCCCGGCTCGGCGGCGGCACCGACATCCCCGTGGGCGCCCCCGTCGCGGGCCGCACCGACGACACGTACCACGCCGCCGTCGGCGCCTTCGTCAACACCGTCGTCCTGCGCACCGACCTCTCCGGCGCCCCCTCCTTCCGCGACCTCCTCGCCACCGGCCGGGAGACCGCCCTGCGCGCCCTCGCCCACCAGGACCTCCCGTTCGAACGGCTCGTGGAGGTCCTCAGCCCCACCCGCTCCCTCTCCCGGCACCCCCTGTTCCAGGTGATGTTCACCTTCGACGACGCGCCCACCCAGGCCGTCGGATTCGGGGACCTCGACGTCACCGTGCAGGACGTGCCGACCGGGCTCGCCAAGTTCGACCTCGGCCTCACCCTCGCCGAAGCCGCCCAGGACGGTGGCCTGCACGGCGAACTCGACTACCGCGCCGACCTGTTCGACGAGGTCACCGCCCGCTCCCTCGCCGACCGCCTCGTCCGCGTCGCCGGCGCGCTGGCCGCCGACCCCGACGCCCCCGTCGACCGGATCGACGTACTCGGCGACCAGGAACGCGCCACCGTCCTGGACCAGTGGGGCACCGGCACCCCCGGACCCGAACCCCGCACCCTGCCCGCCCTGTTCGAGGCACGGGTCGCCGAGACACCCGACGCGCCCGCCGTCGTCCAGGGCGTGCACGGCGAGCCGCTCACCTACCGCGAACTCGACGAGCGCGCCAACCGGCTCGCCCGCCACCTGGTCCAACTGGGCGCCGGACCCGACCGGTTCGTCGGCGTCTGCCTGCCCCGCTCCGTCGAGTGGGTCGTGGCCTGGCTCGCCGTCGCCAAGGCCGGAGCCGCGTTCCTGCCCATCGACCCCGCCTACCCGGCCGAACGCATCCGCTTCATGCTCGGCGACAGCGCACCCCACCCCGTCCTGACCCTCGCCGCACTCGCCCCGCCGCTGCGCGAGGCCGGCGCCGACTGCCTCCTCGTCGACGGCCCCGCCCTGCCCGACCTCCCCGCGCACCCCCTCACCGACGCCGACCGGACCGCCCCCCTACGGCACGACCACGCCGCCTACGTCATCTACACCTCGGGCTCCACCGGCGTACCCAAGGGCGTCGTCACCCCGCACACCGGCATCGCCGCGCTCTCCGCGCTCCAGCGGTCGGTGCTCGGGCTCGGCGGCGGGAGCCGGGTCCTGCAACTGGTGTCCACCAGCTTCGACACCTCGCTGTGGGACGCGTTCTGCGCCCTGCTGTCCGGCGCGACCCTGGTCCTCGCCCCCGAGGACACCCCTCTCGGCCAGGACCTCGCCGACTTCGTCCACGACGCCTCGGTCACCCACGTCGCCGTCCAGCCCGCCGTCGTCGCGAACCTGCCCGACGACAGCCTCCCGGCCGGCGTGACCCTCACCCTCAACGGCGACGTCCTGCCGCCAGGGCTGGTCCACCGCTGGCTGCCCGGACGGCGGATCCTCAACGGGTACGGGCCCACCGAGGCCACCGTCGGCGCCGCCATCTGGGACTGCGCCCGCCTCGACGCGACCGGTCCCGTGCCCATCGGCCGGCCCTTCGACGGCAAGCGGCTGTACATCCTGGACGAGTCGCTGCGCCCCGTACCGCCCGGCGTCCCGGGCGAGCTGTACATCGCCGGCGGGCTCGCCCGGGGCTACCACGACCGGGCCGCGCTCACCGCCGAACGCTTCGTCGCGTGCCCCTTCCCCGGCTCCCCGGGTTCGTCGGGGGAGCGCATGTACCGCACCGGAGACCGCGCCCGCTGGAACCGGCAGGGCGCCATCGAGTTCCTCGGCCGCACCGACGACCTGGTCAAACTGCGCGGCTTCCGCGTCGAGCTGGGCGAGGTCGAGGCGGCCCTCGCCGCGCACCCCGACGTCGCGCAGAGCGTCGCCGTCGTCCGCGAGGACGTCCCCGGGGACCGGCGCCTGGTGGCGTACGCCGTACCGGAACCGGGCCGTACCCTCGACGCCGCCGTACTCCAGAACTGGCTGGCGCAGCGGCTGCCCGCCTACCTGCTGCCCTCCGCCTGTGTCGTCCTCGACGCCCTGCCGCTCAACGTCAACGACAAGGTCGACCGGCGCGCGCTGCCCCGCCCCGAGACGGCCGCCACCCCGGGCCGGGCCCCGCAGGGCGCGCGCGAACAGCTGCTGTGCGACCTGTTCGCGCAGGTGCTGTCCACCGGCCCGGTCGGAGCCGACGACGGCTTCTTCGACCTCGGCGGCGACAGCATCCTGTCCATCCAGCTGGTCAACGCCGCCCGCCGCGCCGGACTCGCCCTCAGCACCCGCGACCTGTTCGAGCACCCCACCCCGGCCGCCCTCGCCGCGCTGGTCCCGGCGCCCGAGGCGACCGACGGAGGCCCGGACGTGGGCGACGTACCGCTGACGCCCGTCGTGCACCGCTGGCGGGAACTCGGCGGACCCACCGGGACCTTCCACCAGTCCGTCGCCGTCCCCGTGCCGGCCGGCCTGGGCCTGCGTGAACTGACCGGCGCCGTCGCCGCGCTCCTCGACCGGCACGACGCCCTGCGCCTGGCCCTGACGACCGGGCCGGAGTGGCGGCTGCGGGTCCTGGCCCCCGGCTCACTCGACGCGGGACGCCAGGTCCGCCGGGTCGACGCGACCGGCGCCCACGGCAGCGCGCTGCGCGACCTCATCACCCGGGAGGCCGCCGAGGCCCGTACCCGGCTCGCCCCCGAACGCGGCGAGGTCCTCCACGCCGTCTGGTTCGACCGGGGCGACGAACCGGGCCGCCTGCTGCTGGTGGCCCATCACATCGCCGTCGACGCCGTGTCCTGGCGCATCCTGCTGCCCGACCTGGCCGAGGCGTGGCAGGCCGTCGAGGAGGGGCGCGAGGTACGGCTCGCGCCCGTGCCGACGTCCCTGCGCGCCTGGGCGGCCGGCCTGCACCGGCTCGCCGCCGAACCGGCCACCGGCGACAGCCTCGGCCCCTGGCTCCGGCGGGCCGACGCGGACCTCGCCCCCCTCGGCGGCCGCCCCCTCGACCCCGCCCGCGACACCCTGGGCCAGGCCGGACGCCTCGAACTCACCCTGCCGCCCGAGACCACCGCACGCGTCCTGGACGCCACGCACAGGCTGCGCTGCGACACCGGCGAACTCCTCCTCACCGGCCTGGTCCTCGCGTTCTCCGGCCGCTACCGCGACCGGCCCGGCGTCCTCGTCGAGATCGAGGGCCACGGCCGCGCCGAAACCCTCCTGCCCGGCGCGGACCTCTCCCGGACCGTCGGCTGGTTCACCACCCTGCACCCGCTGCTCCTGCCCGCCGGACACGACCCGGACGAGGTCCTGACCTCCGTCAAGGAACGCCTCCGCGACGTCCCCGACCAGGGCATCGGCCACGGCCTGCTGCGCCACCTCAACCCGGCCACCGCCGCCCGCCTGGCCCGACTCGCCCGCCCCGACCTCGGGTTCAACTACCTCGGCCGGGTCAGCGCCGACCAGGGCGGCCTGTGGACGTCCACCGCCGACGAGGGCGCCGTCCTCGACGAGCAGGACCCGGCCACCCCCCTGTCCCACGCCGTCACCCTGGACGCCGTCGTCCTGGACGGCACGGACGGCCCCCGCCTGACCGCCACCTGGACCTGGGCGGCCGGCCTCCTGACCCCCGAGGCCGCCCACGCCCTCGCCGAAGGCTGGTTCACCGCCCTGACCGGACTCTCCGTCCACGAAGGCGTTCTGACGCCGCCGGACGTGTCCGCGCCCGGCATCACCGCCGACGACCTCGCCACCCTGCGCGACCTGCACCCCGACCTCACCGACGTCCTGCCGCTCTCCCCGCTCCAGCAAGGGCTGTACTTCCACCACGTCCACCACGGCACCCGCGACGAGGACTACGTCGTCCAGTGCGCGGCCGACCTCGACGGGCCGCTGGACGTCGACCGGTTCCGGCAGGCCGCCCAGGCCCTCCTGGACCGGCACACCAACCTGCGCGCCGGCTTCCGGCACGAGGGCCTCGACCGGCCCGTGCAGGTCCTGCCGGGACAGGTGCCCGTGCCCTGGACCTACACCGACCTGACCGCACTCACCCCCGCCGACCGGGACGGCGTCCTGGAGAAGACCGCCCGCCACGAACGGGAACGGGGCTTCGCCCTCACCCGGCCGCCCCTGCTGCGGTTCGCACTCCTGCGCTCGGCGGACAACCGGCACCGGCTCCTGCTGACGCTCCACCACATCCTCCTGGACGGCTGGTCGACGCCGGTCCTCTTCCACGACCTCCTCCACCTCTACCGGGCGGACGACCCCGAACCACTGCCCCCCGTACGCCCGTTCCGCGACCACCTGCGCTGGCTCGCCGCCCAGGACCGGGAAGCCGCCGCCGAGGCATGGCGCACCGCCCTCGACGGACTGCCCGGCCCCACCCTCCTCGTCCCCGGCCACACCTCCGCCGACCCCGCGCAGAGCATCGCCGAACTCTCCGAGGAGGACACCGCCGCCCTGACGGGCTTCGCCCGCGAGCGCGGCGTCACCGTCGGTACGGTCGTGCAGGCCGCGTGGGCGGTGCTGCTCGGCCGCCTGGTGGGCCGCGACGACGTGGTGTTCGGCGTGACCGTCTCGGGCCGCCCCGCCGAACTGGACGGCGCCGAGTCGATGGTCGGCCTGTTCATCAACACCGTGCCCCAGCGCGTCCGGCTGGACCCGCGCGAGACACTCGGCGACCTCGCGGCACGCGTCCAGGCGGAACGCTCGGCACTCCTCGCGCACCAGCACCTCGGACTCGCCGAGATCCAGCGCAACGCCGGACACGGCGAACTCTTCGACACCACCACCGTCTTCGAGAACTACCCGGTCGACGCGGACGCCCTCGCCACGACGGCCGCCCGCAGCGGCCTGACCCTGGGACCCGCCGACATCACCAACGCCGGCCACTACCCCGTCACCCTGACCGTGGCCCCCGGAGCCCGGATGCGCTTCCAGCTCCGCCACCCCTCCGGCGCGTACGACACCGACGAGGCCGCGGTGATCGCCGGCCGGCTCGCCGGGCTCGTCCGCCTCACCGCGACCGCGCCACGAACCCCCGTAGCACAGGCGGGACTTCCCGCGACGAACGAAAGGCGGCAGAACGTGGAGCGCAACGGCACGGCGGGCGAGGCCCCGGACGGCACCGCCGTCGACCTCTTCGAGGCCACGGTGGCCCGCGTCCCCCGCTCCGTCGCCCTGGTCACCGGCCGAGGAACGCTGGCCTTCGCCGAGCTGAACGAGCGCGCCAACCGCCTCGCCCACCTGCTGATCGCGGCCGGCGCCGCCCCCGAACGCCACGTCGCCGTGCTCCTGCCGCGCACCGAGGACTGGATCGTCACCCTCCTCGCGGTCCTCAAGTCCGGCGCCGCGTACGTCCCCGTCGACCCCGCCCAGCCCGCCGTCCGCACGGCGCACGTCCTGCGCGAGACGGCCCCCTGCGCCGTCGTCACCACCCGCGCCGGGGCGCCCGACGGGCCCACCGAGGGCGCCGAGCTGATCGTCCTCGACGACCCCGGAACCGCGCGCGCCCTCGCGGACGCGAGCACCGAGGACCCGGCCGGGCGCGGACTGCGTCCCGGACACCCGGCGTACGTCATCCACACCTCCGGCTCCACCGGCACCCCCAAGGGCGTCGTCGTCCCGCACTCCGCCCTCGTCAACCTGTACGCCGCGCACAGCGAAGCCCTCTTCGCGCCGGGCCGGGAACGGCCCCTGAGGGTCGGTCACCTCAGCCCCGCCACGTTCGACGCCTCGTGGAACCCGCTGCTGTGGATGGTCGCCGGACACGAACTGCACGTCCTGGACGAGGCCACCAGGACCGACCCCCACGCGGTCGTCGCCCACGTCGACACCCACCGCCTGGACTACGTACAGGTCACGCCGACCTACTTCGAACGCCTCCGGGACGCCGGCTTCCTCGGCGACGGCCACCACCCGGCCGTCATCGCCCTCGGCGGCGAGACGATCACACCCCCCGTCTGGGAGACGCTCGCCGCGTCCCGCGCGACCGCGTGGAACCTGTACGGGCCCACCGAGTGCACCGTCGACACCACCGGCACCCTCATCGAGACCGGCACCGCCCCCCACCTCGGCCGCCCCCTCCTCAACACCCGCGTCCACCTCCTCGACGCCGCCCTGAAGCCGGTCGCCCCCGGCACCGTGGGAGAGCTCTGCCTCGCCGGCCCGCAACTGGCCCGCGGCTACCTCGGCCGGCCCGACCTCACCGCCGAACGCTTCGTCGCCGACCCCTTCGGCGCCCCCGGCGACCGCCTCTACCGCACCGGCGACCTGGCCAGGCGACGCCCCGACGGACGCCTGGAGTTCGCCGGCCGCTCCGACCAGCAGGTCAAACTCCGCGGCTTCCGCATCGAGCCCCGCGAGATCGAGGCCGCCCTCGAAACCCACCCGGCGGTCTCGGCCGCCACGGTCGTCGTGCGCGAGGACCGGCCGGGGGACCGGCGCCTGGTCGGCTACGCCGTCCTGTCGCAACCCGGCGACCCCGACCTGCGCGCCCACCTCGCCGAGCTGCTGCCCGAACACCTCGTGCCGTCCACGGTCGTCGTCCTGCCCGAACTGCCGCTGACCGCCAGCGGCAAGCTCGACCGGACGGCCCTGCCCGCCCCGCGCCAGTCCACGACCGGCGGCGCCCGCTCACCCCAGGGCGAGCGCGAGACCCTCCTGCTGACCCTGTTCGCCGAGGTGCTCGGCGTCCCGGACGCCGGCGTCGAGGACGACTTCTTCGGCCTGGGCGGCGACAGCATCCTGTCCATGCAGCTCGTGGGCCGGGCCCGACGCGCCGGACTGACCCTCACCACCCGGGACGTCTTCGACCACCGCACGGCGGCGGCCCTCGCGGCCCATGCCGGCTTCATGGGCGAGACCGCTGCGGCCGAACCCGAGCCTGACGACGACGGTGTCGGCGAACTCCCCCTCACCCCGATCATGGTCCGGCTCGCCGAGTCCGGCGTCCCCCTCGACGGCCACGCCCAGACCGTCGCCGTCCGCCTGCCCGCCGACATCGGCCCCCGCCACCTCACCGAAGCCCTCCAGGACCTCATCGACCACCACGACGCCCTCCGGATGACCCTGGAGACCGACGAGGCCGGCTGGGTGCCCGAGATCCGCCCGCGCGGCACGGTCGGCGCGGACTCCGTCCTGGAACACGTCGAAGCCCCCGACGCCGAGGACGTACGGTCCCTGGCGTCCCGCGTCACCGCCCGGCTCTCCCCGGCCGACGGAGCCGTCGTACGGGCCGCCCTCCTCGACCGGGGCCCCACGGAACAGGGCCTCCTCGTCCTGGCCGTGCACCACCTCGCCGTCGACGGCGTCTCCTGGCGCATCCTCCTGTCCGACCTGGCCACCGCCTGCCTGGCCCGCGCCAAGGGCGAACGGCCCCGGCTGCCGAGGGTGGCCACCTCCCTGCGGACCTGGGCCCACGCCCTCACCGCACAGGCGGCGGCCCGGCGCACCGAACTCCCGCTGTGGAAGGCCGTCCTCGAAGGCCCCGACCCGCTCCTCGGCGCCCGCCCCCTGGACCCCGCGACGGACCTCGCCGCCACCGTCCGCCGCACCGAGGTCACCCTCCCGGCCGACCTGTCCCGCGCGGTGCTCGCCGCCGACAGCCCCGACCACCTGATGCTCGCCGCCCTCGCCCACGCCGTCGGACGCCGCCGCGCCGAACGCGGCCACCACCACGCCTCCGGCGTCCTCGTGGACGTCGAGGGACACGGCCGGGCCGAACACCTCGTCGAGGGCGCCGACCTCTCCCGGACCGTCGGCTGGTTCACCAGCGTCCACCCGCTGCGGATCACGACCGGCGACGCCCCGGACGCGGCCCTGCGCGGCGTCCTCGACGCCGTGACCGCCGTCCCCGACGGGGGCGTCGGCTACGGGCTGCTGCGCCACCTCAACCCGCGCACCGCACCGGTCCTGGCCCGCGCGGCCACGCCGCAGATCATGTTCAACTACCTCGGCCGGGTCGGCGCCCCCGCCGGCACCGACGGCTTCGTCCCCGAACTCCTCGGCGCCGGCGACGACACACCCGACGCGCCCCTCGGCCACGTCCTCGTCCTCGACGCGGTGGCGACGGAGGCCGGCGACGGGCCTCGCCTCACGGCCACTTGGTCCCGCGCGGGCGAACTGCTCACCGAACAGGACGTCACCGACCTCACCCGGGTGTGGACCGAGACCCTGCGCACGCTGACCGGCGGCACGGGGGAGGAGCCGGACGACGGCCACGAGGGCCCCGGCGGCAACGGCGGCGGCTCCACCGGCCCCGGCACCCCGCCGAGCCCCCTCCCCGTGGACCTCACCGACGTCACCCTCACCCCCCAGGAACTCGACCACCTCACAGCCACCGGCCCCACCCCCGAAGCCGTCCTGCCGCTCGCGCCCCTCCAAGAAGGACTCCTCTTCCACCACGCCCTGGACCAGGACGTCCCCGACGTCTACAACGCACAGGCCACCCTCGACCTGACCGGCACCCTGGACCCCGCACGCCTGCGCGAGGCCATGCTCGCGGTGCTGCGCCGGCACCCCAACCTGCGGGCGAGCTTCCGCTTCGACGGCGTCCGCACCCCCGTCCAGGTCATCCCGCACACGGTCGACCTGCCGTGGACCGAGACCGACCTCCGCGACCGGCAGGACCCGCGCGCCGAGGCCGCCCGCCTCGCGGACGCCGACCGCGTCCGCCGCTTCGACCCCGCGCACGGCCCGCTGCTGCGCTGCCTGCTGCTGCGCCTGGCCGACACCTCCTTCCGGTTCGTCATCACCAACCACCACGTCCTGTGGGACGGCTGGTCCCAGCCGATCCTCCTCAAGGAACTCATCGAGCTGTACCGGACGGGCGACCCCGGCGCGCTGCCCCCGGCCCGGCCGTTCCGCGACCACCTGCGCTGGCTCGCCCGCCGGGACCGCGACGCCGCCGCCGGGGCCTGGCGCGACGCCCTCGACGGCCTCCCGGGACCGACCCTGCTCGCCCCCCGGACCGGCGCCCCCACCGAGGCACCCCGCCGGCTGGAGCACGCGGTCGACCCGGAGACGTCCGCCTCGGTGACCCGGTTCGCCCGGGAGCGGGGCGTCACGGTCGGCGCGGCCGTGCAGGCAGCCTGGGCGGTACTGCTGGGCGGCCTCGTCGGGCGTGGTGACGTGGTGTTCGGCGTGACCGTCTCGGGCCGTCCCGCCGAACTGGACGGCGCCGAGTCGATGGTCGGCCTGTTCATCAACACCGTGCCCCAGCGCGTCCGGGTGGACCCCGCCGAGGCACTGGGCGACCTCGTGGCACGCGTCCAGGCGGAACGCTCCGCACTGCTGGCGCACGAGCACCTCGGACTCGCCGAGATCCAGCGCATCGCCGGACACGGCGAACTCTTCGACACCGCCCTGGTCGTCGAGAACTACCCGGCGGGCGACGAGGTCACCGAGGTCGTCCCCGGCCTCGACGTCATCGGCACCGACGGCTACGACTCCACCCACTTCCCCCTCGCCCTCGCGGTCCTCCCCGACGACGTCCTGCGGCTACGGCTCGACTGCGCCCCCGGCCTCTTCGACGACCACGCCCTCGCCGCGGTCGCCGAACGCTTCACCGGCATCCTGCGCACCATCGCCGCCACCCCCGCCCTGCCCGTGGCCCGCGCCGGACTCCTCACCGCCGAGGAGGCGCACCTCGCCGCAGGCGTCGGCACCCACGGCCCCGCCGCCGAACCCGACGCCCTCTGGCACCACCTGTTCGAACGCCGGGCCGCCCAGCACCCGGCCGGCCCGGCCGTGGAGTTCGAGGACGCCACCCTGACGGCGGCCGAACTCAACGAGCGCGCCAACCGGCTGGCCCGCCTGCTCATCGCGCACGGCGCGGGACCCGAGCGGTTCGTCGCAGTGGCCCTGCCCCGCTCCCTGGACCTGCCCGTCGTGACCCTCGCCGTCGCCAAGGCGGGCGCCGCCCTCGTGCCGGTCGACCTCGCCCACCCGGCCGAGCGCGTCCGGCTCGTCCTCGGCGACACCGACCCGCTGCTCGTCGTCACCACCCGCGACGCGGGCTTCCCGCACGGCGACCTGCCGCGCGTCGCCCTCGACGACCCGGACACCGTCGCCGCCCTCGCGGCCCTCCCGGCCGACGACGTACGCGACGAGGAGCGCACCGCCCCGCTGCGGGCGGGCCACCCCGCCTACACCGTGCACACCTCCGGGTCGACCGGCCGCCCCAAGGCCGTCGCCGTCACCCACGCGGGACTGCCCGCCCTCGCCGCGGGCCAGATCGAGCGGTTCGCGGTGACCGGGGACAGCAAGGTGCTCCAGTTCGCGTCACCCACGTTCGACGCCTCGGTCTCCGAACTGATGATCGCGCTGCTCTCCGGCGGCACGGCCGTCCTCGCCCCCGCCGACCGCCTCCTCCCGGGCCCCGGCCTGGCCGCCCTGCTCGCCGGGAAGGCGATCACCCACGTCACCCTGCCCCCGGCCGTCCTCGCCGTGCTGCCCGACGACGCCGTCCCCGCCGGCACCATGATCACCACGGCCGGTGACGCCTGCACCGCCGAGGTCGTCCGCCGCTGGGCCCCCGGACGCCGGCTGGTGAACGCCTACGGGCCCACCGAGTGCACCGTCTGCGCGACCATGTCCGCACCGCTCGCCCCCGACACGGGCGTCCCGCCCATCGGCGGCCCGATCGACGGGGCCGTCGTCCACGTCCTCGACTTCGCCCTGCGCGCCGTACCGGACGGCGTCGTCGGCGACCTCTACGTGTCCGGGCCCGGCCTCGCCCGCGGCTACCTCGGCCGCCCCGACCTCACCGCCGAGCGCTTCGTCGCCGCCGCCTCGGGCACCCGGATGTACCGCACCGGCGACCTCGTGCGCCGACGCCCCGACGGCGAACTGGAGTTCGTCGGCCGCGCCGACGACCAGGTGAAGGTACGCGGATTCCGCGTCGAACCCGCCGAGGTCGAGGCGTACCTCGGCCAGGAACCCGGCGTGGCCCGCTGCGCGGTGACCACCGACGACCAGCGCCTCGTCGCACTCGTGGTGCCCGAGGTCGGTGCCGCACCCGACCCGGTACGGCTGCGGGAGTCACTCGCCGAACGAGTGCCGGCGCACCTCCTGCCCTCCGCCGTCCTCCTCGTCGACGACCTGCCGCTGACCCGCAACGGCAAGCTCGACCGGGCGGCCCTGACGATCCCGCGCAGCGCACGGACCGGTGCCGGACGCGGTCCGCGCACCCCGCAGGAGGAGATCCTGTGCGGGCTGTTCGCCGACGTCCTCGGCGTGGACGCGGTGGGGATCGACGAGTCCTTCTTCGACCTGGGCGGACACTCCCTGACCGCCACCCGGCTGGTCAGCCGCGTCCGCAGCGTCCTGGGCGCGGAGCTGTCGGTCCGCGAGGTGTTCCAGGCGCCGACCGTCACGGGACTTGCTGCGCTGCTGGAGTCCAGCGGTCCTTCGGACGGTGCGGTGTTGGGGAGTGGGGTGCGGCCCGGGCGGGTTCCGCTGTCTTTCGCCCAGCGGCGGTTGTGGTTCCTGGACCGGTTGGAGGATTCGGGTGCGGCTTATAACGTGCCGATGGCTCTGCGGTTTTCGGGGCGTCTGGACCGGGGCGCTTTGTCCGGGGCGTTGGGGGATGTGGTGGGGCGCCACGAGGCATTGCGTACCGTGATCGCGGAGGATGGTGAGGGTCCGTATCAGGTGGTGTTGGATGCGGAGTCCGTTTCTCCTGAATGGGTGGTGCGATCAGTTCATGAAGGGGATTTGGATGGTGAGCTGTCGGCTGCCGCTCGACGGGGTTTTGATTTGTCGGGTGAGTTGCCGGTGCGGGGGTTCTTGTTCGAGGTGGGGGTGGATGAGCATGTGGTGTTGTTGGTGATGCATCACATTGCGGGTGATGGTTGGTCGGTCGGTCCTTTGGCGGCTGATTTCGCCGAGGCTTTTGTCGCGCGGTCCGGTGGCAGGGTTCCGGAGTGGTCTGCGTTGCCGGTGCAGTATGCGGATTACGCGGTGTGGCAGCGGGAGTTGCTGGGGTCAGAGGACGACGCGGGGAGTTTGTTGTCGCGTCAGGTGGAGTTCTGGCGTGAGGGGTTGGAAGGTCTGCCGGTGGAGTTGTCGTTGCCGGTGGACCGGGCGCGTCCGGTGGCGGGTTCGCAGCGTGGCGGGCGGCTGGAGTTCGTGGTACCGGCTGGATTGCATAGAGGGCTCGTGGGGGTCGCGCGTGAGTGCGGCGCGACGGTGTTCATGGTCATGCAGGCGGCGTTGGGTGCCCTGTTGTCCCGGTTGGGCGGGGGCGACGATGTGCCGATCGGTGCGCCGGTCGCGGGCCGGGGTGATGTGAAGCTGGAGAGGCTGGTGGGCTTCTTCGTGAACACGTTGGTGCTGCGGACGGACGTATCGGGTGATCCGTCGTTCCGTGAGCTGGTGGGCCGGGTACGGGCGGCTGATCTCGCGGCGTTCGCTCATCAGGACGTGCCGTTCGAGCGGATCGTGGAGATCGTCAACCCGGAGCGTTCCGCCGCCCGCCACCCCCTCTTCCAGACCGCCCTCACCTGCAACACCGCCGACGAGATCTCCGCCCTCGACGTGACGACCCGCCTCCCGGGGCTGACGACCCGGCCCCTCTCCGTGGACACCGGGGCCGCCAAGTTCGACCTCGACTTCGAGTTCGGCGAGACCCTGACGGACAGCGGTGCGCCCGCCGGTATGACCGGGACCCTGGACTACAGCGCCGACCTGTTCGACCCCGAGACCGCCGGGTCCGTCGTCACCCGGCTCCTCCGACTGCTCGAAGCGGTCGTCGCCGACCAGGACCTGCGGGTCCACGACATCGACCTGCTGGACGCGGCCGAACGCGACCAGGTGCTCCGGGAGTGGGGCGGCGGCGAGGTCTACGTCCTGGCCCCCGGCCTGCGTCCCGTCCCGCCCGGCGTGTACGCGGACGTGTACGAGGCGCTGGACGTCCCCGGCGAGGGCATGGTGGCCGACCCCTTCGGACGGCCCGGCCGCTGGCTCCGCCCGACCGGCGAACGGGGCCGCTGGAGCCGTACCGGCGAACTGGTCCGCGCCCAGGCCGAGGACGCCGGCACCGCTGTCGGCAGGGGGACCGCGCGGGTGGCGCGCACTCCGCAGGAGGAGATCCTGTGCGGGCTGTTCGCGGATGTCCTCGGCGTGGACGAGGTCGGGGTCGACCAGTCCTTCTTCGACCAGGGCGGGCACTCCCTCGCCGCGGTCCGGCTCATGAACCACATCCGCGCTTCCCTGAACACCCCGGTGTCGCTCAAGGAGTTCTTCGAGGACCCCACACCCGGCGGCGTGGCCAAGCTGCTCGACGCCTCGGGTTCTTCGGGTGGGGTGGTGTTGGGTGGTGGGGTGCGTCCTGGGCGGGTTCCGTTGTCTTTTGCTCAGCGGCGGTTGTGGTTTTTGTATCGGTTGGATGGTCCGGGTGCGGTGTATAACGTGCCGATGGCTTTGCGGTTTTCTGGTGGGTTGGATCGGGGGGCGTTGTTTGGGGCGTTGGGTGATGTGGTGGGGCGTCATGAGGTGTTGCGTACGGTGATTGTGGAGGATGGTGAGGGTCCGTATCAGGTGGTGTTGGATGCGGGGTCGGTTTCTGTTGATTGGGTGGTGCGGTCGGTTGGTGAAGGGGATTTGGCGGGGGAGTTGTCGGCTGCTGCTCGGCAAGGGTTTGATTTGTCGGGTGAGTTGCCGGTGCGGGGGTTCTTGTTCGAGGTGGGGGTGGATGAGCATGTGGTGTTGTTGGTGATGCATCACATTGCGGGTGATGGTTGGTCGGTGGGGCCTTTGGCGGCTGATTTCGCCGAGGCTTTCGCTGCGCGGTGCGCCGGTGAGGTGCCGCAGTGGTCTGATCTGCCGGTGCAGTATGCGGATTACGCGGTGTGGCAGCGGGAGGTGCTGGGTTCGGAGAACGACCCGGAAAGCGTGCTGTCGCGTCAGGTGGAGTTCTGGCGCGAAGGGCTCAGGGATCTGCCGGTGGAGTTGTCGTTGCCGGTGGACCGGGCGCGTCCGGTGGTGGCTTCGCAGCGCGGTGGGCGGCTGGAGTTCGACGTGCCCGCCGAGCTGCACACGGGGCTGATGGCTGTCGCGCGGGAGTGCGGCGCCACGGTGTTCATGGTGGTCCAGGCGGCGTTGGGCGTGCTGCTGTCCCGGTTGGGTGGGGGCGACGATGTGCCGATCGGTGTGCCGGTGGCCGGTCGGGGTGATGTGAAGCTGGAGAGGCTGGTGGGCTTCTTCGTGAACACGCTGGTGCTGCGGACGGACGTATCGGGTGATCCGTCCTTCCGCGAGCTGGTGGGCCGGGTACGGGCGGCTGATCTCGCGGCGTTCGCTCATCAGGACGTGCCGTTCGAGCGGATCGTGGAGATCGTCAACCCCGAGCGTTCCGCCGCCCGTCACCCCCTCTTCCAGGTCTCCCTGTCGATGGAGAACGCCGACGCGCAGAGCACACCGCCGCTGCCCGACGTACCCGGCCTCACCGCCGGCTCCTACCCGGTGGACACCGGGGCCGCCAAGTTCGACCTCGCCTTCGGTTTCGGTGAGCGGGCGGAGGGCGGTTTCACCGGCTCGCTCCAGTACAGCCTCGACCTGTTCGACCGGGAGACGGCGGAGTCCTTCGCGGCCCGTCTGGTCCGGCTGCTGGAGTCCGCGACGGCCGACCCGGGCCGGGCCGTCGGCTCCCTCGACCTCCTCCCGGACACCGAGCGCGGGCACCTGCTGGAGGAGTGGAACGACACCGCCTCCGACGCGGGCAGCCCCACCTTCCCGCAGCTCTTCGAGGACCGGGTCCGCCGTACTCCCGACGCCCCCGCGCTGATCGGTGACGGGTTCACGTTCAGCTACGCGGAGCTCGACGCCCGCGCGAACGCGCTCGCCCATGAGCTGATCGCCGCCGGAGCCGGGCCCGAGGACGTCGTCGCGCTGCTGCTGCCCCGGTCCGCCGAGCTGATCGTCTCCCTGCTCGCCGTGGTCAAGGCCGGTGCCGCCTACACCCCGATCGACCCGGCGCATCCCGACGCCCGGATCGGCGTCGTCCTGGAGGGGAGCCGGGCCGTGCGGGTCCTGACCGACCGGGACGGTGCCGCCCGCGTCGGAGGTGTCCCGGCCGTCCTGGTCGGCGAGTTGGACCTGACGTCCCGTTCGCGCCAGGCGCCGACCGACGCCGACCGGGTGCGCCCGCTGCGTCCCGAGAACCCCGCGTACCTCATCTACACCTCCGGCTCGACCGGGACGCCCAAGGGCGTCGTCGTCCCGCACACCGGGCTCGCCTCGCTGGCCGCCGAGGAGGGGCGCCGGTTCGCGGTCGGGCCCGGCAGCAGGTTCCTCCAGCTGTCCGCCCCGGGGTTCGACGCGATGGTCCTGGAGGTGACGTCCGCGTTCGGCGCGGGCGCGGCTCTCGTCGTCCCGCCGCCCGGTCCGCTCGCCGGTGAACTCCTCGCCGAGACCGTCGCCGCCCACCGGGTGACCCACGCCCTGGTGCCGCCGGCCGCCCTGGCGACCGTCCCCGAGGGCGCCCTGTCCACGATGACGACCCTCGTCGTGGGCGGCGAGGCGTGCGGACCCGAGCTGGTGGCCCGCTGGTCCACGGGCCGCCGCATGGTGAACGCCTACGGGCCCACCGAGTCCACCGTCGTCACCTCGACCTCCGACCCGGTCGCCGCGGGCGGTGACGTCCCGATCGGGCGCCCCGTCCAGAACACCCGGGTCCACGTCCTGGACGAGGCGCTGCGCCCGGTCCCGGTCGGCGTGCCCGGCGAGCTGTACGTCAGCGGCGCCGGGCTGGCCCGCGGTTACCTCGGCCGCCCCGACCTGACCGCCGAGCGGTTCGTCGCCGCCCCGTCGGGCGCCCGCATGTACCGCACCGGAGACCTGGTCCGCTGGCGCCGGGACGGCCAGCTCGTCTTCCTCGGCCGCGCCGACGGCCAGGTCAAACTGCGCGGCGTCCGCATCGAGACCGGCGAGGTCGCCGCCGCCGTGTCCACCGCGCCCGGAGTCCTCACCGCCGTCGCCGGTCTGCACACCGCCGACGGTGTCCCGCGCCTGGTCGCCCACGTGGTCGCCGAGCCGGGCACCGACCTCGACCCGGCGGCGGTCCGCGAGCACGCCGCCGCCGTCCTGCCCCGCCATCTGGTGCCCGCCGCCGTGGTGGTCGTCCCGCGCATCCCCGTCACCGCGAACGGGAAGACCGACCGCGCCGCGCTGCCCGCGCCCGACTTCACGTCGGCCGGTGCGACGCGGGCGGCCTCCGGGGAGCGGGAGGAGACCCTCGTACGGCTCTTCGGCGAGGTGCTCCGGCTGCCCGAGGTGGGGGTCGACGACGGCTTCTTCGACGTCGGCGGGGACAGCATCCTCGCCATCGAGCTGGTGAGCCGGGCCCGCCGGACGGGGCTCGTGCTCTCCCCGCGCCAGGTGTTCGAGCACGCGACGCCCGCCCGGCTCGCCGCCGCGGCCGGTTCGGCGGGCGGCGCCGGCTCCGAACCCGAGGGCGCCGGTACGGGCCCGATCCCGCTGACGCCCGTCGTCGCCTGGCTGCGGGACACCGGGGCGCCGGTCACCCGGTTCAGTCAGTCCACCCTCGTCCGCACCCCCGCCGGCCTCGGCGCCGGCCAGCTGCGCGACGCCCTCGCCGAGCTCCTCGACCGGCACGACGCCCTGCGCCTGACCCTGGAGACCGACGAGGGCCACTGGGAGCAGCGGGTACGGGAGCCGGGCACGGTCGACGCGTCCGCGTGCCTGCACCGGGTGGACGTGGAGGGGCTGGACGACGACGCGCTGCGGGCCGTGCTGCTGGCGGAGGGCGAGGCGGTCAGGGCACGGCTCGACCCACGCCGGGGTGCCGTTCTGCGCGCGGCCTTCTTCGACCGGGGTCCCGGCGAGGACGGCATGCTGCTGATGGTCGTCCACCACCTCGCCGTGGACGCCGTGTCGTGGCGCGTGCTGCTCCCCGACCTCGCCGAGGCGTGCCGGTCCCTCATGGCGGGCGACCCCGTACGGCTCCAGCCGGTCGGCACCTCCCTGCGCTCCTGGGCCACGCGGCTCACCGAACTGGCCCACGAACCGGCGCTCGCCGCCGACGCCCCCCGCTGGGCGCAGACCCTGCGCGAACCCCGCGCCGCCCTCGCCGGCCGGGCCCTCGACCGGGCGAGAGACCTCGCCGCGTCCTCGGGGCACCTGATGACCCGGCTGTCCCCGGAGACCACCGCCGCGCTGCTGGCCGACGTGCCCGCCGCCTACCGGTGCGAGCTGCGCGAGATCCTGCTCGCCGCCCTGGGCTGGGCCGTCGCCGACTGGTCCGCCGACGGTGGCGCCGTGGTCGCCGAGATCGAGGGACACGGCCGCGACGAGGAGCTGGTGCCGGGCGCCGACCTGTCCCGGACCGTCGGCTGGTTCACCCAGACCCACCCGGTCCGCCTCGACCTCGCCGCCCCCGACCGGGCCGAGGCGTGGTCCGGCGGCCCCGCGACCGGACGCCTCCTCAGCAGCGTCAAGGAACAGCTGCGGTCCCTGCCGCTGCGCCGCGCCGGGTACGGGCTCCTGCGCCACCTCGACGCGGACGCCGGCGCCGAACTCGCCCAACTGCCCGCTCCCGACCTGGCGTTCAACTACCTCGGCCGGTTCACCGGCACGGCCGGCGACGACGGTGAACCCGGTCCCTTCACGGCCCTGTCCGGCTACGAGACCGGCGGCGACCAGGACCCGGACGCCCCCCTCAGCCATCTCCTCGACCTGTCCGCGCTGGTCGCCGACCAGGACGGCGCCCCCGTCCTGATGGCCAACTGGACCTGGGCGTCGGACGCCATCCCGCGCGAACGCGTCGAGGCGCTCGCCGGGCTGTGGAACCGGGCGCTGGAGACCTTCGTCCGCCACGCCGTCACGGACCACGGCCTCACCCCGTCCGACGTGACGGTCCCGCACCTCAGCCAGGACGAGATCGACGAGTTCGAGGACGAGTTCGACGACGAGGACGAGGCCGCGTGGTGACCGTCGCGCCAACTCCCTTCCCCACCGCGTCTTTTCGCGCCGCCTGAACGAGATTGTCCGCCCGCCGCCTCGCTGGAAGAGTCGGCGACGCCACCACCCGGGAGAGCCTCATGCCGAACGCCGCAGACCTGCTCCGGACAGCGAAACGCCAGCTGAGACGCGCCAACGTGTGGTCCATGGCCCGCCGGGGCGACCTCGTCGGCCAACTGATGCTGCACGAGCGGCTGGAGGACCCCTACCCGCTGTACGAGCGGATCCGCGCCCAGGGTCCCCTGTACCGCAGCGGCCTCGGACTGCACGCCGTCACCTCCCACGACCTGTGCACCCGGGTGCTGCGCGACCCCGCCTTCGCCCGGCGCAACGAGGAACCCGCGCGCGTGACACCGCCCGGCGAACAGGGCCCGTCCGGAGACACCAACTTCCTCCAGGAGGAGCTGTCCGACCACATGCGGTGGCGGCGCCTGGTCGCCCCCGCCTTCCGGCCCCGCAAGATCGGCGAGTACCGGCGCCGCACCGAGGAGGTCGCCCACCGGCTCCTCGACCAGGCGCTCGCCAAGGGCGAGTTCGACCTCGTCACCGACTTCGCCTCACCGCTGCCCATCACCGTCATCAGCGAACTGCTGGGACTGACCGACGTCGACGTCGAACTCTTCGCCCACTACGGGCTGATCACCGGCAAGGCCATCGACGGCATCCGCTCCAACCGCCAGGCCAGGGAGTTCCGTACCGCCGTACGCGAACTCGACGAACTGTTCGCCGGGCTGGTCCGCAAGCGGCGGGACGAGCCGGGGGACGACCTGGTCAGTGAACTCCTCAAGCCGCAGGGCGACCAGGCCCTGCCCGAGCGGGAGATCGTCGGCACCTGCCAACTCCTGCTCACGGCGGGCTTCGAGACCACCACGAACCTGGTCTCCAACGCGGCGCTGCGGCTCATGGCGGACCCCGTCCAGTGGGAGAAGCTCGTGGCCGACCCCGAACTGGCCCCGGCCGCCGCCGAGGAGTCCCTGCGCTACGACCCGCCGGTGCAGTACTCGATCCGCGTCGCCCGCGAGGAGTTCGAGGCCGCCGGCCGCCGACTGCCCCCGGACACCGTCCTGATGCTGGTCCTGGGCGGCGCCAACCGCGACCCCGACGTCTTCGTCGACCCCCACCGCTTCGACATCACCCGGCCCGACGCGACCTCGCACCTGGCGTTCCTGAGCGGCGCCCACTACTGCGTGGGCGCCCCGCTCGCCCGGATGGAGGCCGACGTGGCGCTGAAGGCGCTGGCCGAACGCGTACCGGGGCTCCGCCCGGCCGGCCGGCCCGTACGCCGGCCCACCGCCGCCCTGCGCGGCCTGCTGCACCTGCCCGCCGCCGCCTGACGAACGCCTGACGAAGGAACCACCACCATGCCGACCGAACTCGCCCCGAACCGGATACCCGTCCGACGGATCCCGCAGAACCTGTCCCTGGAACGGTCGGCCGACTGGCTCTCCGAACACCTCGACGAACTGCGCGACCTGCGCACCGAACACGGCTCGGTGCTGCTGCGGGGCCTGCCCTTCACCACCGCGGCCGAGTTCGCCCTGCTGCGCGACCGGATCATCGAGAAGCCCGCCGACTACGTGGAGAAGGCGACCCCGCGCAGCGCCTACGGACGCGGCGTGTTCACCGCCACCGACGTGCCCGCCCGCCGCCGTATCCGGCTGCACAACGAGAACAGCTACGCGCTCAGCTACCCCGGCCTGCTCGTCTTCGCGTGCCTGACCGCTCCCGTCGTCGGCGGGGAGACCTTCCTCGGCGACGTCCGCGCCATGGCAGAGCTGCTGCCCGAGGACCTGGTGGCCCGCTTCCGCGAACAGGGCTGGAAACTGGTCCGCAACTACTGGGGCCACTTCGGGCTCACCTGGCAGGAAGCCTTCGGCACCGAGGACCGCGCCGAGGTGGAGCGGTACGCCCGCACCCAGCACCTCACCACCGAGTGGCACGGCGACCGGCTCACCACCACCCAGTCCCGCTCCGCCCTGATCCGCCACCCCCGGACCGGGGACACCTCCTGGTTCAACCACGTCGCGTTCTGGAGCGAGTGGAGCCTCGAAGAATCCGTCCGCGAGTTCCTGCGCGGCGAGTGCGGCGAGGACCTGCCCTTCCGCACCTTCTACGGCGACGGGGAACCGGTCGGCCGGCGGGAGATCGAGCAGATCAACGCCGTCTACGAACAGGTCAGGATGGCCGAGCGCTGGCAGCGCGGCGACATCATGCTCGTCGACAACATCCGTGTCGCGCACGGCCGCGAACCCTTCGAGGGGGACCGCGAGGTCCTGGTCGCCATGGGCGATCCGGTGGAGCGCAAGGACTGCGAACTGTGACGACCAGACACCTGTCGCGCAGGACGGCCGGCCTGCCCCCGCTGGGCCTCGCCGCCCTCCTGCCCGCCGCCCGCGCGGGCGGCGCCACCGACCTCGCGCTCGGCATCCCCACCGGCGACCCGCCGCCCGCCGCCGTCGAGGCCGCCGCCGCCGCGCTCGCCTCCGGCGCCAACCAGTACGCCGACCCGGCCGGACTCCTCGACCTGCGGATCGTGGTCGCCGCCCGCCTCACCGCCGAACGCGGGGTGCCCGTGGACCCCGAACGGGAACTCGTCATCAGCGCGGGCGCCACCGAAGGACTGCTGGTCGCCCTCCTCGCGACGACGGACCCCGGCGACGAGGTGCTGATCCCGCAGCCGTTCTTCGAGAACCACCCCGGAGTCGTCGAACTCGCGGGCGCCACACCGAGGTTCGTCCCCCTCACCGGCCCCGACCGGCGGCTCACCGAGGAGGCCCTCACCGCCGCCGTGACACCCCGCACCCGCGCGGTCCTCCTCAACAACCCCCACAACCCCACCGGCCGGGTCTTCGACGAGACGGAGTTCGCCGCGCTCACCGCGCTCTGCGAACGCCACGACCTGATCCTCATCACCGACGAGGTCTACGACCGCTTCACCTACGACGGCCGCCCCCACCGCTCCCCGCTGGGCACCGTCCCCGCCCTGCGCGAACGCTCCGTCGTCGTCGGCAGCTTCTCCAAGACCCGCAGGATGAGCGGCTGGCGCCTCGGCTACTGCGTGGCACCGCCGGAGATCACCGCCGGGCTGCGCAGCGTCCACGAACGCACCACCCTCGGCACCCCGCACCCCCTCCAGCGCGGCGCCGTCGCGCTCGGCGCGCTGGACGACCGCGAAGTCGACGCGGCCCGCGCCGAGTTCCAGGCCCGCCGCGACCTGGTGTGCGCCGGACTGCGCGGGGCCGGGTTCACCGTGCACACCCCCGAGGGCGGCTGGTTCCTCCTCGCGGGCACCGCCGGCCTCGGCCGCCCCTCGTCGAGCCTGGCCCGCGACCTCGTCACCCACGCGAAAGTCCTCGTCGCCCCCGGCGGATCCTTCTTCGCGGACCCCGCCGACGGCGACGACTGGATCAGGATCGCGCTCGTACGCGACCGCGCGCAGCTCGCCGCGGCACTCGACCGGATGGCCGGGTACCTCTCGGGTGCGCCGCTCGCCGTGAACAGATTCGCCGTGAGCAAGTGAGGAGAACCGTGGACGGCAAGCCGGTGCGGCGCAGTACGTCGCTGATAGGCACCGACAACTTCCAGACGCCGACCTGGGCGATCCCCGGGCAGAGCATCGCCGAGCGGGGCGTCGCCGCCACCCTGCGGGCCGTACCGTCGGCGGTCGCGGTCATCGTCGCCCTCGCCTGGCGGGCCTCGCGCCCCCTCACCCTGGTGGTCGCGCTCACCCAGCTGCTGGCCGGCGGGGCGGCGGCGTTCGGCCTGATCGCCACCGCCGACGTGCTGACGGTCCTGCTCGCCGAAGGGCCCACCCCGGACCGGGTGACGGACTCGCTGCCCGCGGTCCTCGCCGTGGTGGGCTCCTACGCGCTGCGCGGACTGATGGAGAGCCTCGCGACGGTCCTCCAGGGGCGGCTGCGGCCCCGGATCATGGCGGCGGCGCAGGACGCCATGGACAGCGCCGTCGTCGCCGTCGAGCTGAAGGCGTTCGACGACCCCAGCTTCCGCGAGATGGTCCGCCAGGGCGTCCTGCGCGGCATGCCCTCCATCGACCAGAGCATCCGCCTGCTCGCGGAGGTGCTGCGCTCCCTGGTGTCGATGCTCGCCGCGCTCCTCGCGACCGCCCTGCTGAGCGTCTGGCTGCTGCCCGTCATGCTCCTCGCCGCGCTGGCGGAGATCTGGACGGCGACCCAGATCGGCAAGCTGGACTTCGTCAGCTTCCTCGACAACGCCGCCCGCCAGCTGCGCATCGGCGTCGTCCAGGACCTCATCGTGAAGCGGGAGGTGGCCGCCGAGGTCCGCGCCTACCGCCTCCAGGAGCCGCTGATGGCCGAACACCGGCGGGTCGCGCGCATCCTGACCGGCGAGGCCGTGGCCCTGGAGACGAAGAAGGGCGCCGTCCAGCTGATCGGCCGCACCATGACCGGCTTCAGCACCGGCCTCGCCTACCTCCTGCTGGGCTACCTGCTGTACGTCGGGATCATGCCGCTGGCGCTCGCCGGGACGGCGGTGGTCGCGATGCGCAACGCGAACCAGGGCCTCGCGGTGACGATGCGGTCCGTCAACCGGATCTACGAGCTGTCCCACTACCTCCAGCTCTACCGCGAACTGCTCGCCGACGCGGCGTCCCGGCGCCGCCCGCCCGCCGTCGCCGAGGCCCCCCACGACCCCGCCCGGATCCACCTGAACGACGTCGAGTTCAGCTACCCCGGCAGCCCCGCACCCGCCCTGCGCGGCATCGAACTGACCATCGGCCGCGGCGAGGTGGTGGCCCTGGTCGGCGAGAACGGCTCCGGGAAGACCACCCTCAGCAAGGTCATCACCGGCCTGTACCGGCCCACCTCGGGCACCGTGCTGTGGGACGGCGTCGACATCTCGGTGGCGACCGAGGAGTCCCTCTTCGGGCAGGTCGGCCTGATCTCCCAGGAGCCGGCCCGCTGGCCGATGACCGCCGGGACGAACGTCCGCATCGGCCGCCTGGAGGACGGCGACGAGTCCGGCGAGCGCTGGCGGGAGGCCGCGGCCTCCTCCGGCATCGACGAGGTCCTGGTCTCCCTGCCCGAGGGCGAGGAGACCGTCCTGTCCAAGGAGTTCGTCGGCGGACGCGACCTGTCCGGCGGACAGTGGCAGCGCGTCGGCGTCGCCCGCGGCGTCTACCGCGACGCCGCCGTCCTCGTCGCCGACGAACCCACCGCCGCCCTCGACGCCAAGGCCGAGGCCGTCGTCTTCGAGGGACTGCGCAGAGCCAGCACCCTGCGCGAGGGCGGCTCCCGTACGACGATCCTGGTCACCCACCGGCTGGTCAACGTCCGCCGGGCCGACCGCATCATCGTGCTGCACCAGGGCCGCATCGAGGAACAGGGCACCCACGCCGAACTCATGGACCTCGGCGGCCGGTACGCCGAGATGTACGCCCTCCAGGCCGAGGCGTACGCGGAGGTGTGAGCACGGTGGAGGCGGCCCGGCGCTACTTGCGCCGGACCACACCCGCCTCGTGCGCGGCGATGGCCGCCTCCACCCGGTTACGCACCCCGAGTTTGCCGAGGATGGCGCTCACATGCGCCTTGACCGTGCCCTCCACGAGATACAGCTCCGCGCCGATCTCGGCGTTGGACAGCCCGGCGCCCAGGAGGGCCAGCACGTCGTGCTCGCGCTCGGTGAGCCGCTCCACGCTGCGGCTCGGCGGCGTCTCGTGCGCCATCCGGCCGGCCCGCAGCCCGCTGATCACCCGGGCGGCCACGTTCGGGGAGAGGTAGGCGCCGCCCGCGGCCACCGCCAGCACGCCGTTGAGCAGTTCGCGGGGGTCGTCAGCCTTCAGCAGGAACCCGCTGGCGCCGTCGTGCAGGGCGCGGGCGATGAACTCGTCCTCCCCGAACGTGGTCAGCATGATCACTGCCGCGCCGGGGCGGTCGGCGTACATCTGCGCGGCGGCGGCGAGGCCGTCGAGGCGGGGCATCTGGATGTCCAGCAGGGCCACGTCGGGGCGGTGTTCGCGGGCCAGTTCGACGGCCGTCTGCCCGTCGGCCGCCTCCGCGACCACCTCCATCCCCGGGTGTCTCGCCAGGATCGCGCGCACTCCCGAACGGATCATCGCTTCGTCGTCGGCGAGGAGGATCCGCACCGGGGGCCTGTCGTGAGGGGTCTCTTGCACGCTTCGAGACTAGTACCGCGCATGCGCCTCAACCCCTGACGAAAGTCAGGGGTGTTGACCCTGGCGAACGATCGATGTGCGCGGCCCCCCTCGCTTCCTACTGTTGAGGCAGTTCGCAAAGCCGAAGGGAAAACCTGTGATCACCCTGCGAAGCCTGACCAAGCGTTATGGCGAGACCGTCGCCGTGGACGGCTTGACGCTGGACATCAAGGAAGGCCAGGTCACCGGCTTCCTGGGCCCCAACGGCGCCGGCAAGTCGACCACCATGCGCATGATCCTCGGCCTGGACCACCCGTCCGAGGGCGAGGCCCTCATCGACGGCAAGCCGTACTCCTCGATGCGCCACCCGATCCGCGAGGTCGGCGCGCTCCTCGACGCCAAGGCGCTGCACCCGGCCCGGTCCGCCCGCAGCCACCTGGTGGCCCAGGCACGCAGCAACGGCATCCCGCTGCGCCGGGTGGACGAGGTGCTGGAGACGGTCGGCCTGACGAAGGTGGCGCGGCGCCGGGCCGGGGCGTTCTCCCTCGGCATGTACCAGCGGCTCGGCGTGGCGGGCGCGCTGCTCGGCGACCCGAAGGTCCTCATCTTCGACGAGCCGGTCAACGGCCTCGACCCCGACGGGGTCCGCTGGGTGCGCGAACTCGTGCGCTCCCTGGCCGCGGAGGGCCGCACGGTCTTCCTGTCCAGCCACCTCATGAGCGAGATGCAGCTGACCGCCGACCAGCTGGTCATCATCGGCCGGGGCAAGCTCCTCGCCGACACCCCGATGGCCGACCTGCTCGCCAACAGCTCGCTCGCGTCGGTCCGGGTGCGCACCCCGGACCCGCAGGACCTGCGGACCCTCGTCGACCACCTCCTCAAACACGGCGACGTGGACGTCCAGTCGCCCGAGGCCGACGAGATCGTCGTCAAGGGCCGCAGCGTCGAGCAGGTCGGCGACCTGGCCCACAGCCTGGGGGTGCGCCTGCACGAACTGCGCGCCGTCTCCGCCTCGCTGGAGCAGGCGTACATGGAACTGACCGCGCAGAGCGTGGAGTACGGGACGGGCAACACCGTGTTCGAGGGCACGGAGCCCCGGCAGATGCAGGGAGCGGGAGCATGAGCGCCGTAACGACCAGGGCGAGCGAAGGCCGCCGTACGGAATCCGGTCACACCGGGGGCGGGTTCGTCGGCGCGTTCGCCTCGGAGTGGACCAAGCTGTGGTCCATCCGCACGCCGTACGTCTGCCTGCTGATCGGCCTGATCGTGACGCTGATCTTCACCTACTACTACGGCGCCATCGCCCGGATCAACGACAAGCCGATCCAGCCGGTCGGCAACGCCTCGGTGTCGTCGGCGATCCTCACCCAGTTCGCCCTGGTGGTGCTGGCGATGACGATGGTGACGAGCGAGTACTCGACGAGCAGCGTGCGCACCTCGCTGCTGTGGGTGCCCGTCAGGCACCGCGTACAGATGGCCAAGGCGCTGCTCGGCGGCCTGGTGGGCTTCGTCACCGGAGTGGTGTTCGCCCTGATCGGCGACGCCCTGGCCTGGTGGTCCTTCCGCGGGTACGCCACCTTCGACCTGTCGAAGGTGCTGTACCAGGCCCTCGCCATGGGCGTCTACTTCGCCCTGATCGCGGTGATGACGGTGGGCGCGTCGTTCGCCCTGCGGACCGCGGCCGGCGCCGTGTCGGTGATCTTCTTCGTGGTCTCCGCGCTGCCCAGCATGCTGGTCGGACTGGGCGGTTCGGTGCTGCTGGCCATCAACGACTACATGCCGCAGACCGCGGGCGGCCACTTCATGCTCGGTGACGGCGACGCCCCCTACCCGGACGCGGTGGCCCTGCTCATCGTCCTGGCGTGGGCCGCGGCCGCCCACGTGGCCGGTGTCTACGTCCTGCGCCGCCGGGACGCCTGACCCGGCATCGCCCCCCAACCCCGGTACCCGGCACGCCTGTTCCCCCGCAGGTGTGACCGGGTACCGGTCCTGTGTGCGCGGTGTTTCGGCAAGGTGACGAACTAGCCGTTGGCCGGAAGACTTCTACGACAATCTGTGTATAGAGTGTTGGCGAGATGCGTAGAGGCAGGTTCGGAGGATGCCTCGGACAACGGGGGAACTGTCGACCACCTCCCCTGTTAGTCGGCAACGTGCATTGTTCGCAGCGGCTTGTTCCCGTGATCGGCATTTCCGTGAAACGGGCTCAAACAGGGGGAGCCACATGCAAAGTGTGCATTTCACGATGGACGACTTAGTACAACTCAAGGTCCTGCCCACCGTCGGACCTGTCGCCGAGGCCGTGTTCGCCGTCGATCTCTTGCGACGCGGCGGAGGCGGAATCGCCTTCTCCCGCTGGCGGGAAGCGGTCAGCCTGCGGATGCGCCGCATGCCGCCGGCCCCGACCGTCCCACGGCAGGCCGGACCACCGGCCGCACGCGAAGGCAACGGCGGCGCCTGGCTGTTCGACCTGCTGACGCAGGAGGCGGCCCAGCGCGAGGCGGCGGAAGGCCCACCGGATCCGGTGGTGCGCAGGATGCTCGACCTGGGCGTCAGCCCCTACTGGGGCAAGGCGCGCGCCTACCTCCAGATGGACCGCGAAGCCCGGTGCCGCATGATGGCGAGCGGCGGTATCGAGACCATGTTCAGCAACCTGCACACCTGGGTCGGCTGGCGGCCACCGGTCCTCACGATCGCCTCAGGACGCGGCGAGGAGATCCATCTCAACGGCAGGGGCCTGAACGTCGTGCCGTCCCTGTTCGTCGACCGGCCGAGGATCTTCACCGGCCGGCGCGACGAACAGCGCACACCCGTCCTGGTCTATCCGACGTTCCTGGACACCGCCGGGGCCAACTCCCTGTGGGACGCGGCCGGAACCGACGCCCGCGCGCTCGCCGCACTCGTCGGCCGCACCAGGGCCCGGGTGCTCGAAGCGCTCGCGGAGACCTGCAACACCAGCGAACTGGGCCGAAGACTCGGCATCTCGCCCGCAGCGGCGAGCCAGCACGCCACGGTCCTGCGCAGCGCGGGACTGGTCACCAGCCGCAGGCGCTACAACACGATGGTGCACTCGCTCACCCCCCTGGGCTCCGCCCTGGTGACCGTGGGCAGCCCCGTGCCGAAGCCCTTGCAGGACCAGGCCCTCACCCTGAGCGCCGCTCAGTGACCGCCGCTCCATGACAGCGGGGTGGCCGCCTCGTCACCGAGGCGGCCACCCCGTGTACCGGCGCAGCCCGTACACCAGCGGCCTCGGCGGCGCGGACGTCAGCGCACGCACCCGCCGTACATCGGCGAACACGACCGTGTGATCGCCCACGGTCTCGCTCCGCCGGACCTCGCAGTCCGCGATCGTGTGGGCCTCGTCGACCAGATGCGGCAGACCACTGGCCGCGCCGGGCCGCCACGTCACCCGGTCGAACCTGTCGGGCGCCCCGGAGCTGAACAGCTCGGACGTCGCACGGGCGTCCTCGTGCAGCAGGTTCACCGCGAAGCCCCCGAACCGCAGGATCGCCTCCAGCGTGGGACTCGCGCTGCGCACACACGCCAGCAGAACCGGCGGCTCCACACAGACGCTGCACAGCGACGAACAGGTCAGGCCGGCCGGCGCACCGTCCGGACCGATACTGGTGAGGACGGCCACCCCGGAGGGAAAGCCCGACATCAGCGCGCGGAATTCGCCGCTCGTCGCCATGGTGTGCTGCGTAGTTCCCACACCGCACATGGTCGCGAGCACCGCTCCCGTTTGTCACCGGCTTTCGACGACCGATGAATAACGGACCCGCCAAGGCCGCCTCCGGACGCCGTCCTTCACCCGCTCCTTAATCACGCCCCCGCATTTCCGTCGGCCGCTGTTTTGTCAGGCCCAGATTCGTAGACTCCGGTCCTGTGCGCCGGAGAAAGCCGTGCGCCGACGAAACCCGAGGAGCCCTGACGATGAGCGTGAACCCCTTCGAGGATCCCGATGGCGTCTACCTCGTCCTGATCAACGACGAGGGCCAGTACTCCCTGTGGCCCGCCTTCGCCGAGGTACCCGCCGGCTGGACCGTCGAACTCACCGAGACCGACCGCCAGTCGGCCCTGGACCACATCAACACCCACTGGACCGACATGCGGCCCAAGAGCCTCATCGCGGCCATGGAAGGCGCACCGAGCCAGTGACCAGCGGTTCGTCAGCGGGAACAGCCGGGGGCGGACGCCGCCCGGGGAACGGGGGTTGAAGTGTCCGGAACACCACATCCGACCATGGCGCCGACGAAGGTGCCGAGATGGGCCGCGCCGGACGCCGACGGCGATACAGTCGGCGAGGCGGTCGTACGGCTCTCACCCGGCCTGCTCCAGGCCCTGCGCCGCCTGGCCGCCGACGCGTCCCTCGCACTGCAGCCGCTGCTCCTGGCACCGCTGACGAAGGTACTCGCGGAGATCACCGCCGAACCCCACGTCGCCGTCGGCCTCCTGACACCGCACACCCGGGGCACACCCCACGCGCTTCAGACGGAGATCCCCGACGGCACCTGGCGCGACCTCGTGACCGCGGTGACGACCGGCCTCGTCCACCGCGGCACCACCGCCGAGCCGTTCGACATCGTCCTCGACCTGTCCCGCACCGGCGACGGCCCCCGCGAACCGGTGACCCTCGCCGCGGACACCACCCTCCACGTGGTCCTGGAGACCGGCGACCACCCCGCCCTCCACCTCCACCACCGCACCCACCTCGTCGACACCGCCTACGCGAACCGGCTCGGCGGCTACTTCAGCACCGCCCTGGACCACCTCGCGGCAGCCCCCGACGCCGACCACACCACCCTGGACCTGCCCTCCGACCAGGAGCGCGAACACCACCTCCACGGACTGGCCGGACCGGTCGAACCCCTGCCCGACACCATGTTCCCCGCGCTCTTCGAAGCCCAGGCCCGCGCCCACCCGGACGCCGTCGCCGTCTCCCGCAACGACGTCAGCTGGGACTACCGCACCCTCGACGCCGCCGCCAACCGCGTCGCCGCCGCCCTCCTGCGGCACGGACTGCGCCCCGAGGACGTCGTCGCCGTCGTCATGGACCGCACCCTCGCCTGGGCGGCCACCGTCCTCGGCGTCCTCAAAGCCGGCGGCACCTACCTCCCCGTACGCCCCGACTTCCCCGCCCAGCGGGTCGCCACCCAGCTCCTGCGCAGCGACTGCCGGCTCGTCGTCGCCGAACAGGCCGCACGCGACCTCGTCCACGCCACGGACCCCGACGGACAGCACGCCAGGACCACGCTCCTCGCGGAGGACCTGCTGCGCGGCGACGACGACCCCGGCAGCCCGCACACCGAGATCACGCCCGGACAGTCCGCGTACGTCTACTTCACCTCCGGCTCCACCGGAGCGCCCAAGGGCGCCCAGTGCGAACACGCCGGAATGATCAACCACCTGTACGCGAAGATCGACTCCGTCGGCCTGCGCGCCGGCGACGTGGTCTCCCAGACCGCCTCCCAGTGCTTCGACATCTCCCTGTGGCAGCTCGTCGCCCCCTGGCTGGTCGGCGCCGCCGTACGGATCGTCGACACCGACACCCAGCTCGACCCCGAGCGGTTCCTCGACGAACTGGCCGGCCACCGGGTCTCCGTCGCCCAGCTCGTCCCCTCCTACTTCGAGATCCTCCTCGGCCTCCTCGAACGCGCCCCCCGCGACATGGGCGTCCTGCGCTCGATCTCCGTCACCGGCGAGGCCCTCAAACTCGACCCCGTGCGCCGCTGGTTCGCCGTGCAGCCCGGCGTCCAGCTCGTCAACGCCTACGGCGCCACCGAGGTCAGCGACGACACCATGCACGAAGTGCTCACCGCGCCACCCGTACGCGACTTCGTCTCCGTCGGCACCTCCCTGCGCAACGTCCGCACCTACGTCCTCGACGCGCGCGGCCGGCTCGCCCCCCTCGGCTCACCCGGAGAGATCGTCTTCGCCGGGGTGTCCGTCGGACGCGGCTACATCAACGACCCGGAACGCACCCGCGAGGCGTTCGTCCCCGACCCCTTCGTCCCGGGCGAGCGCATGTACCGCACCGGCGACTTCGGCCGCTGGCTCCCCGAAGGCACCATCGAGTACCTCGGCAGACGCGACCAGCAGGTCAAGGTACGGGGCTTCCGCATCGAGATCGGCGAGATCGAGAACAAACTCCGCACCGCCCCCGGCGTCCTCGACTGCGCCGTCGTCGTCGACCCCGGCGCGGGCACCGGCGCCGACAAGAGCCTCGCCGCCTTCTACGTCGCCTCAGGACCCGCCGGGGAACAGGAACTGCGCGCCCACCTGGCCGCCGTCCTGCCCGACTACATGGTCCCCGCGCACCTCCACCGCCTCGACGCCATGCCGCTCAACGAGAACGGCAAGACCAACAAACGGATGCTCGGGGAACTCGCCGAGACCCTCGGCCACGCGCTCGGCTCACGCACCGCCCCCGCCACCCCCACCGAACGGTGGCTCGCCACCGAATGGGCCGAGGCCCTCGGCGTCCCCCTGGAACGCATCGGCCGCGACGACCACTTCTTCCACCTCGGCGGCACCTCCCTCACCGCCGTACGGTTCGTCGTCAAACTCGACCGGGCCATCTCCCTCAAGCAGCTCATCGGGACACCCGTCCTGTCCGACCTCGCGGCCCTCCTCGACGCCGACGCGGACTCCCGGCCCGCCGACCACGGCCTCCTCCAGCCCCTGACCGACGACCTCCCCGCAGCAGCGGCCACCCTGGTCTGCTTCCCCTACGCGGGCGGCAACGCCGTCAACTTCCGCGTCTTCGCCGAACGCCTCGCGGAACACGGCATCGCCGTCCTCGGCGTGGAACTGCCCGCGCACGACGTCACCGTCACCCCCGAACAGCCCCAGGACGTCGAGGAGATCGCCCGCCGCGTCCACGACGAACTCCGCCGGCGCACCACCGGACCCCTCATGCTGTGGGGCCACTGCGCCGGCAGCTCCCACGCCCTCGCCACCGCCCGGCTCCTGGAGGAGAGCGGCACCGCCCCCACCGAGGTCTTCCTCGGCGCACTCCTCCTCGACCCGGACACCGACCTGCGCGCCGAGATCGACGAGGTCAGCGGACTCACCCCGCGCCAGATCACCGAACGCCTCATGGTGGACAGCTCCTACGTCGAACTGGACCGGCTCAAGCCGGAACGGGCCACGCTCGTCGGCACGGCCTACCAGCACGACGTCCGCACCACCAACACCCACCTCATGAAACTCCGCGCCGACCCCGCAGCGCACCGGATCGGCACCCCCGTCCACGTGGTCCTCGCCGCGGACGACTCCACCACCAAGGGCGGCACGGAACGCTACCGCGACTGGTCCGCCATCGCCGACGACGTGACCCTGCACGAACTGCCCGACGGCGGCCACTACTTCATCAGCACCAAGGCGGCCGATATCGCGGCACTCGTCGCAGAGGTGCACGCGAACTGAACCGGAAACCCTGAAAAGGGCCGTCCGGCACCCCCGGACGGCCCTCCGGCCTTTCCTTCTTCCAGTAATTGACCTCCAGTAATAGACCGCTGCCTATATTCGGCCGTTCCTGAAATTCTTGACGAGAATTCGGGACGACGTTTCCATTTCCTCGCATGACACGCACCTTGCATGGCATGCAGTGTCGAAGGAGTGAAGGGACCCCCGTGGTGAACGCGCGCCCGCAGTCGATCGAGGACATCCTGCCTGTGACCCCGTTGCAGGAAGGAATGATCTTCCACCACGTCTACGACGACAGCGCGCCGGACCCCTACGTCGCCCAGATCGTGTTCCACCTCGACGGCGACCTCGACCGCGACGCCCTGCGCACCGCGGCCCGGGAACTCCTGCACCGGCACCCCAGCCTGCGCTCCGGACTGCGCCAGCGCCGCTCCGGCGAATGGGTCAGGATCGTCCGCCGCAAGGTACGGCTCCCCTGGCGCGAGAGCGACCTCGGCCACCTCCCCGACACCGGCCTCGACCAGGCGGTCACCGCCGAGGCGACCGCCGACCGCACCCGGCGCTTCCGGCTCGGCGACGCCCCCCTCGTCCGCTTCACCCTCCTCGACCTCGGCCAGGACCGCTACCGGTTCGTCCTCACCGCCCACCACGTCATCGTCGACGGCTGGTCGATGGCGGTACTGCTGCGCGAACTCATCACCCTCTACCGCAACGGCGGCGACCCCCGCTCCCTCCCGCCCGTCAGCTCCCAGCGCGAACACCCCGCATGGCTGCGCACCCGCGACGAGAACGCCTCCCGCGCCGCCTGGCGCCACGCCCTCGCCGGCCTCACCGAACCCAGCCTGCTCGCCCCCGGCGCCGACCGCACCCCCGTGCTCCCCGAACGCCTCGACTTCACGCTGGACGACGAAGCCGGCACGGCGCTCACCGAACTCGCCCGCTCCCGGGGCGTCTCCATGAACACCGTGCTCCAGTGCGCCTGGGCCCTCGTCCTCTCCCACCTCACCGGCCGCCAGGACATCGTCTTCGGCGTCACGGTCTCCGGACGCCCGCCGGAGCTGGACGGCGTCGAGAACATGGTCGGCCTGTTCATCAACACCGTCCCGATGCGCGTCCGCCTCCGCCCCGACGAGCCCCTAGCCGACCTGCTCGTCCGCGCCCAGCGAGAACAGGTCCAGCTCATGGACCACCACCACCTCGGCCTCAAGGAGATCCAGCGAGCCGCCGGCGTCGACGAACTCTTCGACGCGGCCATGGTCTTCGAGAACTTCCCCCGCACCCAGAACGACGCGGACGCCGGAGCCCTGCGCGTCGGCGACATCGAGTCACGCAACGCCACCCACTACCCCCTGACCCTCATCTCCGGCGTCGGGGAGAAGGTCGGCGGCCGCCTCGTCCACCGCCCCGACCTCTTCGACACCGCCCGCGTGAACACCATCTCCGCGACCCTCCTGCGCGTCCTGCGCACCATCGCCACCACCCCGGACCTCCTCGTCGGCCGCATGGACGTCCTGTCCGAGCCCGAGCGCGGCCAGGTACTGGAGGAGTGGAACGACACGGCGGTCGAGGTGCCGGGGGTGTCGTTGCCGGTGCTGTTCGAGGAACAGGTACGTACGTTTCCGGACGCGATGGCCGTGTCCGGCGGTGAAGTGTCTTTGACGTACGCGGAGTTGGACGGTCGGGTGAACCGTCTGGCCCGGTTGCTGGTGTCGCGCGGGGTGGGGGCGGAGTCCCGTGTGGTCGTGGCACTGCCGCGTTCGGTCGACGTCGTGGTGGCGCTGCTGGCGGTGGTGAAGGCGGGTGGCGCGTACGTCGCGGTGGACCCGGAGTATCCGGCGGAACGTGTGCGGTACATGGTGGAGGACTCGGCGCCGGTGCTGGTGCTGTCGACGTCGGGGGCACTGGAGTCGGTGTCCGGTGTACCGGTGGTGCTGCTCGACGACGCTGATGTCATGGGGGAGTTGGAGGCTCTGTCGGCTGCCTCTCCGGGTGTGGTGCCGGAGTTGTCGTCGGCGGCGTACGTGATCTACACGTCGGGGTCGACGGGGCGTCCGAAGGGTGTGGTGGTCCAACACCGTTCGTTCGGCGCGTACTTGCTGCACGCCCGGGAGACGTACGGCGGCGTCGGCGGCACCTCCCTCCTGCACACGTCCGTGTCCTTCGACCTGACGGCGACCGCACTGTTCGCGCCGCTGGTGTCGGGCGGATGCGTAGGCGTGGGAGAACTGGCCGAGGCCGAGGGCGCATCGCTGCTGAAGATGACGCCGAGCCACCTGGCGCTGCTGGAGGGGATGGAGACCTCGGTGGCTCCTTCCCAGACGCTGCTGGTGGGCGGCGAGGCGCTGTCGGGCGAGTTGTTGGGGCGGTGGCGTGAACGGCATCCGGATGTGGTGGTGTTCAACGCGTACGGGCCCTCGGAGGCGACGGTCACCTGCTGCGAGTGGCGGTTGGAACCGGGAGACGCGACGCCCGTGGGCGCGGTGCCGGTCGGGCGGCCGTTCCCCAACACGCGGGTGTATGTGCTGGATGAGGCGTTGCGTCCGGTGCCGGTGGGGGTTCCCGGTGAGTTGTACGTGGCGGGGGCCCCTCTCGCGCGGGGGTATCTGGACCGTCCCGGGCTGACGGCGTCGCGGTTCGTGGCGTGTCCGTGGGGCGGTGGGCGGATGTACCGCACGGGTGACGTGGTGCGTTGGCGCTCGGAGGGCCTGTTGGAGTTCGTCGGTCGTGCCGACGACCAGGTGAAGGTCCGTGGCTACCGCATCGAACTCGGCGAGATCGAGACCGCGTTGGGGCAGTGCGCCGGTGTGTCCAAGAGCGTCGCCATGGTCCGCGAGGACACGGCCGGGGACCGCCGACTCGTCGGCTACGTCCGCCCGGAACCCGGAGCCCGCCTGGCCCCGGCCGCACTGCGCGCCGAACTCGCCGACCGGATGCCGGATTACATGGTCCCCGCGGTGGTCGTCGTCCTCGACGAGATCCCCTTGATGCCGAACGGCAAGGCGGACCGCAGGAGTTTGCCGGCTCCTGAGTACGTCGCTGTCGGCGCTCGTGGTCCGCGTTCGCCGCGTGAGGAGATCTTGTGTGGTCTGTTCGCGGATGTGCTGGGTGTGGGACGGGTGGGGATCGACGACGGGTTCTTCGATCTGGGCGGGCATTCGCTGCTGGCGACCCGGTTGGTGGGGCGCGTGCGTGCGGTGTTGGGGGTGGAGTTGTCGATCCGGCAGTTGTTCGAGGCGCCGACGGTTGCGGGGTTGAGCTGGGTGCTGGAGGGGGCGGGTGCGGGTCGTCCTTCGGTGTGTGCATTGGGGCGGCCGGGGCGGGTGCCGTTGTCGTTCGGGCAGGAGCGGTTGTGGTTCCTGTACGGGCTGGAGGGGCCGTCGGCGACTTATAACGTGCCGATGGCTGTGCGGTTGGGGGGTGTGCTGGACCGGGTGGCCTTGCGGGCGGCGTTGGGTGATGTGGTGGCTCGGCACGAGAGTCTGCGGACGGTGTATGCGCAGGATGCCGAGGGTGCTTATCAAGTGGTTCTCGATGCTGGTGTCGAGGTGCCGTGGCGGGAGGAGCGGGTCTCGTCGGAGGGGGAGCTTGCGGGGCGGTTGTCGGTGGAGGCGGGGCGCGCGGTCGATCTGTCGCGCGAACTGCCCTTGCGGGCTGCGCTGTTCGAGATTTCGGCAGAAGAACATGTGCTGTCGTTGGTGTGCCATCACATCGCGACGGACGGATGGTCGTTGCGGCCCTTGGTAGGTGATCTGACGACGGCGTATGAAGCACGGCTGCGGGGTGAGGAGCCGCAGTGGCCTGTGTTGCCGGTGCAGTACGCGGATTACGCGTTGTGGCAGCGGGCGTATCTCGGTGCCGAGGGTGATGCGGAGAGCGTGATCTCCCGGCAGTTGGGTTACTGGTCGGAGCAATTGGCCGGTGTGCCGGTGGAGTTGGGGTTGCCGGTGGATCGGGTGCGTCCGGTGACGGCTTCGTATCGTGGTGCGCGGGTGGACTTCGAGGTGCCGGCGGGGTTGTCTGCGCGGTTGTCGGGGTTCGCGCGGGAGTCGCGGTCGAGTGTGTTCATGGTGCTTCAGGCGGCGCTGGCGTTGCTGCTGTCCCGCTCCGGCGCGGGGTCGGATGTGCCGATCGGGACACCGATCGCCGGGCGTGGTGATGACGCGATCGACGATCTGGTCGGGTTGTTCATCAATACGTTGGTGCTGCGGACCGATGTGTCGGGTGAGCCGACGTTCCGCGAACTGGTGGACCGGGTCCGGGAGACGAACCTCGGTGCGTACGCGAACCAGGACGTGCCCTTCGAGCGCCTGGTCGAGGTCCTGAACCCCGAACGCTCCCTGGCCCGCCACCCCCTCTTCCAAGTCATGCTGTCCCTCAACAACCACATCTCCACGGACACCGGCCCGGCCTCCGCCGACCTCTCCGTCACCCCCGTCCACCCCGACCACGACATCGCCCGCTTCGACCTGACCTTCGACTTCGCCGAACGCGGCGCCGACGCCCCGATGTACGGCTCCTTGACGTACGCGGTGGATCTGTTCGACGAGGCGTCCGCTGTTCTGCTGGTGGAGCGTCTGGTCCAGCTGCTGGACACGGTGTTGGCTTCGCCTGATGTGTCGACGCGGCGGGTGGATGTGTTGGTGGAGGGTGAGCGGCGTCGGGTGGTGGAGGAGTGGAACGACACGGTTGTTGAGGTGCCTGGGGTGTCGGTGCCGGTGTTGTTCGAGGAGCGGGTGCGGGCGGTTCCGGATGCGGTGGCTGTGGTCTGCGGTGAAGTGGCGTTGACGTACGGGGAGTTGGACGGGCGCGTGAATCGCCTGGCTCGGTTGTTGGTGTCGCGTGGGGTGGGGGCTGAGTCGCGTGTGGTGGTGGGGTTGCCGCGTTCGGTGGATGCGGTGGTGGCGTTGTTGGCGGTGCTGAAGGCGGGTGGTGCTTATATGCCGGTGGACCCGTCGTATCCGGCGGAGCGGATTGCTCATGTAGTGGAGGACTCGGCGCCGGTGCTGGTGTTGGGGGCGCTGGAGGGGGTTTCGGGTGTGCGGGTGCTGCTGCTGGACGACCCTGCGGTGGTGGCGGAGTTGGAGGGTCTGCCGGGTGAGTCGTTGGGGGTGGTGCCGGAGTTGGGGTCGGCGGCGTACGTGATCTACACCTCTGGTTCGACGGGTCGTCCGAAGGGTGTGGTGGTTCCGCATCGGGGTGTCGCCAACGTGCTGGCTGGTCTGCGGCATGTAGTAAGCACTGACCGGGTGTTGGCGGTGACGACGTTCGCGTTCGATATCGCGGTGGTGGAGTTGTTCGCGCCACTGGTGTCGGGCGGGTGCGTGGTCGTCGCCCCGTCCGAAGTGGTCGCCGATGCCGAGCTGTTGGTGGACCTGGCAGTGCGCGCTGGGGTGTCGGTGATGCAGGCGACGCCGAGTCTGTGGCGCGAGATCGTCGCCGTCGCACAGGGCCGGTTGTCTGGCGTACGGGCGTTGGTGGGTGGTGAGGCGCTGCCCGCTGAGGTGGCGGCGTCGATGGTGGGTGAGTTGGCGTCGGTGGTGAATGTGTACGGGCCGACGGAGACCACGGTCTGGTCGACAAGTGCCCCGGTGGCGGCGGGTGAACCGGTGTCCATCGGTGGGCCGTTGGCGAACCAGCGGGTGTTTGTGCTGGACGAGTGGCTGCGGCCGGTTCCGGTCGGGGTGCGTGGCGAGTTGTACATCGCTGGCGCGGGTGTCGTGCGCGGCTATCACGGCCGGGCGGATCTGACGGCTGAGCGGTTCGTGGCGTGCCCGTGGGACGGCGGGCGGATGTACCGCACGGGTGACGTGGTGCGCTGGAAGCCGGACGGCACCCTGGAGTTCACCGGCCGGGCCGATGCCCAGGTCAAGGTGCGCGGCTTCCGCATCGAACTCGGCGAGGTCGAGTCCGGCCTCCTCGCTTGCCCTGGCGTCGGGCGTGCGGTCGCGGTCGTGAACGACGGTGTGCTGATCGGTTACACGGTCCCTGAACCCGGCGCGGCTCTCGACGGCAACACGGTGCGCGACGCCCTACGTTCACGGCTCCCGGAGTACATGATCCCCACCCTCGTACTGACCCTTGATGCAATCCCACTGACACCGAACGGCAAGGTGGACCGCCGGGCACTGCCCACGCCCGAATACGCTGCTGTTGACGCTCGGGGCCCGCGTTCGCCGCGCGAGGAGATCCTGTGCGGCCTCTTCAGCGAGGTCCTGGGCCGCCCGGTGACCGGCATCGACGACAGCTTCTTCGAACTCGGCGGCCACTCCCTCCTGGCAACCCGCCTGGTCTCACGCCTACGCTCTACCTTCGACGTCGAGGTCTCGATCCGCCAGCTGTTCGAGAACCCGACAGTCGCCGGCCTAGCCCATGCACTGGACGAGGCAAGCGGATCGCGCCCCGCCCTGCGCGCCGGAGCACGCCCCGAACGCGTGCCGCTGTCGTTCGGCCAGCAACGCCTGTGGTTCCTGCACCAACTCGACGGCCCCAATGCCACGTACAACATCCCCCTCGCCCTCCGCCTGACCGGCAAGCTGGACAGCGAGGCCCTCCAGGCAGCACTGACCGACGTCGTGGACCGGCACGAGACTCTGCGGACGGTCTTCACGGAGGACACGGAGGGCGCGCACCAGATCGTCCGCGAGGACATCGAGGTCCCGTGGCACACGGAAACCGTCACCGAGGCCGAACTCCCCGCCCGCCTGGCTGCCGCAGCCCGCCACGCCTTCGACCTGACCACCGAACTCCCCATCCGAGCAACCCTCCTCCAAACCACCCCCCACCACCACACCCTCCTCCTCCTGCTCCACCACATAGCCGGCGACGGCGAATCGATCGACCCGCTCCGCCGCGACTTCGTCCAGGCGTACGCCGCGCGCGCGGCCGGCGAGGCCCCGCAATGGTCCCCGCTCCCCGTGCAGTACGCCGACTACGCCCTCTGGCAACGCGAACTCCTCGGCTCCGAGGACACCCCCGACAGCCTGATCTCCCGGCAGATCGCGTACTGGACGGCACAACTGGCCGACCTCCCCGACGAGATCACGCTCCCCACGGACCGCCCCCGCACGGCCACCCCGTCCCACGCTGGCGGCCGGTTCGAGTTCGACCTCTCCGTGGAGGCCCACGCCAAGGCAGGGGATCTCGCGCGTCAGAGCGGCGCGACGGTGTTCATGGTGCTCCAGTCGACGCTGGCGCTACTGCTCTCCCGCTCCGGCGCAGGCGACGACGTACCGATAGGCACCCCCATCGCCGGCCGCAGCGATGACGCGGTGGACGACCTGGTGGGCCTGTTCATCAACACCCTGGTCCTGCGCACAGACCTCTCCGGGAACCCCACCTTCCGCGAACTCCTCGCCCGCGTAAGGGAATCCGACCTGGGCGCCTACGCCAACCAGGACCTCCCCTTCGAGCGCCTCGTCGACATCATCAACCCCGAACGCTCCCTCGCCCGCCACCCCCTCTTCCAAGTCATGCTCACGTTCAACAACGTGGCTCTCGGCTCCGACGCCGGACAGACCGACGACCTGACGGTGACCGAGCGGCAGATCGACACCGGGTTCGTCCGCCACGACCTGTCGTTCGTCCTGGGCGAGCGGCGCGACGAGACCGGTGCGCCCGCAGGCATTCACGCCGTACTCGACTACCGGGCGGACCTCTTCGACGCCGTCTCCGCCGAGGCGTTGGCGGAGCGCTTGGCGCACGTGCTGGATGCCGTGCTGGCCTCGCCCGACCTGCCGACGGGTCGGCTGGACGTGCTGTCCGAGGGCGAGCGGCGTCGGGTGCTGGAGGAGTGGAACGACACGGCGGTCGAGGTGCCGGGTGTGTCGTTGCCGGTGCTGTTCGAGGAGCAGGTGCGGGCGGCCCCGGACGCGGTGGCTCTCGTCTGCGGTGAAGTGGCCCTGACGTACGGGGAGTTGGACGGTCGGGTGAACCGTCTGGCCCGGCTGCTGGTGTCGCGCGGGGTGGGGGCCGAGTCGCGTGTGGTGGTGGCGTTGCCGCGTTCGGTCGACGTGGTCGTGGCGTTGCTGGCCGTGCTGAAGGCCGGTGGCGCGTACGTTCCCGTGGATCCGTCGTACCCGGCGGAGCGCGTGCGGTACATGGTGGAGGACTCGGCGCCGGTGCTGGTGCTGTCGGTGTCGGGGGCGCTGGAGGAAGTGCCGTCCGGCGCACCCGTGGTACTGCTGGACGACCTGGCGGAGTTGGGGAGCCTGTCGGGTAAATCGCTGGGCGTGGTGCCGGAGTTGTCGTCGGCGGCGTACGTCATTTACACGTCGGGGTCGACGGGGCGTCCGAAGGGTGTGGTGGTCCAACACCGTTCGGTGGGTGCGTACTTGCTCCACAACCGGGAGACGTACGGGGGCGCCGGGGGGAGTTCCCTCGTCCACACGTCGGTGTCGTTCGACCTGACCGTGACGGCGCTGTTCACGCCGTTGGTGTCGGGCGGGTTCGTGCGGCTGGGGGAGTTGGCCGAGGCGGAGGGGGCGTCGCTGATGAAGATGACGCCCAGTCACTTGGTGCTGCTGGAGGGGATGGAAGCTTCTGCGGCTCCTTCGGAGACGTTGGTGGTGGGCGGCGAGGCGCTGTCGGGCGAGTTGTTGGGGCGGTGGCGTGAACGGCATCCGGACGTGGTGGTGTTCAACGCGTACGGGCCCTCGGAGGCGACGGTCAACTGCTGTGAGTGGCGGTTGGAACCGGGTGCGGTGACTCCGTCGGGGGCGGTGCCGGTCGGGCGGCCGTTCCCCAACACGCGGGTGTATGTGCTGGATGAGGCGTTGCGTCCGGTGCCGGTGGGGGTTCCCGGTGAGCTGTACGTGGCGGGGGCACCTCTCGCGCGGGGGTATCTGGACCGTCCCGGGCTGACGGCGTCGCGGTTCGTGGCGTGCCCGTGGGGCGGTGGGCGGATGTACCGCACGGGCGATGTCGTGCGCTGGCGTGCGGAAGGTTTGCTGGAGTTCGTCGGTCGTGCCGACGACCAGGTCAAGGTCCGTGGCTACCGCATCGAACTCGGCGAGATCGAGGCCGCCCTCAACGCCTGCGAGGGCGTGGCTGCCGCTGCCGCCGCCGTACGGGAGGAGACCGCCGGCGACCGGCGTCTGATCGCCTGCGTCGTCGCCGAGACCGGCACCCTGCTCACCGCGTCGGCACTGAGGACCGAACTCGGACGTCGGCTGCCCGACCACATGGTGCCCGCGATCTCCGTGCTGGAGGCGCTCCCCCTGACGCCGAACGGCAAGGTCGACCGAGCTGCCCTCCCCGCGCCGGACTCCGGAGACACGACGGCGCTCGCTCGTGGTCCGCGTTCGCCGCGTGAGGAGATCTTGTGTGGTCTGTTCGCGGATGTGCTGGGTGTGGGGCGGGTGGGGATCGACGACGGGTTCTTCGATCTGGGTGGGCATTCGCTGCTGGCGACGCGGTTGGTGGGGCGCGTGCGGGCGGTGTTGGGGGTGGAGTTGTCCATCCGGCAGTTGTTCGAGGTGCCGACGGTTGCGGGGTTGAGTCGGGCGCTGGAGGGGGCGGCGGGTGCGGGTCGTTCTTCGGTGTGTGCATTGGGGCGGCCGGGGCGGGTGCCGTTGTCGTTCGGGCAGGAGCGGTTGTGGTTTCTGTACGGGCTGGAGGGGCCGTCGGCGACTTATAACGTGCCGATGGCTGTGCGGTTGGGGGGTGTGCTGGACCGGGTGGCCTTGCGGGTGGCGCTGAACGATGTCGTGGACCGGCATGAGAGTCTGCGGACCGTTTTCGCCGAGGACGCCGAGGGTGCTTTCCAGGTCGTCCGCGAGGGTGTCGAGGTGCCGTGGCGGGAGGAGCGGGTCTCGTCGGAGGGGGAGCTCGCGGGGAAGTTGTCGGCGGAGGCGGGGCGCACGGTCGATCTGTCGCGCGAACTGCCCTTGCGGGCCGCGCTGTTCGAGATTTCGGCAGAAGAACATGTGCTGTCGTTGGTGTGCCATCACATCGCGACGGACGGGTGGTCGTTGCGGCCGTTGGTGCGTGATCTGACGACGGCGTATGAAGCACGGCTGCGGGGCGAGGAGCCGCAGTGGCCTGTGTTGCCGGTGCAGTACGCGGATTACGCGTTGTGGCAGCGGGATTACCTGGGCACTGAGCGTGACGCGGACAGCGTGATCTCACGGCAGTTGGGCTACTGGTCGGAGCAACTGGCTGGTGTGCCGGTGGAGTTGGCGTTGCCGGTGGACCGGGTGCGCCCGGTGACGGCCTCGTATCGCGGTGCGCGGGTGGACTTCGCGATCCCGGCGGGGTTGTCCGCACGGCTGTCGGGGTTCGCTCGGGAGTCGCGGTCGAGCGTGTTCATGGTCCTTCAGGCGGCGCTGGCACTGCTGCTGTCCCGCTCCGGCGCAGGTGACGACGTACCGATAGGCACCCCCATCGCCGGACGAGGCGACGATGCCGTGGACGACCTGGTCGGCCTGTTCATCAACACCCTGGTCCTGCGGACCGACCTCTCCGGGAACCCCACCTTCCGTGAACTGGTGGACCGGGTCCGGGAGACGAACCTCGGTGCGTATGCGAACCAGGACGTGCCCTTCGAGCGTCTCGTCGAGGTCCTGAACCCCGAACGCTCCCTGGCCCGCCACCCCCTCTTCCAAGTCATGCTCACCCTGCACGGCGAGCAGGACAACCAGGAGATTCCGCCGCTCGCGGGCCTGGACACCTCCGCCCTGCGACTGGAATCGAGCGCGGCCAAGGTCGACTTGGCGTTCGCCTTCTCCGGCGACGCCCAGACCGGCATGCACGGCGCGCTGACGTACGCCGTCGACCTCTTCGACACCGTGTCCGCCGAGGCGATGGTGGAGCGTCTGATCCACCTGTTGGACGAAGTACTTGCTTCGCCTGATGTCTCGACGCGCCGAGTGGATGTGTTGGTGGAGGGTGAGCGGCGTCGGGTGGTGGAGGAGTGGAACGACACGGTTGTTGAGGTGCCTGGGGTGTCGGTGCCGGTGTTGTTCGAGGAGCGGGTGCGGGCGGTTCCGGGGGCGGTGGCTGTGGTCTGCGGTGAAGTGGCGTTGACGTACGGGGAGTTGGACGTGCGGGTGAATCGCCTGGCGCGTCTGCTGGTGTCGCGTGGGGTGGGGGCTGAGTCGCGTGTGGTGGTCGCCCTGCCGCGTTCGGCCGACGTGGTGGTGGCGTTGTTGGCGGTGCTGAAGGCGGGTGGCGCTTATGTGCCGGTGGACCCGTCGTATCCGGCGGAGCGGATTGCTCATGTCGTGGAGGACTCGGCGCCGGTGTTGGTGTTGGGGGCGCTGGAGGGGGTTTCGGGTGTGCGGGTGCTGCTGCTGGACGACCCTGCGGTGGTGGCGGAGTTGGAGGGTCTGCCGGGTGATTCGCTCGGTGTGGTCCCGGAGTTGGGGTCGGCGGCGTACGTGATCTACACCTCTGGTTCGACGGGTCGTCCGAAGGGTGTGGTGGTTCCGCACCAGGGTGTCGCCAATGTGCTGGCTGGTCTGCGGCATGTAGTAAGTGCTGACCGGGTGTTGGCGGTGACGACGTTCGCGTTCGATATCGCGGTGGTGGAGTTGTTCGCGCCGTTGGTGTCGGGCGGGTGCGTGGTCGTCGCCCCGTCCGAAGTGGTCGCCGATGCCGAGCTGTTGGTGGATCTGGCGGTGCGCGCTGGGGTGTCGGTGATGCAGGCGACGCCGAGTCTGTGGCGCGAGACCGTCGCCGTCGCACAAGGCCGGTTGTCTGGCGTACGGGCGTTGGTGGGCGGTGAGGCACTGCCCGCTGAGGTGGCGGCGTCGATGGTGGGTGAACTGGCGTCGGTGGTGAACGTGTACGGGCCGACGGAGACCACGGTCTGGTCGACAAGTGCCCCGGTGGCGGCCGATGTTGCGATTTCTATCGGTGGTCCTCTCGCGAACCAGCAGGTGTTTGTGCTGGACGAGTGGCTGCGGCCGGTCCCGGTGGGCGTCCGTGGCGAGCTGTACATCGCTGGCGCGGGTGTCGTACGCGGCTATCACGGCCGGGCCGATCTGACCGCTGAGCGATTCGTGGCGTGCCCGTGGGACGGCGGCCGTATGTACCGCACGGGTGATGTCGTGCGCTGGAAGCCGGACGGCACCCTGGAGTTCACCGGCCGCGCTGATGCCCAGGTCAAGGTGCGCGGCTTCCGCATCGAACTCGGCGAGGTCGAGTCCGGCCTCCTGGCGGTCGACGGCGTGGCCCAGGCGGTCGCGGTCGTGAACGACGGCACCCTCGTCGGCTATACGGTCCCTGAACCGGGCGCGACTCTCGACAGCAACACGGTGCGCGACGCCCTACGTTCACGGCTCCCGGAGTACATGATCCCCACCCTCGTACTGACCCTTGATGCAATCCCTCTGACACCGAACGGCAAGGTGGACCGCCGGGCACTCCCCACGCCCGAATACGCGAACACAGACGCTCGGGGCCCGCGTTCACCGCGCGAGGAGATCCTCTGCGGCCTCTTCAGCGAGGTCCTGGGCCGCCCGGTGACCGGCATCGACGACAGCTTCTTCGAACTCGGCGGCCACTCCCTCCTGGCAACCCGCCTGGTCTCCCGCCTACGCTCTACCTTCGACGTCGAGGTCTCGATCCGGCAGCTGTTCGAGAACCCGACAGTCGCCGGCCTAGCCCATGCACTGGACGAGGCGAGCGGATCGCGCCCCGCACTGCGCGCCGGGGCACGTCCCGACCGTGTACCGCTGTCGTTCGGCCAGCAACGCCTGTGGTTCCTGCACCAACTCGACGGCCCCAACGCGACGTACAACATCCCCCTGGCCCTCCGCCTGACCGGCAAACTCGACCCCCAGGCCCTCCAGGCAGCACTGACCGACGTCGTGACCCGCCACGAAAGCCTGCGCACCGTCTTCGCCGAGGACACGGATGGCGCCCACCAGATCATCCGCGAGCACGCCGAGGTCCCATGGCACACAGAAACCGTCACCGACGAGGAACTCCCCGCCCGCCTGGCCACCGCCGCCCGCCACGCCTTCGACCTGACCACCGAACTCCCCATCCGAGCAACCCTCCTCCAAACCACCCCCCACCACCACACCCTCCTCCTCCTGCTCCACCACATAGCCGGCGACGGCTCCTCCACCCGCCCCCTGGTGGGCGACCTGGCCACGGCCTACGAGGCACGCACGGCAGGCGAATCCCCGCAGTGGTCCCCCCTGCCGGTCCAGTACGCCGACTACACACTCTGGCAACGCGAACTCCTGGGCTCCGAGGACAACCCGGACAGCCTGATCTCCCAGCAGATCACGTACTGGAAGAACCAACTCACCGATCTCCCCGCCGAGATAGCCCTCCCCGCCGACCACCCCCGCCCCGCAACCCCCACCCACACCGGAGCCCGGCACGAGTTCACGGTGCCGGCCGATGTCCACGAGGCCATCGCGGAGTTGGCCCGTCAGAGCGGCGCGACGGTGTTCATGGTGCTCCAGTCGACGCTGGCGCTACTCCTGTCCCGCTCCGGCGCAGGCGACGACGTACCCGTCGGAACCCCGATCGCCGGGCGCAATGACGACGCGGTGGACGACTTGGTGGGCCTGTTCATCAACACCCTGGTCCTGCGCACAGACCTCTCCGGGAACCCCACCTTCCGCGAACTCCTCGCCCGCGTAAGGGAATCCGACCTGGGCGCCTACGCCAACCAGGACCTGCCCTTCGAGCGCCTGGTCGACATCATCAACCCCGAACGCTCCCTCGCCCGTCACCCCCTCTTCCAAGTCATGCTCACCCTCGCCAACGAGCGCGAGCACAGCGCGAACGCCGTACCGGACGACCTGGGCGGGCTCACGGTGATCCCGGAGGCCGTGGGTGTCGGCACGGCCAAGTCGGACCTGGTCTTCGGGTTCGCCGAGCTGCGGGGGGAGGACGGCGGCAGCAGGGGGCTGCGGGGTCTGCTGGAGTTCAGCACCGACCTGTTCGAACCCGGCACCGCCGCCGCCCTCGCCCGCCGCTTCACGCACCTCCTGGAAACGGTCGCCGCAGCCCCCGACGAGAACCTGTCGTCGTACGAAGCACTGACCCCCGCCGAACGGGACCAGGTCCTCACAACATGGAACGACACCGCGCGCGAGGTCCCCGGCACCACCGTGACCGGCATGTTCCGGGCCGTGGTGGACGAGGCCCCCGACGCCGTGGCCGTCGTCTTCGACGGCAGGATCCTGACGTACGCCGACCTGGACCAACGGTCGGACCGGCTGGCCGCGCTGCTGGCGGAGCGGGGCGTGGGACCGGAGAAGATCGTCGCCGTCGCCCTGGAGCGTTCCGAGCCGTGGGTCGTGACGATGCTCGCCACCCTCAAGGCCGGGGGCGTGTTCATGGCGCTCGACCCGAACTACCCGGCCGAGCGCATCGCGCTGATGCTGGAGGACAGCCGCCCGGAGCTGATCGTCACGCAGGCCGCTCTGCGCGAGCTGGTCGCCCAGGACAGTACGCCGGTCCTCCTGATCGACGACCCCGGGATCACGGCGACGCCGACGGCGTACCAGGACGTACAAGTCTCCCCGCTCAGCCCGGCCTTCATGGTCTACACGTCGGGGTCGACCGGCCGCCCCAAGGGCGTGCTGCTCCTGCACGAGGGACTGCCGACCCTGGTGTTCAGCACCGTCGCCCGCCTGGGCGTCGGCCGGGGGAGCCGGCTTCTCCAGATGGTGTCGACGAGCTTCGACGCCGCGGTCTGGGACGTCCTCGCCTCGCTGCTGACCGGCGCCACCCTCGTGCTGGCCCCCGGCGGCCAGCCGCTCGGCGGTGAGGTGGCCCGGCTCGTCCGCGAGACCGGCGTGACGCACCTCTTCCTGCCGCCCGCGGTCTTCTCCAGCCTCCCCGAGGAGGAGTTCCCCCCGGGCCTCACGGTCACGATGGGCGGCGACGTCTGCCCGCCGGCCACCGCACGGCGCTGGGCCGCACGGCACCGGGTGATCAACCTGTACGGCCCCTCCGAGGTCACCGTCGCGGCCACCTCCGGGGCGTACGAGGCCGACGACGCGCTCACCGCCGTATCGATCGGCACCCCTTGGGACAACAAACGCGTCTACCTCCTGGACGACCGGCTGCGGCCCGTGCCGCCGGGTGTCGTCGGTGAGCTGTGGATCGCCGGGCCCGGGGTCGCCCGGGGCTACCACCGGGCGCCCGAGCGGACCGCCGAACGGTTCGTCGCGACTCCGTACGGTGCTCCGGGCGAGCGGATGTACCGCTCCGGGGACCTCGCGCGCTGGCGGGCGGACGGCACGCTGGAGTTCGTCGGACGCGACGACGGGCAGGTCAAGTTCGGCGGTTTCCGGGTCGAGCTGGGCGAGGTGGAATCCGCGCTGGAGCGCTGCCCCGGCGTCGCCCAGGCGGCGGCCACCGTCCGCGAGGACCGGCCGGGCCACCGCCGGCTCGTCGGGTACGCCGTACCCGCGTCCGGCGCGGTGCTCGACCCGCGGGAGCTGCGGCGTTTCGTCGCGGGGACCCTGCCGGGCTACATGGTTCCGTCCGCGTACGTCGTGCTCGACGCACTGCCGCTGTCGCCGAACGGCAAGATCGACCGGGGTGCGCTGCCCGAGCCGCGGCACGAGGTGGCGTCCGCCCCCCGGGGCCCCCGCGAGGAACTGCTGTGCCGGCTGTTCGCGGAGGTGCTCGGCCTCGACGCCGTCGGACCGGACGACCGGTTCTTCGACCTCGGCGGCGACAGCATCTCGTCGATCCAGCTCGTCGGCCGGGCCCGCGCGGAAGGACTCGGCCTCAACCCGCGTGACGTGTTCACGCACCAGACCCCGGCGACCCTCGCCGCCGCCGCACAGTCCGCCGAGGCCCCGGCCCCGGCGCCCGGCGACGACGAGACAGGGCCGCTGCCCGTCACCCCGGTGCTCAGCTGGTTCACCGAACGCGGCGGCAGCGGCGAACGGTTCGCCCAGTCACGGTTCATGGAACTGCCGGCCGGCAGCGACCTCGACACCCTGCGCGCCACCGTCGAGACGATCGCCCGGCGGCACGACGCCCTGCGCCTGCGGCTCGTGGGCGAAGGCGGCCGACAGTCACTGGAGATCCAGGCCCCGGACGCGGTCGACCTGACCGGCGCCGTACGCCGCGTCGACCTCGCCACCGAGCCCGACGGGGGAGCCGTCCGCATGGCGCGGGAGACCGACGCCGCCCGCGACAGGCTCGACCCGTGTGAGGGGCGCAACGTCGAGGTGGTCTGGTTCGACCGCGGCCCCGACGAACCCGGGCTCGCCCTCGTCGCCATCCACCACTTCTCCGTCGACGAGGTGTCCTGGCGCATCCTGCTGCCCGAGCTGATCGAGTGCTGGACCGCGCTGCGCGAGCACCGCGAACCCGAACTGCGCCCCATCGGCACCTCGTTGAGCCAGTGGACCCGCGCCCTGCACACCGCCGCCCGCAGCCCCGAACGGACCGCCGAGGCAGCCGTGTGGAAACACCTGCTCGCCGGCCCCGACCAGCCCCTGGGCGGCCGGCCCTTCGACCGGGACCGCGATGTCCTCGGCGCCTCCGCCCGACTGTCCGTGACCCTCGGGACGGACGTCACCGAACGGGTCCTGTCCACCGTCCCGGCCGCCTTCCACGCCGCCGTCGACGACGTCCTCCTCACCGGCCTCGCCCTCGCGGTGACCCGCTGGCGCGGCGACGGCCCGGCCCTGCTGGTCGACGTGGAGGGCCACGGGCGGGACGAGACCCTGCTGCCCGGAGCCGACCTGACGACGACCGTCGGCTGGTTCACCAGCGTCCACCCGGTACGCCTGGACCTCGCCGGAGTCGACACCGCCGACGCCCTGCGCGCGGGCGCGGCCGCCGGCCAGGCCGTGAAGACGGTCAAGGAACAGCTCCGGGCGGTGCCGGGGGAGGGGACGGGCTACGGACTCCTCCGCTACCTCAACCCCGACACCTCGGCCGACCTGGCGGCACTGCCCGCCCCGCAGATCTCCTACAACTACCTGGGCCGCACCAAGGGCCGGACGGCCGGGGGCACCGCCGGCGCACAGGAGTCGCACGGCCCCCTGCTGCACCCGCTGGAACTGAACGTGGTGGTCCGCGAGGACGACGACGGCCCGTCCCTCACCGCCACCTGGACCTGGGCCACCGGCCTCTTCGACCAGGACCGCATCGCCGCACTCGCCCACACCTGGGCCGAGGCGCTGGAGGCCCTGGCCGACCACGCCGACAACCCCGACGCGGGCGGCCACACCCCCTCGGACCTGCTGGGTGCCGGGCTGAGCCAGAACGAGATCGACGCCATCGAGGCCGAGTGGAGGACCACGTGAGCAACTCGGGACTACAGGACATCCTGCCGCTCTCCCCGATGCAGGAGGGCATGCTCTTCCACCGGCTCTACGACACGGACGCCCCCGACGTCTACGCCGTACAGCTCACCGTCGGCCTGGAGGGCGACCTGTCCGTGCCCGCACTGCGGGCGGCGGCACGAGCACTGCTCGCCCGACACCCCGGGCTGCGCGCCGCGTTCCGCCACGAAGGGCTGAGCCGCCCGGTCCAGCTCATCCCGAAGGCCGTACCCCTGCCCTGGTACGACCATGACCTGACCGGCCTCCCCGAGGACGAACGCGAGGCCCACCTCGCCGACCTCCTCAAGGCCGACCGGTACGCCCCCTTCGACCTCATGAAGCCGCCCCTGGTGCGCTTCCTGTGCGTACGCCTCGCCGAGGACAAGTACGTCTTCGTGATGTCCAACCACCACCTCCTCTTCGACGGCTGGTCCCAGCCGATCGTCCTGCGCGACCTCGTCACCCTCTACGCCACCGGCGGCGACGCCTCCGCCCTCCCACCCGTACGCCCGCCGCGCGCCCACCTCGAATGGCTCTCCCGCCGCGACCGCGCCGCCGACCGCACGGCCTGGGCCGGGGTCATGGACGGATTCGACGAACCCTCACTGCTCGCCCCCACGGCCGCCGGAGCACCCCCCGCCCTCCCGGAACTCCTCGAACTCACCCTGGACCCCGGCGCCACCGCCGCACTGACCCGGCAGGCCAGGAGCCTGGGCGTCACCCCGAGCACGATGGTGCAGACGGCCTGGGCACTCGTCCTCGCCCAGCACACCGGCCGCGACGACGTCGTCTTCGGCGCCACGGTCTCCGGCCGCCCCGTCGAGGTCGCGGGCGCCGAAACGATGGTCGGCCTGTTCATCAACACCCTCCCCGTACGCGTCCGGCTGCGCCCGGCGGAGACCCTCGCAGGCCTGGTCACCCGCGTCCAACGGGAACAGGTCGCCCTCATGCCGCACCACCACTACGACCTGCCCTCGATCAAGCAGCTCAGCGAAGTCCGGGGCGACGCCCCCCTCTTCGACTCCCTGCTCATCTACGAGAACTACCCCTCCGCCCCCACCGGAACGGTCACACCGACCTCGGGCGGCGGCGGCCTCCGCATCGCCGGCCTCCGAGGACGCGACGCCACGCACTACCCGCTGACCCTGGTGGTCAACCCCGGAAACGAACTGACCCTGCGCTTCTCCTACCGCGAGGACCTTCTCGACCGGGCCACCGTGAACACGCTGGGCGAGCGGCTGACACGGGCCCTGCACACGCTGTCGGGGGAGACCTCGACGCCGGTCGGGCGGCTTGATGTGCTGGAGCGGGGGGAACGTGCGCTGCCCGGTGCGCATCAGGGGCCTGTGATGGCTGTGCCTGGGGTGTCGGTGCCGGTGTTGTTCGAGGAGCGGGTGCGGGCGGTTCCGGATGCGGTGGCTGTGGTCTGCGGTGAAGTGGCGTTGACGTACGGGGAGTTGGACGTGCGGGTGAATCGCCTGGCTCGGTTCCTGGTGTCGCGTGGGGTGGGGGCCGAGTCGCGTGTCGTGGTCGCCCTGCCGCGTTCGGTGGACGCTGTGGTGGCGTTGTTGGCGGTGTTGAAGGCTGGTGGGGCTTACGTTCCGGTGGATCCGGGGTACCCGGCGGAGCGGATTGTGCATGTGGTGCAGGACTCGGCGCCGGTGTTGGTGCTGTCGGTGTCGGGCGCCCTGGAGGGGGTTTCCGGTGTGCCGGTGGTGTTGCTGGACGACGTGGATGTGCGGGGGCTGTCGGGTGAGTCGTTGGGGGTGGTGCCGGAGTTGGGGTCGGCGGCGTACGTGATCTATACGTCGGGGTCGACTGGTCGTCCGAAGGGTGTGGTGGTTCCGCATCGGGGTGTTGTCAATGTGCTGGCTGGTCTGCGGGATGTAGTAAGCGCTGACCGGGTGTTGGCGGTGACGACGTTCGCGTTCGATATTGCGGTGGTGGAGTTGTTCGCGCCACTGGTGTCGGGTGGGTGTGTGGTCGTTGCCCCGTCTGAAGTGGTCGCTGATGCCGAGTTGTTGGTGGAGTTGGCGGTTGGCGCTGGGGTGTCGGTGATGCAGGCGACGCCGAGTCTGTGGCGCGAGATCGTCGCCGTCGCACAGGGCCGGTTGTCTGGCGTACGGGCGTTGGTGGGGGGTGAGGCGCTGCCCGCTGAGGTGGCGGCGTCGATGGTGGGTGAGTTGGCGTCGGTGGTGAATGTGTACGGGCCGACGGAGACCACGGTGTGGTCGACAAGTGCCCCGGTGGCGGCTGGTGAACCGGTGTCTATCGGTGGTCCTTTGGTGAACCAGCGGGTGTTTGTGCTGGACGAGTGGCTGAGGCCGGTTCCGGTGGGCGTCCGTGGCGAGCTGTACATCGCTGGCGCGGGTGTGGTGCGTGGCTATCACGGCCGGGCCGATCTGACCGCTGAGCGGTTCGTGGCGTGCCCGTGGGACGGCGGCCGCATGTACCGCACAGGCGATGTCGTGCGCTGGAAGCCGGACGGCACCCTGGAGTTCACCGGCCGCGCTGATGCCCAGGTCAAGGTGCGAGGCTTCCGCATCGAACTCGGCGAGGTCGAGTCCGGCCTCCTGGCGGTCGACGGCGTGGCCCAGGCGGTCGCGGTCGTGAACGACGGCACCCTCGTCGGCTATACGGTCCCTGAACCCGGCGCGGCTCTCGACAGCAACACGGTGCGCGACGCCCTACGTTCACGGCTCCCGGAGTACATGATCCCCACCCTCGTACTGACCCTTGATGCAATCCCTCTGACACCGAACGGCAAGGTGGACCGCCGGGCACTCCCCACGCCCGAATACGCGAACACAGACACACGGGGCCCACGTTCACCGCGCGAGGAGATCCTCTGCGGCCTCTTCAGCGAGGTCCTGGGCCGCCCGGTGACCGGCATCGACGACAGCTTCTTCGAACTCGGCGGCCACTCCCTCCTGGCAACCCGCCTAATCTCCCGCCTACGCTCCGCCCTGGGCGTCGAGGTCTCGATCCGGCAGCTGTTCGAGAACCCGACAGTCGCCGGTCTGGCCCGTGTGCTGGACGACGCGGACGGCTCACGCCCCGCGCTGCAAGCCGGGGCACGTCCCGACCGGGTCCCGCTGTCGTTCGGCCAGCAACGCCTCTGGTTCCTGCACAAACTCGACGGTCCCAACGCGACCTACAACACCCCTCTCGCCCTCCGCCTGACCGGCAAGCTGGACAGCGAGGCCCTCCAGGCAGCACTGACCGATGTAGTGACCCGGCACGAGACTCTGCGGACGGTCTTCACGGAGGACACGGAGGGCGCGCACCAGATCGTCCGCGAGGACATCGAGGTCCCGTGGCACACAGAAACCGTCACCGAGGCCGAACTCCCCGCCCGCCTGGCCACCGCAGCCCGCCACGCCTTCGACCTGACCACCGAACTCCCCATCCGAGCAACCCTCCTCCAAACCACCCCCCACCACCACGTCCTGCACTTCTCGTTCCACCACATCGCCGTAGACGCCTGGTCGATGCGCCCCTTCATCGGCGACCTGGCCACGGCCTACGAGGCACGCACGGCGGGCGAGCCCCCGCAGTGGTCCCCCCTCCCGGTCCAGTACGCCGACTACACACTCTGGCAACGCGAACTCCTGGGCTCCGAGGGCGACTTGGACAGCGTGATCTCCCAGCAGATCGCATACTGGAAGGACCAACTAGCCGATCTCCCGGCCGAGATAGCCCTCCCCGCCGACCGCCCCCGCCCCGCCATCCCCACCCACCGTGGCGGCAGAGTGGAGTTCGAGGTGCCCGGCGCTGTCCACGAGGCCATCGTGAAGCTGGCCCGTCAGAGCGGCGCGACGGTGTTCATGGTGCTCCAGTCAGCGCTGGCCCTGCTGCTGTCGCGCTCCGGCGCAGGCGACGACGTACCGATAGGCACCCCCATCGCCGGCCGCAGCGATGACGCGGTGGACGACCTGGTGGGCCTGTTCATCAACACCCTGGTCCTGCGCACAGACCTCTCCGGGAACCCCACCTTCCGCGAACTCCTCGCCCGAGTAAGGGAAACGAACCTCGGCGCCTACGCCAACCAGGACCTCCCCTTCGAGCGCCTGGTCGACATCATCAACCCCGAACGCTCCCTCGCCCGCCACCCCCTCTTCCAAGTCATGCTCACCCTCAACAACACGGCCGGCCTGGGCGACACCGGGTCGCGTACGTCCGGTGGGGATCTGGTCATCGGCGCGCAGGAGTCCGTCACCGCCACCGCCAAGTTCGACCTGTTGCTGTCCGTCGCGGAACTGGGCAAGGGCGAGTTCGGCGGGCTGACCGGAAGCCTGGAGTACGACGCCGACCGGTTCGACGAGCTGACCGTACGGCGGCTGGGACAGCGGCTGGCCGGGCTGCTGGACCAGGTCGCCAGGGATCCGGAGCTGAGGGTGGGCGCGGTCGACGTCGTGCTTCCGGAGGAGCGGGCCGCGATCAGCGCGTGGGGCTCCACCCCCGTGGACGCCCCGGCCGCCGGGCTGCCCGGCCTCTTCGCCGAGCAGGCCCGCAGGCGCCCGGATGCCCCGGCCGTCGTACACGCGGGCAGGACGCTCAGTTACGCGGAGCTCGACGACAGGTCGACCCGGCTGGCGAGGCTCCTGCTGGACCGGGGCGCACGCCCGGACACGGTGGTCGCCCTGGGGCTGCCGCGCGGCGTCGACTTCGTCGTCGGGCTCGTGGCGACCCTCAAGGCGGGTGCCGCCTACCTCCCGGTCGATCCCCAACTGCCGGAGGAGCGCGTCCAGTTCGTCCTGCGGGACATACGTCCCGTCGTCGTGCTGACCACCGACGACCTGGCCGCGAGGTTCTCCGGCCCGGTGCTGGTGCTCGACGAGCGGGCGCTCGCCGCCGCGTCACCGGCCCCCCTGCCCGACACCCCGCTTTCCGGCCACCCGGTCTACATCCTGCACACCTCGGGCTCGACGGGTGAGCCGAAGGCCGTCGAGATGACCACGGGCGCCATCCGCAACCTCCTGGACTGGCACCACCGGGCGCTCCCGGCGGACGAGGGCACGGTCACCGCCCAGTTCACCTCGACCGGGTTCGACGTCTCCGCGCAGGAAATCCTCTCCGCCCTGCTGTCCGGCAAGACGCTCGCGATCTGCCCGGAGGACGTACGGCGTGACCCGGCCCGGTTCGTCGAGTGGTTGCGCGAGGCCCGGGTGGGCGAGCTGTACGCGCCCACGCTCGTCCTGGACGCGGTGTTCTCCGCCGCGCTGGAGGCCGGTGAGGACCTCCCCGACCTGCGGCACGTCGCCCAGGCCGGTGAGGCGCTGGTGACCGGTGGGGCCGTACAGCGCTTCTTCTCCCGGGTGGGCGGGCGGGTCGTCCTGCACAACCACTACGGGCCCACCGAGACGCACGTGGTGACGGCGGCGTCCCTGCCCGCCGATCCGGCACGGTGGGCGGACCGGCCCTCCATCGGTGTTCCGCTGCCCAACGTCCACGCCCATGTGCTGGACGCGTGGCTGCGGCCGGTGCCGCCCGGGATGCCGGGGGAGCTGTACGTCTCGGGCAGCGCGCTGGCGCGTGGCTACCGGGGCCGGCCCGGGATGACCGCGGAGCGGTTCGTGGCCGGCCCGTTCGGGGGGCCGGGCGAGCGGATGTACCGGACCGGTGACCTCGTACGCCGTACCCCGGACGGGCAGCTGCACCACCTGGGCAGGGCCGACGACCAGGTCAAGCTGCGCGGGTTCCGGATCGAGCCCGGCGAGGTCGAGGCGGTGCTCCGGGGTGACCCGGCGGTGTCCTCGGCGGCCGTGCTCGTGCGCGACGGCACCTCGCTCGCCGCGTTCGTCACGGCGGCGCAGGGCCGTACGCCGGTCGCGGCCGACCTGCGCGCCCGGCTGCTGCGGACCGTGCCGGAGTACCTGGTCCCGGCGCAGTACGTCGTGGTGGACGAACTGCCCCTCACGCGCAACGGGAAGCTCGACCGGCGTGCGCTGCTGGCGATCGAGGTGGACCGGCCCGCTCCCCGCTCGGCCGCCACCGAGGCGGAGAAGCTGATCTGCGCGGTCTTCGCCGAGGTGCTGGGCGTCGAGGACGTCGGCCCCGACGACGACTTCTTCCTCCTCGGCGGCCACTCCTTCCTCGCCACCAGGGCCGTAGCGCTGCTCGCCGAGCGGCTGGGGGCCGACCTCGGCGTACGGCACCTGTTCGAGGCGCCGACGCCGGCCGCGCTCGCCCGGGAGGCGGAGCGCAGCGGCACCCGGGACTCCTTCGCGCCCCTGCTGCCGCTGCGGACCACCGGCGACGACCGGCCGCTGTTCTGCGTGCACCCGGGCGGCGGGATGTCCTGGTGCTACGCGGGCCTGTTGACCCACCTCGACCCGGCCGTGCCCGTCTACGGCCTTCAGGCCCGGGCGCTCAGCCGGCCGGGCGCGATGCCCGCCACGGTCGACGAGATGGCCGCGGACTATCTCCGGCAGATCCGGGAGATCCAGCCGGAGGGCCCCTACCGGCTCCTCGGCTGGTCCTTCGGCGGCGTCATGAGCCACGCGCTCGCCGTGGAACTCCAGGCGCGCGGCGAGGAGGTGGAGCTGCTCGCCCTCGTGGACGCCTACCCGTACCCCGTCGACGAGGCGTCCGAGGCGGGCGCCCTGGAGCAGGCCCTGCGGGAGCTGGAGGACCGGCTGATCGTCGACAACCTCACGGCCTCCCGGTTCGCCTTCGACCCGGCGGAACTCACCACCGGCCGGGACGCCCTGATCGCCCGGTACCTGCGCTTCCTGGAGGAGAGCGGGCATCCGCTCGCGGCGGTCGGGGAGAGCACCCTGCTGGCCATGAAGGACGTGTGGATCGGCAACAGCCGTCTTCTCGCGGCGCACCGGCCCGGGCGGTACGAGGGCGACATGCTGTTGTTCACTGCGACCCGGGTGCCGGAGCGGGCGGCCGGGCGGGTCGGGGCGGGCTCGTGGGCGCCGTATGTGACCGGTGCCGTCGAGGACCGTCCCGTGGACGCCGAGCACGAGCAGATGCTGACGGTGCCCGCTCACCTCGCGACGATCGGGGAGGTACTCGCCGCGAGGCTGAAGCGAACGTTGTGAGCAGGTGCTTCTAGAAGTCCTCGGGCCCGTCCGGCAGGACGTCCTTCGCCGTCAGGCGGTCACCGGTGAAGCAGAGCCGGTACATGTCCACCTGGTCGAGGAGGTTGCCGTTCGACCGGTAGAACTCGCACTTCGTGCCGGGCGGCCGGGGGACCGCCAGCACGGAGTCGGACGGGTAGGGGTAGCTCTGTAGAGGGAGCAGGCGGGCGAACTGCGCCCGTTCCTGGCCCACTTGGATGGCCGCGTAGTCCGTCGGGTGCAGCACGCACGTCGCCAGCTGGTAGGCGAGGTACCCGGCGGACGGCAGGACCGTGAGGGCCAGCGCGGCCGGGGCGACGAACGCCACCACGAAACGCAGCCGGACCTTGCGCCGGGCGTCCCCCATCCGGCGCGTCGACTCGGGCTCGGCCTCGGGCGGGGACTGCCGTGCGCGGTCCGTCCGCGTACCGCCCACCCGGTCGGGCATCACGGCGCTCACCCGGAACCCCTGCTCGAACGGTTCGGCGCGCAGGACACCGCCGAGCGCGCCGACCCGCTCCCGCAGCCCGGCGAGACCCCGGTTGCCCGGCACCAGACCGGGCAACGGGCCCGCCGGCGGGGCCGAGTTGGTGACATCGACCTCGGTACGGCCGTCCTCGTGGGCGATCCGGACGTGCACGGCGCTGCCGGGGGCGTGTTTCGTCGCGTTCGTCAGCGACTCCTGCACGACCCGGTACACGGCGTGCTCGACGAGGGGCGAGAAGGAGGGGCTGCCGCCCTCCCGGACCAGGTCCACCGCGATGCCGGACGCGGTCGCCCGGGCGAGGAGTTCCTCCACGGACTCGACGGAGGAGTCCTTGACGCCCGTGTCGTCCGGGCCGTCCCGCAGCACCGTCACGGTCTCCCGGAGGTGGTCGACGGCCTCCGAGACGGCCTTGCGCAGCTCGGCGACGTCGTCGCGGTCCTGGTCGCCCAGGGTCGGCGACAGCTCCAGCGCGCCCGCCCGCAGCGCGATGAGGCTCAGTACGTGTCCCAGGGAGTCGTGCATGTCGGCGGCGATCCGGTTGCGCTCGCGGAGCCTGGCCTGCTCGGCGACGAAACGCTGCTGCTCCTCCAGGGTCCGCGCCAGCCGCCAGCCGCCCGACACCAGGGCCCGCCGCGCCTGGAGATAGCGGCCGACGAGCCATGGCACCAGCAGGGCCACGGGCAGCACGGTCACCGCGTAGAACCACCACACCGCACCCCGCCCCAGCACCGCGCACAGCGCGAGGTCGACGGCGAGACACGAGGTGAGCACCAGCAGCGGGGCCCGTCCGACCTGCGTCCGCACGCCCATCAGGTACGTCAGTGCGGCCAGCGCCAGCGCGTAGGCGTTCGCCGGGTTGGAGTCGTCGGCGAGCCCCACCGCGCACAGCGCGTTCCCGGCGAACACCGCGGCGTTCGGCCACCTGCGGCTTCCCGGGATCGCCACCGCCAGCACGAGCAGCGGCAGCACCAGGTCCAGGACGACCGAGGGGTGCAGCGACGACCAGTACGCCCACCCGCCCGCACCGGCGAGCGCCAGCCACAGCGCCCCGTCCCACAGCAGCGCCCTGCCGGACGCCGGTAACGGCCTCGGCACGTCCAGCCGTATGCCCTCTTCCTTGGTTCCCCCATGCTCAGTCACCCGGCCGACCCTACCGAACCCCTCCAGTGAGCTGGCACTTTGCGAGAGGGATACAGCTCGTTGACGCCGATGACGGTCCGTTGGCACCGTTGGGCCGCGACAGCGGTGTTACCGCGCACGTTCCGATGCCACGCGACTGGGGTTCAGAGTTGGCACCTTCCCTGAAGGCTCTCAAGGATGAGTCCGGCCTTCTGCACGCCCGGGGGACGACCGGCGTCAGTACCGCGTTCGGCACCTTCGGCGAGCTGCTCCAAGGCGTCCTGCCGGGCCCCGACGGCGACTTCCTGGTGACGTTGCCCATCGCGCGCTGGACCGTGGCCACCTTCCGCACCGACCCGCACTCCACGGCGGTACGGGTCGTGCCGGAGCACAAGCGCAAGGCGGCCCGCCTGGTGGCGATGATCATCGAGGAGCTGCCCGTCCCCGTGGGCGGTCTGCTCACCCTGGACAGCACGCTGCCCGAGGGCAAGGGCCTCGCCAGCTCCTCCGCGGACCTCGTCGCCACCGCGCGCGCGGCGGGCAACGCCCTCGGCATCCCGATGCCGCCGCGCCGCATCGAGTCGTACCTCGGCCGCATCGAACCCACCGACGGCGTCCTCTACGACAGCGTCGTCGCCTACCACCACCGCCGGGTCCGGCTGCGCCAGACGCTCGGCTCGCTGCCTCCCATGACCGTCGTCGGCATCGACGAAGGGGGCACTGTCGACACCGTCGAGTTCAACCGGATCCCCAAGCCGTTCACCGAGGCCCAGCACCACGAGTACGCGCGCCTCCTGGACCGCCTCGCCACGGCGGTACGGGACGGCGACCTGCGGACCGTGGGAGCCGTCGCCACCCGCAGCGCCGTACTGAACCAGGCGCTGCGCCCCAAGACCACCCTGGAGCGCATGACCGCGATCTGCGAGGAGGCCGGCGGCCTCGGCGTCGTCGCCGCGCACAGCGGGACGTCGCTCGGCATCCTCATCGACGACGCGGATCCGGACCGGGCGCGGAAGATCGTGCGGGTCGTGCAGGCGTGTTCGGCGTTGGCGGGGAATGTGACGACGTATCGGACGCTGAGCTTCGGGCCGGGGTTGTGAGGGGGGTGGGGCGCCGGGGGGTGGGGTGCTGCTGGCCGGTGGGGTGTGGGTCGGCGGAGGGTCGTCCGGTGGGGTGCGGGTCGGTGGGGTGTCGGCCGGTGGAGGGCCGTCCGGTCGGGCGCTGGCCGGACGGGCATCGGCCGACGGGGTGCCAGCCGGTGGATGGCTATCCGGTGGGGCGCGGGCCGGTGGGGTGCCAGCCGGTGGATGGCCGGCCGGTGGTGTGTGGGTCGGTGGAGGGCCGTCCGGTCGGGGATCGGCCGGTGGGGTGTCAGCCGGTGGATGGCTATCCGGTGGGGCGTCGGCCGGTGGTGTGCCGGTCGGTGAGGTGTTGGCCCCACCGGCCGGCTTCGTGTGGGCTATCCCGGCAGCCTGGGCAGCGGGTCCCCCAGGGCCACCACCATCTCGCGCGGGCCGCTGTAGGGGGCGCGGCTGTGGGCGGTGCCGATGTTGTCCACCAGCAGGAGGTCGCCGTCGCGCAGGGGGACTTCGGTCGCGTGGCGGTCGTACGTCTCGTTGACGGCTTCTACGGTGGCGGGGTCCAGGGGTGTGCCGTCGCCGAGGAACGTCGTGAACGGCAGGCCCTCGGGGCCGAACTCGCCCACGAGGAACTCGCGGACCGCCGGGTCCATCGTCCACTCGTTGAGGAAGGCGATCTGGTTGAACCAGCAGCGCCGTCCCGTCAGGGGGTGTTTCACCACCGCCGGGAGGGTCTGCCGGGTCTGGAGGGCGCCGCCCGGCAGACGCCGGAGCTCGATGCCGTGGGCGGCGCAGTACCGCTCGACGGCCTGCGGGTCGGCCGTGCCGAACGCGTCGGCGGCGGAAGGGCCCACCAACTGGTCGTAGCTGCGGACGAGTTGCCAGCCCTCCCGCTCGAAGGGCCCGACGATGCCGGCCGGCAGGGAGTCGAGCACCCGCGCGGCGTCGGCCACGGACACGGCGCCACCGGAGGCGCTCGCCCGCAGGCAGGAGAACACCAGCCACTGCGGGTACCGGGGGGCGCTGGACAGCTCGTGGTGCATGCACATGGGCTGGTCCGGGGGCCACTCCGACGACGAGTACACCCCGCCGGGCAGCGCCGTACGGGGCGCGAACCCCTCCACCTCGGTCATCAGCTCCGAGGTGAGCGCACGGCTCGCCGCGGCGGCCCCCGCGTGACCGGAGATATTCAGGCCCCGCACCAGAACCGCGCCCCCTTCCAGGGCGGCCGACTTCAGCGCGCCGGAATTCTCACGGAGCCATTCGGGATCACCGGTGGCCGCCTCGACGACGGGAATCTCGTTACCGCCAGACATCATGCGCTGGTCCTTCCCCTTCATTCACGAGCAATCCATGAGGATGCGATCACTGACATCACATAACACCGTCCGCCGAAAGCGGAAGCCTTTTACTCAGGCGCGATTGTCGCTGTAAGCAGGACCGCACGAGGAGTACGCATGCCCGAAATCATCCGCGACGGATTCCGACTGAACTACCAGGACACCGGAAACGGCGTACCCGTGGTTCTCGTCATGGGAACCGGCGGCAGTGGAAGAGCGTGGCACCTGCATCAGGTGCCCGCGCTGGTCGCGGCGGGACACCGGGTCGTCACCTTCGACAACCGGGGCGTGTCCCCGGCCGACGGCGGCCCGCCCGGTTTCACCGTGGACGACATGGCCGCCGACACGGCCGCCCTGATCGAGCACCTCGGCATCGGTCCGTGCGCGGTCGTCGGCACCTCGCTCGGCGCCCGCATCGCCGCCGAACTGGCGCTCGCCCGCCCCGAGCTGGTGAGCAGGCTCGTCCTCATGGCGGCGCGGGGCCGCAGCGACGCCCTGAGCACGGCCCTGAACCACGCCGAACGCGAACTGGAGGACCTCGGCATCGAACTGCCGCCCCGCTACCGGGCGGTGGCACAGGTGCTCCAGCAGCTCTCGCGGGGCGGCCTCGCGGACGACCGGCGGGCCGCGGACTGGCTGGAGGTCTTCGAACTGTCCACGGCGGCCGAGTCGGCGGTACGGGCACAGCGCGGGCTCTACCCCATGCCGGACCGGCTCGCCGCGTACCGGGGCATCCGGGCGCCCAGCCACGTCGTCTCCTTCTCCGACGACGTCCTGGCCCCGCCGGCCGCGGGCCGGGAGATCGCCGCGGCCGTCCCAGGCGCCACGTTCGAACTCGTCGACGGCTGCGGACACATCGGCTACCTGGAGCATCCTGACCCGGTCAACCGTGTGCTGCTGGCGGCACTGCGCCCGGAGCGCGAGCCCGGGGTGCCCGCCCCGGCCTGACGACGACGCCGGTGGCGACCGGAACCCTCCGGCCGCCACCGCGCGCCCCCCTAGCCGCCGACCACGTCCCCGCGCCGCAGCCCGGAGCCGGCCGGCACCTCGGCGGGGTCCGCGCCCAGGCCGGTCACCTTGTTCTCCCCGTCCACGAAGACGACCCGGGGCTCCAGCTTCGCCGCGTCCTCGTCCGTCACCATCGCGTAGCCGATGATGATGACGAGATCGCCCGGACTGATCAGCCGGGCCGCCGCGCCGTTGATTCCTATCACCCCCGAATTCCGGGGGCCTTCGATGACATAGGTGGAAAGGCGTGCGCCATTGTCGATGTCGACGATGTCGACCCGTTCCCCCGGGAGCAGGTCTGCGGATTCCATCAGGTCGGCGTCGATGGTGAGCGATCCGACATAGTGCAGATCCGCCTGGGTCACGGTCGCCCGGTGAATCTTCGACTTCATCATGGTTCGATACATGCTTCTCATTTAATACCCCGGCTCGATAAAAGGAAATGACATGCCAGAAAACAGCCCGCGTACGGCCATCCCGCGCCGACTGCTGATGTGCCCGCCCAGCCACTTCGACGTCACCTACTCCATCAACCCGTGGATGGAACCGGAGAAGCCCGTCGACGGCGGCCTCGCCCTCGCCCAGTGGGAGCGGCTGCGCAGCCTCTACCGCGACCTCGGGCACACCGTGGAGGTCGTCCGGCCGGCGGCCGGGCTGCCCGACATGGTCTTCGCGGCGAACGGCGCCACCGTCGTGGACGGGAAGGTGCTCGGCGCCCGCTTCCGGCACGAGGAACGCACCGCCGAGGGCCCGTTGTACCTTGCCTGGCTGCGCGCGAACGGCTTCCCCGACACCCACTGGCCCGAGCACGTCAACGAGGGGGAGGGCGACTACCTCCTCGTCGGCCGCCGGCTCCTCGCCGGTACGGGCTTCCGCACCGACCCGCGCTCGCACGCCGAGGCCCAGGAGTACTTCGGCCTGCCGGTCACCGGGCTGACCCTGGTCGACCCGCGCTTCTACCACCTCGACACCGCGCTCGCCGTCCTCGCCGACGACGAGGTCATGTACTACCCCGAGGCGTTCTCCCCGGGCAGCCGGGCCGTCCTGCGGGAACTGTTCCCCGGCGCCCTCCTCGCCAGCGCCGAGGACGCCGCGGTCTTCGGCCTCAACGCCTTCAGCGACGGCCGCCACGTCCTGCTGCCCCAGTCCGCGACCCGGCTCATGGCCGGCCTCAGGGACCGCGGCTTCGAACCGATCGGCGTCGACCTCACCGAACTCCTCAAGGCCGGCGGCAGCGTCAAGTGCTGCACGCTCGAACTGCGCGAAGGGTGACCGACGGCTGTCCGCGGCCCTGACGAAAGTCGGGGCCCGCGCCTGCCTTTGGCCCCTTCACCCGCCGGCCCGGCCGCTCCTACGGTCCTTGTCGAGGGGCCGACACCCCTCGCCGGGCGAGCAGGACGGCCCGGCGCGTCCGTCCAAGGGAGAAACGGCACCCATGCCCTCGACAGCCGCGACATCGGTCCGCAGCGACTACGTCATCTCCATCGCCGACACCCAGGAGGAGATCAGGGCCGCCCAGCGACTGCGCCACCGCGTCCTCGCCGACGAGCCGGGCGAGGACGGCTTCGACGAGCGGGCCGACCACCTCATCGTCACCCACACCACCACGGGCGACGTCGTCGGCACCTGCCGGCTCCTGCCGCCCGGGCGGACCGGACTCTCCCGCGCCGACGCCGCGTTCGACCTGAGCAGCCTGCGCGCGGTGCGCCCCTTGACGGTCGAGGCCGACCGGTGCTGCGTCCACCCCGACCACCGCAGGGGCGCCGTCCTCCACCTGCTGTGGTCCGGCCTGGCCCGCTACCTCCTGCTCTCCGGCCGGCGCTACCTGGCGGCCCGCGCCTGCGTACCCCTGGCCGACGGCGGCCGGGCGGCGGCCGTCGCGTGGCGGCTCGGCGCCACCGAGTACGCCGCTCCCGCCGCGCACCGGGTCCGCCCGCACCGCCCGTGGACGCCGCCCGGCCCCGCCGAGGGCGTACCCGACCGCACCCTGCTGCCCCCGCTGCTGCGCGGCTGCCTCCGCCTCGGCGCCCGGGTGTGCGGACCCCCGGCCCACGACCCGCACTCCGACACCGCCGACTTCTTCGTCCTGCTCGACCTGGACCGGCTGGACGACCGCCACCGCCGCCACCTCCTCGGGGAGACGCGGTGAGACGCGGTGAGCCGGCCGGCGGAGCCTACCGCTGAGGTGCCTCACCCACCGTGACGTACACCCAGCCCCCGTACCGGGTCAGCGTGCGGTGGCGGGCGGCGCCCTCCTGGACCGGCTCCCACGGGTGCCGCTGGACCATGCTGGTGTCGCCGCCGGACGGGGCGATCATCGGGCCCAGCGTGGATAGCTGCCCAGGAAGCGGGCTCCCGCGCCCAGCCCGGCGATCACCGACATCGCCTCCTGGACGGGCGGGTTCTCGATGTGGCCGTCGACGTCGATGAAGTAGCGGTAGCTGCCGAGGCGGTCGCCGGTGGGCCAGGAGCGGAGCCGGCTGACCTCGATGTCCCGCGAGCCGAACTCGGTGAGGATGTCGGCCAGCCGGCCGGGGCCGTCACCGGGGTTCACCATCAGGGAGGTGCGGTCCAGCCAGGTCCGCGCCGGCGGGAACCACGCCGGGGCGACCGAGACGAACCGGGTGACCGCGCCGGCCCGCAGACCGATGCCGGTGGCGAGGGACGCCGGGCCGTACAGGTCCGCCGCCAGCGGGGCCGCGACCGCGGCGGCCCCCGCCGCCGACGCCGTCCCGGCCACCTCGCGCGCGGCCGCCGCCGTGGAGTCCACGGACCGCAGCCGCGCCTCGGGCAGCCGCTCCGCCAGCCAGCGCGCGCACTGGGCGAGCGCGTGCGGATGGCTCAGCACTTCGGTGACCGAGGAGAGCTCGGTGCCGGGCCGGGCCATCCCGGCACCTCCACCTCGGCCGTGATGTACAGCTCCGCCGAGACCGCTGGTCCATCGTGACGGGCACCACGCCCTTCACGGAGTTCTCCAGGGGCACCACGGCCGCCCCGCAGTCCCCCCCCGGCGCACCGCGTCGAGCGCCGCGGGGACGGTGGGGAAGGGGCGCTCCTGCCCGCCGGGCAGCCAGTTGACGGACGGTGGGGGCCATCAGCACGGTGATGATCTGGAGGTCGTGCGCGCCGAGCCGCTGGCCACCAGGCTGCGCAGCCGCAGGACGAGGCCGGCGACGGACCGGGTGACCTCCTCGTAGGCGCCGGTCCCCAGCTTCCGGCGCATCAGGGCGCGCTGGATCTTGCCCAGGCTGGTCTTCGGGAAGGCGTCCTGGGGCAGCGGCAGGATCAGCGCGGGGCGGAAGGCGACGACGAGTTGCTCGGTGTCGCTGCCCGGGGTGCGGGTCGGGAACGCGGCGACGTAGGAACGGGCGACGCCGTCCAGTCGCTCCAGCAGGGTCTCGATCTCGTGGCTGAAGTAGTTGACGCCGTTGACGATGACGCTGTCCTTGCTGCGGCCCACGAGGATGAGCCGCCCTTCGTCGAGCCGGCCGAGGTCACCCCTGCGGAACGAGCCGTCGGCGGTGAAGGCGTCCCGGGTGGCCTGCTCGTTGTTGTGGTAGCCCGGGGTGATCATGGGCCCGGCGAGCTGGAGCTCACCGGTCTCGCCCTCGCCCAGCACCCGATCGTGCTCGTCGGCGACGCGCAGCCGCAGGCCCTCGACGGGGGTGCCCAGAGCGGGTGACGCGGACGGGTTCTCCGCAGAGGCTCACCTCGCGGGAGCCGGCGTCGATGGACCGCGGCACGGGCCGGGCCCGCCGCATCACCGCCTGCATCCGGGCCATCAGTTCCCGGAACCCGCACGGCTCGACCATGTAGTCGTCCGCCCCGGCCTGGAGGCCGAGGACCCGGTCCACCTCGGTGCCCCGGGCGGTGAGGGCGATGATGGGGGTGTCGGAGACGGCCCTGATGGCCCGGCAGACCTCCAGCCCGTCCAGGTCGGGCAGTTCCAGGTCGATGAGGACGAGGTCGGCCCGCCCGTACACCTGGATTCCGCGTATCGGGCATCGTTTTCCACCACGAGGGCCCGCCATGACTCGGTCGGAATCGGTGGCGGCATGACGGCAGTTCCGGTTCCCGCGGTGTTCCCGGTATTCGCCAGAGCCGGCAGTTCCGGTGCGCGCTGACTCATCGCAACCAGCGTTTCGTCCCCTGCCGCCGATCGTCCCGCTCCCCGGGGCGGATAGGTGGAGGAGTCTCGTTCGCCTGCGCGCAATGACCTTTTCGCCGTCCGTCCGGCCACCGGCCGGACCGTCCGGCCGTGCCCCCGCCGGGTGGGGCCGCGACACGAACCTCCTGGTGGGCCCGCTGACGGCACGGCCACGCACACCCGCCGGTTCGGGGCAAGGCCCGGTAGGTCCACCCCGGCGATGTGACCTCGCGTGACGGATGAGAGGGTCGGGCGGGTGAGTGAGACACCGATGAGCACCCTGCAATACCGCTTCGACGGGCCAGAGGACGCCCCGGTCCTGATCCTCGGTCCCTCACTGGGCACCACCTGGCACATGTGGGACCGGCAGATTCCCGAACTCGCCAAGCAGTGGCGGGTGTTCAGGTTCGACCTGCCCGGTCACGGCGGTGCCCCCGCCCACCCGGCCGGTTCGGTCGCCGACCTGACCGCCCGCCTGCTGGCCACCCTCGACGCGCTCGGTGTGCAGCGCTTCGGCTTCGCGGGCTGCGCGCTCGCCGGCGCCGTCGGCGTCGAACTCGCCCTGCGCCACCCGGAGCGGCTCGCCTCGCTCGTGCTGATCGCGTCCTCCCCGCGGTTCGGCACGGCTGACGAGTTCCGCCAGCGCGGGGTCATCGTGCGCACCAACGGCCTCGACCCGATCGCCCGCACCTCGCCGGACCGCTGGTTCACGGCCGGGTTCGCCGCCGCGCAGCCCGCGATCACCGACTGGGCCGTCCAGATGGTCCGCACCACCGACCCCGGCTGCTACATAGCCTCCTGCGAGGCCCTCGCCTCCTTCGACGTACGGCACGAACTCGGCATGGTCGGCGTCCCGACGCTGGTCCTGGTCGGCTCCGACGACCAGGTCACCGGCCCCGCCGAGGCGCGCACGCTGGTCGCCGGCATCCCGGACGCGCGCCTCGCCGTCGTACCCGGCGCCTCGCACCTCGTCCCGGTGGAGCAGCCGGCCGCCGTCACCGACCTGCTGGCGCGGCACTTCTCGACGGGCTGGCAGCCCGGGTACGACACGGGGCAGACCGTGGTACCGGCGATACCCGTGGTGCTTCCGCCGCAACTCGCCCCGATCGCCGAGATCGCCCCGGCCCTGCCGGTCGCGACCGACCAGGTCATGGGCCGCCCCGACCCGTACGACGCGGGGCTGAAGGTCCGCCGCGAGGTGCTCGGCGACGCGCACGTGGACCGCGCGCTGACCCAGGCCGACGACTTCTCCGGCGACTTCCAGGAGTTCATCACCCGGTACGCCTGGGGCGAGATCTGGGACCGCCCCGGCCTCGACCGGCGCGCGCGCAGCTGCGTCACCCTGACCGCCCTCGTCGCGGGCGGCCACCTCGACGAACTCGCCTTCCACACGCGCGCGGCCCTGCGCAACGGTCTTACGCCGGACGAGATCAAGGAGGTCCTGCTGCACGCCGCCGTGTACTGCGGAGTGCCCGCGGCCAACAGCGCGTTCCGGGTGGCCCAGCAGGTCATCCGGGAGGAGACGACACCGCAGGAGTGAGCGTTGCAGGATGGACCCATGACGAAGTCCATCCAGCTCACCAAGAAGTCGCACGCCTGTGTCCGCCTGGAGAAGGACGGGCGCACCCTCGCCCTCGACCCGGGCGTGTTCAGCGAACCGGACGCGGCTGTCGGCGCGGACGCGATCCTGGTCACCCACGAGCACCCGGACCACTTCAGCGAGGCACACCTCAGGGCCGCGCTGGAGGCGAACCCCGAGGCGGAGATCTGGACCCTGCGCGCGGTCGCGGAGCAGCTCGCCGCGGCCTTCCCCGGGCGCGTGCACACCGTCGGGCACGGCGACACGTTCACCGCCGCCGGGTTCGACGTCCAGGTCCACGGCGAACTGCACGCCGTCATCCACCCGGACCTTCCGCGCATCACGAACGTCGGCTACCTGATCGACGACGGCCGCGTCTTCCACCCCGGCGACGCGCTGACCGTCCCGGACCACGCCGTGGAGACGCTGATGCTGCCGGTGATGGCCCCCTGGAGCAAGATCTCCGAGGTGATCGACTACGTCCGCGAGGTGAAACCCGCGCGCGCGTACGACATCCACGACGCCCTCCTCACCGACCTCGCCCGGCCGGTCTACGACAACCAGATCGGCGCGCTGGGCGGCGCCGAGCACGGGCGGCTGGCGCCCGGGGAGAGCACCTCGCTGTGACTGTCAGTGGGGCCCGGTAGGTTGTGAAGCATGCGCATCGCGACCTGGAACGTGAACTCGATCACCGCCCGCCTGCCGAGGCTCCTGGCCTGGCTGGAGAGCAGCGGCACGGACGTGCTGTGCCTCCAGGAGGCCAAGCTCGCCGAGGAGCAGTTCCCGTTCGACGCCCTGCGCGAGGCCGGGTACGAGGCCGCGGTGAACGCGACGGGCCGGTGGAACGGCGTGGCGGTGCTCTCCCGGGTGGGCCTTGAGGACGTCGTCAAGGGCCTGCCCGGCGGCCCGGAGTACGAGGGCGCGCAGGAGCCGCGCGCGGTGTCGGCGACCTGCGGCCCCGTGCGCGTGTGGTCGGTGTACGTGCCGAACGGCCGCGAGGTCGACCACGCGCACTACGCGTACAAGCTCCAGTGGTTCGAGGCCCTGAAGGCGGCCGTCACGGGCGACGCGCAGGGGGGCCGCCCCTTCGCCGTCCTCGGTGACTACAACGTCGCCCCCACGGACGACGACGTCTTCGACACGGCCGTCTTCGAGGGCCTCACCCACGTCACCCCCGCCGAGCGCGCCGCCCTCGCGGCCCTGCGCGAGTCCGGCCTCACGGACGTCGTACCCCGCCCCCTCAAGTACGACCACCCGTACACGTACTGGGACTACCGCCAGCTCGCCTTCCCCAAGAACCGGGGCATGCGCATCGACCTGGTCTACGGCAACGAACCCTTCGCGAAGGCCGTCAAGGACGCGTACGTCGACCGCGAGGAGCGCAAGGGCAAGGGCGCCTCGGACCACGCGCCGGTGGTCGTCGACCTGGAGGTGTGACCCCGGGGGCTACAGCTCCCTGAGGTCCACCGCCCCCGCCAGCGCCGCGTACCCCGCGTCCGAGGGGTGCAGCCGGTCCCCGCTGTCGTACGCAGGGAGCAGCCGGGACGGGGCGGCGGGGTCCCGGAGCGCGGCGTCGAAGTCGAGGACGGCGTCGAAGGCGTCGCCGTCCCGGATCCACGCGTTGACCTTCTCGCGCCGCTCCTGGACCCGGGGGGTACATCTGCGGTCCCCGGCGCACGGCAGGAGCGTCGCGCCCAGGACCCGTACCCCGCGCGCCCCGGCCCGCTCGGCGATCTCCCGCAGCCCGTCGGTCACGTCGTCCGAAGTCCCGCCCCGGAGCAGGTCGTTGATCCCCTCGAAGACGACCACCGTCCGCACCGACGGCTGCGCGAACACGTCCCGCTCCAGCCGCGCGAGCGCCGACACCCCTGACGAGGCGGGCGAGACCCCGTCCCCGGCATAGCCGTCGGCGGCCACCCGGTTCCCCGCGATCCCGGCGTTCAGCACGCCGTACGCGGGTACCGCCCGCTGCCCGCGCAGGCGCGCGGCGAGCACGTCCGGCCACCGCCGGTTCGCGTCCGTCGTCGACAGGTACCCGTCGGTGATGGAGTCCCCCAGCAGGACGACGCTCCCGGGCCCGCCGGCCACGTCCACCCCGGCCAGCAGCGGCCACCCGGTGATCACCGATGCGTACGCCGCCCCCGCGCGGTCCGCCGTGTGATCGCCCGGCGCGCTCACGTACGACCGCTGCGACGCGAACCGGTGCGTGGGCAACGCGGTCACGGTGCCCGGCAGATGGAAGCTGACCAGCAGATCGGCGCCCGCGGGCACGGTGAGGCCGATCGGGTCGCTCACGGCGCTGGTCCCGGCGGGGATCTCGACACCGGCCGCCCCGCCGAAGGACACCGGCACGGGGACACCGCCCGCGGCCGCTCCGGCGCTGCTGGGGGCGGCGTCAGGGGCTGCCGGGTCCGGGGCCGCTCCGGGAGGCCGGGCGGGGTCCGGCGGGGCCGTCACGGGCGGCGTGGGGCCGGGGGGCCGGGGGGAGTCACCGGGGGCCGCCCCGGCCGCTGTCGTCTCCCGCGCCCTGCCGGACTCCGCGCGCAGCGCCACCGTCGCCGCCCCGATCCGTACCGGCGTCCCCGCGAACGTGTTGTCGAACCGCAGGCGCACGCGGGTGCCGCCCGTGGAGGCGTGGACGACCAGGCGCAGGGTGCGGTCCGTCCAGGGGCCCTCGGCGGGGAGGCCGGAGTGGGCCGTGGCCCAAGTGCCGGTCCACGGCAGGGGGTTCGCGCGGACCGCGAGGGCGAATACGTGAAGGCCGGAGTGGCCGGAGGCGACGGGGAGGCGTACGGAGGTGACGGGGCGGGCCGGGTCCAGGGGGACCGTCGCGGCGTACACGCGCGCGCGTGCGGTGCGGCGGCCGGCGGGGGTGTTGACGTGCGGGAGGGCGACGGCCTTCGTGGCGAGGGAGCCGCGCCGCCAGTCGGGGGCGGCGAGGCCGTACCGCGCGCGTGTGCCGTCGGCGTACGTGATCTCGCCCGTCCCGCGCGCGGTGTGTCCCGCCGTGCTCGTGACGAGGAACGTGAGCGCGTCGCCCCGGCCGGAGACGGTCACCCGCTGGCCGTCGGCGAGGACGTTGTCCGGGCTGCCGGGGGCGGTCGCGGGCCAGGTGAGGCGGGTGCCGTGCACGGTGAGGGCGCGGCCGGGGGTCCAGCCCGCCGCGGCGAGGGCCGAGGCCGGCAGGGAGGCGCCCTTCCCGTCGAGGTCCGCGGCGGCCGGGTGGGCGTCGGCGCTGATACCCCGGTTGTCGAAGTGGCTCTCCAGGGGTACGGGAGGGGCGCTCGGGGCGTGTACACCGGCGCGCACAGCGGACTGCGGCACCAGCAGCAGGGCCGCGAGCAGCGCAAACGCCCAGGTCCTTCGGCGCACGGCTCTCCTTCTCCGGTCGTCCGATGATCGTACTGGGATGGTGGGCAGGGGTGCCCGCGCGCCTGTGGTGCTGACGCTGGTACGAGTGCCACGCTGGGTGTATGAACATCCCTTTCCTGGGCAACAGGCGCAAGAGGGCTGCGGGCGCGCTGCTGGACGCCGACCCCGAGGGCGTGGCCGAGCTGCTGTCCGAGTGCGAACTCCTGCGTTCCCAGGCGGGGGAGGCGGGCATCCGGCTCGACGACACGGTCGGCTCGCTGGAGGCGCTCGACCAGTTGCTGCCGCGCTGGCGCGACGACGAGGAGACGCTGTCCTGGCTCGGCAACGACGCGGGGCTCTACCTCGGCACGGTCGTCGTGCGCACCGTCGAGGGCGCCGAGTGGGCGTTCTGGCCGGGCGGCGAACCCGTCGTACGGCTGGGCTCGGGGCGGGAGTTCGACGTCGTGACGGCCGGCCGGGAGTGGGCGGCCAGCGGGGTGCCGGAGCTGTCGCAGTGGTACGCGGAGGTCGCCGAGAACTGAAGGGGCTGCAACTGAAGGGGCTGCCGTGCCTCCGTGCCTCCGTGTCTCTGCGAAGAGAGGTTAAATACGGCTTATGCCCGAAAAGTGCGTGTCGCGCCGCGCGCCCCGTCCGCTCTGGATAGTTTGCGGCGACCACGACACACAGCTGAGAGCGAGTAGGGCTGAGCATGGCCGTCGATCCGTTGATCGGACTGCGTGACGTCGACAAGCGCAAGAAGGAACCCGACCGGGCCCGCTCCGTCGGCCACTAGTGGGGGGCGTCCTCGCCGTGACCGGGCTCGACTACGATGGATCGTTCATCCCCGGAGCGACGGTGACCGGGCCGGGGACTCCGCCGCAGGGCGGACCGTAGGGGGCAGCAGTTCACCAGAGCCATACCCGGCCGGACGCGCGGCCGGAGATCACTGCTCGCGCAGCGCAGGCGGTCCGTGCGACCGGCCGGACGCTGTACGGGGAGAAGGTCAGCCGCGCGCCGGACGGGTTGTGCTCGATGCGGAGCGGGTCGGGTGGGTGTGCGGCGCATCGCCGGACCGGCTTGCCGAGAACGGGCGGGCCCTCGCCGTGGAGGCGCGGCGGGGGTGCCGCTCGTCTTGGTGTCGGGGCCACCGGGCTTACGGTCACCGCCAGTTGACGGATCGTCAGGTCGCCCGGTGGGACGTGGGGGCCACCGGGTCCACCAGCGGCGTACGGACCGTGCGGGTCACGTCGGCCACCAGCTCCGTCACATCCGGGCCGTACGCCTGGGAGTTGACGACCTTCAGGAGCAGCGCGAAGGAGTCCGCGCCGTACTTGCGGGCCAGGCGCTCGTGATGGCGGGCCAAGTACCGGGTCGCCGCCTGGTTGTTGATCGCGCGCTGGCCGCAGAAGAGGAACACCGGCCGCGTGCCGCGCCGTTCGCCGGTCGTCAGCCGGGCCAGCAGGACGTACTCCGTGATCCCCGGGTCCATCCGGTAGCGCTCGGTGCCGATCTGGAACGCCCCCCGGTCCGGGCCGGGTTCGGGGTCGATGTTCACCCGGAAGCCGGGCAGCATCGCCGACATGTGCGCGAGCATCCGCCGGTTGGAGCCGGGCCCGCCGACGCAGAACTCCGTACGCTCGCCGAAGCCCTGCTGCACTCCGTCCTGCGTGACCATCTGCACGTTGGCCCCGCAGTCCTTGATGAGCGCGGCCAGTTCGAGGAGCGCGAACACGTCGAAGCGGTGCACGGCGGGTTCGGAGGTCGCCGGGTCGCGGTTGACGACGAGCAGGGTCTCGGAGTTCTCCGGCAGCCCGAAGAACGCCTGTTTGCGGCGGAGCCGTCGCCTCCACAGGTAGGTCCGCGTCAGCCAGCCGAGCCCGGCGCTGATACCGGCGGCCAGCACGCCGAGGACGATGTTGCGCACGTCGTCGTTCATGGGCGCGCATGCTAGCGGCCGAACCCGCCCGGGGCGTACCCGTGTTCGAGGTGTGGCGGTCGTATGACAGTGCCCTGAATGCGGCTGTCCGCGACGGGGCAGTGTGGCTACAGTGCGCGGACGGTCCTTGACTGGAGGTACGAGCGGATGGCCCTGCGTCGCCCAGTGGTACGGAAACTGACGGTCCTGGCGGTCTCTGCCGCCGTGGTCTCGGTGGGGGCCGCCGCGCCACCGACCGCCTCGTCATCGTCCGTGCAGAAGAAGGCAGTCGAGAAGGTCCCCGTCGCCGTCGGGTACGGCGGCGCGGTCTCCAGTGTCGACGCGGACGCCTCCGCCGCCGGCATCGAGGTGCTGCGGAGGGGCGGCAACGCGGTCGACGCGGCCGTCGCCACCGCCGCCGCGCTCGGCGTCACCGAGCCCTACTCGGCGGGCATCGGAGGGGGCGGCTACTTCGTCTACTACGACGCCAAGTCCCGTACTGTGCGCACGATCGACGGCCGCGAGACCGCCCCGCTGAGCGCCGACGCGAACCTGTTCGTCGAGAACGGGCAGCCCCTCGCCTTCGCGGACGCCGTCACCAGCGGCCTCAGCGTCGGCACCCCGGGCACCCCCGCCACCTGGGCGAGCGCGCTCGCCAAGTGGGGGACGAAGAGCCTGGGTTCGGTGCTGAAGCCGGCCGAGCGGATCGCCCGCGACGGGTTCACCGTCGACGACACGTTCCGCTCGCAGACCGCCGCCAACGAGACCCGCTTCCGCTACTTCCCCGACACGGCGAAGCTGTTCCTGCCGAACGGGCAGCTCCCGGTGGTCGGTTCGACCCTGAAGAACCCCGACCTCGCGCGCACCTACGCCGAGTTGGGGAAGAAGGGCGTCTCCGCGATCTACCGCGGCGACATCGGCAAGGACATCGTCAGCACGGTCAACAAGCCGCCGGTCGACCCGGGTTCCGGGTGGAAGGCCCGGCCCGGCAAGCTGTCCGCCGCCGACCTCGCCGCCTACCGCGCCCACTTCCAGGCGCCCACGAAGACGTCGTACCGAGGACTCGGCGTCTACTCGATCGCGCCCTCCTCCTCCGGCGGCACCACCGTCGGCGAGGCCCTCAACATCCTGGAGAACACGGACCTCTCGAAGGCGAGCGAGGTCCAGTACCTGCACCGTTACATCGAGGCGAGCCGGATCGCGTTCGCCGACCGGGGGCGCTGGGTCGGCGACCCGGCCTTCGAGAACGTCCCCACGAAGGAACTCCTCTCCCAGAAGTACGCCGACTCGCGGGCCTGCCTCATCAAGGACGACGCCGTCCTCACCAGCCCCGTCGCGCCCGGCGACCCGCGCAACCCGGCCGCCTGCGACGCGAGCGGGACGGCGGCGCCGACGACGTACGAGGGTGACAGCACCACGCACCTCACGGTCGCCGACAAGTGGGGCAACGTCGTCGCCTACACGCTCACCATCGAGCAGACCGGCGGCAGCGCGATCACCGTCCCCGGGCGGGGGTTCATCCTCAACAACGAGCTGACCGACTTCTCGTTCACCCCGGCGAACCCCGCCGTCCACGACCCGAACCTGCCGGGCCCCGGCAAGCGGCCCCGGTCGTCGATCTCGCCGACCATCGTGCTCGACAAGGCGAACAAGCCGGTGGTGGCGCTCGGTTCGCCCGGTGGGGCCACCATCATCACCACCGTGCTCCAGGTGCTGACCGAGTTCGTGGACCGGAAGCTGCCGCTGGTCGACGCGATTGCCGCGCCGCGTGCGAGCCAGCGCAACCAGACGACCACCGAGCTCGAACCCGCCCTGTACAACGGTGACTTGAGGACCGAGCTGGAGGCCATCGGGCACGGGTTCCGGCTGAACCCCGAGATCGGCGCCGCGACTGCCGTGCAGCGGCTGCCCGGTGGGAAGTGGGTGGCCGCGGCGGAGACCGTGCGGCGCGGTGGCGGGTCGGCGCAGGTGGTGTATCCGGCGCGCTAGACAAGGAAGTCGAGGGGCGGCTCGCCCGAATCCGGGTGGGCCGCCCCTCGTTCAGTTCTCCCGGGCCGTCAGGATCCTCGGGCCCTCGTCCGTGATCGCGACCGTGTGCTCGACGTGCGCCGCGCGGGAGCCGTCGTTCGTGCGCAGCGTCCAGCCGTCCGGGGCCTCGTGGTAGCCGTCGCGGCCGCTCGCGATGAGCATCGGCTCGATCGCCAGGGCCATGCCCCGGCGCAGCAGCATGCCCCGGTGCGGGCGGCCCTCGTTGGGGACCGGCGGGTCCTCGTGCATCCGGCGGCCGATGCCGTGGCCGCCGAAGCCCTGCGGGACGCCGTAGCCGCCGTCCCGGCAGACCGTGCCGATCGCGTGCGCGATGTCGCCGATGCGGTTGCCGGCCGTCGCGGCGGCGATCCCGGCGGCCAGGGCGCGTTCGGCCGTCTCGATCAGGTGGACGTCGTCCGGGCGCGGGGCGCCGACGGTGAAGCTGATCGCCGAGTCCCCCGCCCAGCCGTCGAGTTGGGCGCCGCAGTCGATGGAGACGAGGTCGCCGTCGCGCAGTTTCTGCCGGGTCGGGATGCCGTGCACGATCGCGTCGTTCACCGAGGCGCAGATGACGGCCGGGAACGGCGTCGGCGCGAAGGAGGGGCGGTAGCCGAGGAACGGCGAGCCCGCGCCCGCCGCACGCAGCACCCCGCGCGCCACCTCGTCCAGCTCCAGCAGGGAAACGCCCACGTCAGCGGCTTCCCGTACGGCCGTCAGGGCGCGGGCGACCACCTGGCCGGCCCGGTACATCTCGTCGATCGACGTGTCTGTCTTCAGCTCCACCATGCCAATTACTATACCGGTATTAGAATGGGGTCATGGTGCGCACCCCCTTGACCCCAGAAGAACGCGAACGCGGCGAGCGGCTCGGCCGGCTGCTGCGTGAGGCCCGCGGCGAGCGGAGCATGGCCGAGGTCGCGGCGCAGGCCGGGATCTCCGCGGAGACGCTGCGCAAGATCGAGACCGGGCGGGCGCCGACGCCGGCGTTCTTCACGGTCGCCGCGCTGGTCGGCGTACTCGGGCTGTCCATGGACGAGTTGGCCGTGCGGTGCGTTCTGGCGGGGGTGGCGTGAACATCTCTTGGCGGGGTGGTCAAGATCTGGCCACTTTGTCTTCGCGGCCCCTTCGCAAACTGCTCGTAGCCGCGCTGTAACACGGCTGGTGTTTTCTGGCCAGTCCGAGTGGAGCGGTCTGGCGGGAGTTCGGAGATGACTGTGGAACAACTCCCGGGGCAGGTGCGGGAGTTCGTGAGCTGCCTGGACGGCCTGCTGGGGCGCCTCGACCAGGGCGGCGGCTGGTGCGCGGTGTTCTGGCAGCGCGACCCCGACGGTATGCGGGCCTGCCTCGACGGCACCGAGATGCCGCCCTGGGACGTCATGGAGGCGCTCCTCCAGGACCTCGCGTCCGCATACGGCCCCGCCGTCGCCGAGCGCGAGGCGCACCGCGTCCGCGCCCTGCACGCCGCCGCCCTGCGCGCCCACGACGCGCGGCCCGGGGCCCGCGACGCCCTCGGGGACCGGCTCGACGTCATGCTCCGCGAGCAGCGGTACGCGGTCGAGCGGCAGGCCGAGCTGGGGCGGCAGCTCGCCTCCGCCGTCACCCGGGAGCAGGCCGACGGGGTCCGGCTGGAGCTGGCGTGGGCCCATGACGACCATGAGCGGGCGACCGCGCGGTGCGCCGAACTGCGGGCCAGGATGGCGGAGTTGGACCGGCGGGGCGGGGGGTTCCCGGAGGAGGGGTCCGGTGCCGCGGGGCAGGTGGGGGCGTTCGGGCGGGACGGGAAGGGGCGGCTTCGGGGGTCCTGGGGGAGTGACGGGGAGTTCGAGGGGCGGGGGGTGGAGCCGGGGGGCCGTGAGGGGGGTTCGGGGGGTGGCTGGGCGTCGGGTGAGGCCGGTGGCGCGTCGTGGGGGGCTGGGCGAGGTTCGGGTGCCGGAGAGGGCGGGGCGGGCGGCGTCGGTTCCGGCGGTGCCGTGGCGGCCGAGGGCGGGAGCGGTGACGGGGAGGCGCGTGCCGATGCCGGTGAGGCTCCGGCGGTCGCCCCGGCCGCCGTGCCCAAGCAGCGCAAGCGGCGGCGGGGGAGCGCGCGGTTCGCCGGGGTCGTCGAGGAGGAGGGGGCCGCCGTCGTCGTACCGGAGGAGGCGGTGGCTGTCGTACCTGAGAGGGACGGGGGTAAGGGGCCGCGCGGGGCGCGGTTCGCGGGGGGCGGTGGCCGTAAGGGTGCGGTGCGGGGGCGGGAGGAGCCCGCCGTCGCTCCGGACGTCGTCGCCCGGCAGGAGACCGCCGAGGTGGTGCGGCGGCTGGTCGCGCTGCGGAGCGAGGGGCGCAGCGGGGAGGCGCACGCGCTGCTGGTGGAGCTGGCGTCCTGGCCCGCCGAGCGGATTCCGCTGGTCGCGGGCGAGCTCCAGCGGGCCGGGCTCGGCGCCGACTGGTCGACGCTGCTGTGGGAGGCGGCGTCGCTGCCCGCCGAACGGCTCGTCGCGGCGGCGGACGCGCTGACCGGGGCGGGGCGGGCGGACGACGGGGAGCAGATCCTGCGGCAGGGCGTGGCGCGGCCCGCCGAGGAGATCGGCGAGGCCGTCCTCGGGCTGGCCGGGGAGGGGCGGCGGCGCGAGGTGCGGGCGCTGCTCGACGCGTACGTGCGGGTGCGGGCGCCCGAGGAGGCCGCGCGCAGCGTCGCGCCGGACCCGCGGACGCTGGTGCCGTTGCTGGTGGAGGCCGCGCGGGGGGTGTCGGAGGAGCGGTACTGGGATGTGGTGCACGCGCTGCGGGTGGCGGGGTTCTCGGCGTGAGGGGGCGACCCTGGTCGTACCCGTGCAGTACCTCGGGGGGAGGGCGGCGGCGCCGGTCGCGAGCGGGAGTACCCCAGGGTGACCGAGCGGCGTCGGCGCCGAGCCGGTCGTACCCGTGTAGTACCCCAGGACGACCGGGCCGCGCCGGTCGCGAGCCCGGCGTACCCGGGTAGTACCTCCGCCCGAGCCGCCGCCCCACCCCGCATTGCTCCGAACGGCCCCGCCCCGCCCCCCACCGGAGTGTGAAACGCGATCGACTCCCCGGGTTAACGGCCGTGGTCTTGGCAAGGGCGTCGCGGAGGCTTACGTTCGTGCCTCTATGGCCCGCTTTCTACGGGCGTAGAGGCTCTGACGTCCCGTCGAAGGAGCAGCTCATGGCCAATGTCGTACGTGCCGCACTGGTCCAGGCCACCTGGACCGGCGACACCGAGTCCATGGTGGCGAAACACGAGGAGCACGCCCGCGAGGCGGCCCGGCAGGGTGCGCGGGTGATCGGCTTCCAGGAGGTGTTCAACGCGCCGTACTTCTGCCAGGTGCAGGAGCCGGAGCACTACCGCTGGGCGGAGCCGGTGCCGGACGGGCCGACGGTGAGCCGGATGCGGGAGCTGGCGCGCGAGACGGGCATGGTGATCGTCGTACCGGTCTTCGAGGTCGAGGGGACCGGCTTCTACTACAACACCGCCGCCGTGATCGACGCCGACGGGACCTACCTCGGGAAGTACCGCAAGCACCACATCCCCCAGGTGAAGGGCTTCTGGGAGAAGTACTACTTCCGGCCGGGCAACGCGGGCTGGCCCGTCTTCGACACGGCGGTCGGAAAGGTCGGCGTATACATCTGCTACGACCGCCACTTCCCGGAAGGCTGGCGGCAACTCGGGCTCAACGGCGCCCAGTTGGTCTACAACCCCTCGGCGACCTCACGCGGACTGTCTGCGTACCTCTGGCAGTTGGAGCAGCCGGCGGCGGCCGTCGCCAACGAGTACTTCGTCGCCGCGATCAACCGGGTGGGCCGCGAGGAGTACGGCGAGAACGACTTCTACGGGACGTCTTACTTCGTCGATCCGCGGGGACAGTTCGTGGGAGGGACCGCGAGCGACAGGGACGAGGAACTCGTCGTCCGCGACCTCGACTTCGACCTGATCGAGGACGTGCGGCAGCAGTGGGCCTTCTACCGCGACCGCCGCCCCGACGCCTACGAAGGACTGGTGAAGCCGTGAGCGACCTGTACGCCCGCCACCGAGCCGTCATGCCCGACTGGCTCGCCCTGTACTACGAGGAGCCGCTGGAGATCACGCACGGCGAGGGCCGGTACGTGTGGAGCGCCGACGGCACCCGCTACCTGGACTTCTTCGGCGGCATCCTCACCACGATGACCGCGCACGCCCTGCCCGAGGTGACGAAGGCGGTGAGCGAACAGGCCGGGCGGATCATCCACTCCTCCACCCTGTACCTGAACCGCCCGATGGTCGAACTCGCCGAGCGCGTCGCCCAGTTGTCGGGCATCCCGGACGCCCGCGTCTTCTTCACGACCTCCGGCACCGAGGCCAACGACACCGCCCTGCTGCTCGCGACGGCGTACCGGCGCAGCAACACCGTCCTCGCGATGCGCAACAGCTACCACGGCCGCTCCTTCAGTACGGTCGGCATCACCGGCAACAAGGGCTGGTCCCCGACCTCCCTGTCCCCGCTCCAGACGCTCTACGTGCACGGCGGCGTCCGCACCCGGGGCCCCTACGCGCACCTCGACGACGAGGCGTTCACCGCGGCCTGCGTCGACGACCTCAAGGACCTCCTCGGCCACACCCGCCCGCCCGCCGCGCTGATCGCCGAACCGATCCAGGGCGTCGGCGGGTTCACCTCTCCGCCGGACGGCCTGTACGCGGCGTTCCGCGAAGTCCTGCGCGAGCGCGGCATCCTGTGGATCGCCGACGAGGTGCAGACCGGCTGGGGCCGCACCGGCGACCACTTCTGGGGCTGGCAGGCACACGCCCGCAGCGGCCCGCCGGACATCGTCACCTTCGCCAAGGGCATCGGCAACGGCACGTCGATCGGCGGGGTCATCGCCCGCGCCGAGATCATGAACTGCCTGGACTCCAACAGCATTTCGACGTTCGGCGGCACCCAGCTCACCATGGCCGCCGGGCTCGCCAACCTCACCTACCTGCTGGAGCACGACCTCCAGGGCAACGCCCGCCGCGTCGGCGGCCTCCTCATCGAGCGGCTCCGCGCCACCGCCGCGCAGGACCCCGGTGTCCGTGAGGTACGCGGCCGCGGCCTGATGATCGGCGTCGAACTCGTCAAACCCGGCACCGACGAGGCCGATCCGGACCGCGCCGCCGCCGTCCTGGAGGCGGCCCGCGCGGGCGGCCTGCTCATCGGCAAGGGCGGCGGGCACGCCACCAGCGCGCTGCGCGTCGCCCCGCCGCTCACCCTGACCGTCGCGGAGGCCGAAGAGGGCGCCGCGATCCTCGACAGCGCTCTCAGGAGTACGCGGTAACGAAGGAACGACGCCATGACCACCACCTTGGAACCCGCCCTGTCGGTCCGTCAGGTCCTCTCCCTGGAACGGGTGCTGGCCGGCGAGCCCGAGGTGGTGGCCGGCGCCGGACAGCTCGACCGGCCGGTCCGCTGGGTGCACGTCGCCGAGGCCCCCGACGTCGGCGTGATGCTCAGCGGCGGCGAAATGGTCCTCACCACCGGGGTGTTGCTCGCCGGCGACGACAGCGCGCAGGCCGAGTACATCCACTCCCTGTACCGCGCGGAGGCCGCGGCCGTCGTCCTCGGACTCGGCCGCGCCTTCCCCACCCCGCCCGACGCGATGCGCAGAGCCGCCGAACGCTGCGGGCTCCCCCTCGTCGTCCTCCACCGGCCCTTCCCCTTCGCGGAGTTGACGGAGGAGGTCCAATCCCGGCTGGTCCGGCGGAAGTTCGCCGCCGTCAGCCTCTCGGAGGCCGTCCGCACCGCGCTGACCGGCCTCATCACCGCCGGGGCCCCGCTGCAACGGCTCCTCGACGAGGTCGCCCAGCACAGCGGCTGCCCCGTCGTCGTCACCAACCTCGCCCACCGCGTCCTCGCCACCGCCGGCGAACGCCCCGCCGTGGACGACGTGTTGCGGGACTGGGAGCGCATCGCCCGGCAGGCCGGCGGCCGGGAGGGCGACGGGTGGATCCGCGCCGAACTCGGCGGCCGGGGCGAACGCTGGGGACAGATCGTGCTGTGCGGCCACCGGGGCGACACCGCCGGCGGGCGGCTCCTCGCCGACCGGGCCGCCGAGGCCCTCGTCCTGCACCGCATGCTGGGCGCCGCCCCCACCTGGGAGGAGCAGTCCGCGCAGAGCCTGCTCACCGACCTCGTCTCCGGTGTCGTACCGGCCCGACAGCTCCTGCCCAGGGCACGGGCCGCGGGGCTGCCGGTCAACCGGCGCACGTTCGTCCCGCTCGCCGTGCGCGACCGTGACCCCGGTGAACTGGAGCGCACGCTACGGCTGTTGGGGCTGCCCGGACTCGTCGCCGAACTCGCCGACGGAATTACCGCCGTCCTCCTCAGCCTCGCTCGCGACCAGGACGCCGACGCGCTCGCCGCGCACTTCGCGGCCCGCCTCGGCTCGGCCGTCGTCGCCTCCGCCGGGCCACGTGGCAGCTGGGAGGACGTCCCGGCGGGGCTGCGCGAGGCACGGCACGTCGCCGACGCCGTCGACGGCGCGGGCGACGCCCTCGACCTCCCCGGCGTCGTCCGCCTGCGGGACGTCCATCTGCGGGGCCTGGTCCGGCTGTTGCGTGACGACCCGCACGTCCAGGCGTTCGCGGAACGGGAGCTGGACGGGCTGCTGCGCGCCGCCGACGACGACCTGCTGGCCGTCCTGCGCACCTACCTCGCGACCGGCCGCAACAAATCCCGCACCGCCCAGCTCCACCACGTCTCCCGGCCCGCCCTCTACCGCCGCCTGGAGGCGATACAGACCCGCCTCGGCGTCGACCTCGACGACTTCGAACAGGCGGCGTCCGTGCACATCGCACTCCTCGCGCATGACGCGCAACAGCGCTGAAACACAGAACGACCTGCGAAAACGGCGGTGAAACATGGGCCGAAGAGAGCGTGACACGGTGACACGCCGAACGCCTCCAGACGTGACACGCTGCACCTCAAAGCCCGCTCCCCGGCTTCCTAAGCTCCTGGGGCGGGCGCCGGAAGTTCCGTCTGCCCCACGGCGCCCGGCGGGCCCGCCCTTCGGGCGGATGACGGAACTTCCGGCGCCCGCCCCAGCACACCGAGCGACCGGAGGTCCCGATGAGCAGAGTGATCCGTGCCGCGATCTTCCAGACCGCCTGGACCGGCGACAAGGAGTCGATGATCCAGGTGCACGAGCAGGCGGTGCGCGACGCCGCCGCCCAGGGCGCCCAAGTCCTGTGCTTCCAGGAGCTGTTCTACGGGCCGTACTTCTGCCAGGTCCAGGACCCGGCGTTCTACGAGTACGCCGAGCAGATCCCCGACGGGCCGATCGTCAAGCGGTTCCAGGCACTCGCCAAGGAGCACGGCATCGTCCTCGTACTGCCGATGTACGAGGAGGAACAGCCCGGCGTCCTCTACAACACCGCCGCCGTCATCGACGCGGACGGCTCGTACCTCGGCAAGTACCGCAAGCACCACATCCCCCAAGTCAAGGGATTCTGGGAGAAGTTCTACTTCCGCCCCGGCAACGCGGGCTGGCCGGTCTTCGACACCAAGGCCGGGAAGATCGGCGTCTACATCTGCTACGACCGCCACTTCCCGGAAGGCTGGCGGGCGTTGGGGCTCGCGGGCGCCGAGATCGTCTTCAACCCGTCGGCGACCTCGCGCGGACTCTCCGCGTACCTGTGGCAGTTGGAGCAGCCGGCGGCGGCCGTCGCCAACGAGTACTTCGTCGGCGCGATCAACCGCGTCGGTGTCGAGGAGCTGGGCGACAACGACTTCTACGGCACCTCCTACTTCGTGGACCCGGAGGCCCAGTTCGTCGGAGAGGTCGCCAGCGACAAGGAGTCCGAACTCGTCGTCCGCGACCTCGACCTGGCCAAGCTGCGCGAGGTCCGCGACCGCTGGCAGTTCTACCGCGACCGCCGCACCGACGCGTACGGCCCGCTGACCGCTCCCTGACCGGCGCCGCGCGCGGACCCGGCGCCACGGGGGCCGGGCCCGCGCGCGAGACGTCCAGACACCGTTTGTGAGACAGGAGTTGGGAGCCATGAGCAGCCGTACCGTCATCCGCGGAGGTCTCGTCGTCACCGCGTCCGACGAGATCCACGCCGACGTCCTGATCGAGGACGGCCGGATCGCCGCCCTCGCCGCCACCGGCACCCCGTCGGCCGAGGCGTGGACGGCCGAGCGGGTCCTCGACGCGACCGGAAAGTACGTCATCCCAGGGGGAGTCGACGCCCACACCCACATGGAGCTGCCGTTCGGCGGCACCTTCGCCTCCGACACCTTCGAGACCGGCACCCGCGCCGCCGCCTGGGGCGGCACGACCACGATCATCGACTTCGCCGTGCAGAGCGTCGGCCACACCCTGCGCGAGGGCCTCGACGCCTGGCACGCCAAGGCCGAGGGCAACTGCGCGATCGACTACGCCTTCCACATGATCGTCTCCGACGTCCACGACGAGACGCTCAAGGAGATGGACCTCCTCGTCGAGGAAGGCGTCACCTCCTTCAAACAGTTCATGGCCTACCCCGGCGTCTTCTACAGCGACGACGGCCAGATCCTGCGCGCCATGCAGCGCTCCGCCGAGAACGGCGGGCTGATCATGATGCACGCCGAGAACGGCATCGCCATCGACGTCCTCGTCCAACAGGCCCTGGAACGCGGCGAGACGGACCCCCGCTACCACGGCGAGGTCCGCAAGGCGCTCCTCGAAGCCGAGGCCACCCACCGCGCGATCAGGCTCGCGCAGGTCGCCGGAGCCCCGCTGTACGTCGTGCACGTCTCGGCCATGGAGGCAGTGGCCGAGCTGGCGCGGGCGCGCGACGAGGGCCTCAACGTCTTCGGCGAGACCTGCCCGCAGTACCTGTTCCTGTCGACCGACAACCTCGCCGAACCGGACTTCGAGGGCGCGAAGTACGTGTGCAGCACGCCACTTCGGCCCCGCGAGCACCAGGCGAAGCTGTGGCAGGGGCTGCGCACCAACGACCTCCAGGTCGTCTCCACCGACCACTGCCCGTTCTGCTTCACGGGCCAAAAAGAGCTGGGGCGCGGGGACTTCTCGAAGATCCCCAACGGCCTCCCGGGCGTCGAGAACCGAATGGACCTGCTGCACCAGGCAGTTGTCGACGGCCACATCTCGCGCCGCCGCTGGATCGAGATCGCCTGCGCCACCCCGGCCCGCATGTTCGGCCTCTACCCGAAGAAGGGCACCATCGCCCCCGGCGCCGACGCTGACGTCGTCATCTACGACCCGCACGCCGAACAGATCGTCTCCGCCGAGACCCACCACATGAACGTCGACTACTCGGCGTACGAGGGCAAGCGGCTCACCGGACGCGTCGAGACCGTGCTCTCGCGCGGCGAACTCGTCATCACCGAGCGGGAGTTCACCGGACGCGCCGGACACGGCGCCTACACCCCGCGCTCCACCTGTCAGTACCTCATCTAGGGAGTGGCGCAATGGACTTCGGACTTGTCCTCCAGACCGACCCGCCGGCCTCGCGTGTCGTCGAGCTGATGAAGCGGGCCGAGGAGAACGGCTTCACGTACGGCTGGACCTTCGACTCCGCCGTGCTGTGGCAGGAACCGTTCGTGATCTACAGTCAGATCCTGTCCCAGACATCGAAGTTGACGGTCGGGCCGATGGTCACCAACCCCGGCACCCGTACCTGGGAGGTCACCGCCTCCACCTTCGCCACCCTCAACGACATGTTCGGCAACCGCACGGTCTGCGGCATCGGACGCGGCGACTCCGCGATGCGCGTCGCCGGGCGGACTCCCAACACCCTGGCCCGGATCAGCGACGCGATGAAGGTCATCCGCGCGCTCGGCTCCGGCCAGGAGGCCGACCTCGGCGGCGGTACGGTCGTCAAGTTCCCCTGGATCAAGGAGGGCGCCCAACTCCCCGTCTGGATGGCCGCGTACGGGCCCAAGGCCCTCAAGATGACCGGCGAGGAGGCCGACGGGTTCATCCTCCAGCTCGCCGACCTCTACCTCACCGAGTACATGGTGAAGGCCGTCAAGGACGCGGCCGTCGCCGCCGGACGCGACCCCGGCGACGTCAAGATCTGCGTCGCCGCACCCGCCTACGTCACCGCCGACGACTCGCCCGAAGCCCTCGCCCACGCCCGCGAACAGTGCCGCTGGTTCGGCGGGATGGTCGGCAACCACGTCGCCGACCTCGTCTCCAAGTACGGCGAGCACTCCGCCCAGGTCCCCGAGGAACTCACCGAGTACATCAAGGCCCGCCAGGGCTACGACTACTCCCACCACGGCCGCAGCGGCAACCCCGACACCCAGTTCGTCCCGGACGAGATCGTCGACCGCTTCTGCGTCATCGGCACCCCCGAGCAGCACGTCGAGAAGCTCGAAGCCCTCCGGGCCCTCGGCGTCGACCAGTTCGCGATCTACGACATGCACGACGCACAGGAAGCCGTCATCGACGCGTACGGCACGACGGTGATCCCGGCCGTCAACGGCTGAGCGACACCAGGTCACTTGGACTTCCCTCTCCCGGCCTCGCACCGGGGGAGGGACAGGGCGCACCCCCACGCGCACCCCTCAGCGCACCCTTCGCACCCCCCAACCCCCACGCGCACCCCGCGTCCCCACGCGCACTCCCGAGGATTCGCCCGCACGGCCTCTCTCCCCTCCCCTCTCCCCGATTGGCCAAGCCCATGACCGACACCGCGCCCACCGCGCTGCCCCCGCCCTCCCAAGTCACCCTCGCCGACGGCCGGGTGGAGATCGCCCCCGGCGCCCCGCAGCCCAGCGGCCCCTACGCCAACGAGGACCTGCTCCCCGTCCCCGTCGAGAAGCGCACCTGGACGACGTACAACTTCTCCGCGCTGTGGGTCGGCATGGCTCACAACACCGCGTCCTGGACGCTCGCTTCGGGTCTCATCGCCGTCGGCATGGACTGGAAGCAGGCGGTGTTCACCATCGCGCTGGCGAACGTCATCGTGCTGGTGCCGATGCTGCTGACCGGGCACGCCGGGCCCAAGTACGGCATCCCGTTCCCCGTGTTCGCGCGTGCCTCGTTCGGTATCCGGGGCGCCAACCTCCCCGCTGTCGTACGGGCGTTGGTGGCGTGCGGCTGGTTCGGGATCCAGACCTGGATCGGCGGCGAGGCGATCTACTTCCTCGCCGGGAAGCTGATCGGCTCCGGGTGGAGCGACGCCGGGCAGATCGGCGGGTACGCGTGGACGATGTGGCTGTCGTTCGCGATCTTCTGGGCGATCCAAGTGGCCATCATCTACCGGGGGATGGAGACGATCCGCCGGTTCGAGAACTGGGCCGCGCCGTTCGTCCTCGTCGGCGCGGTCGTCATGCTGATCTGGATGAGCAACAAGGCAGGCGGATTCGGCCCGTTGCTCGACCAGCCGTCCAAGCTCGGCTGGGGCGGCGACTTCTGGAAGCTGTTCTGGCCCTCCCTGATGGGCATGATCGGCTTCTGGTCGACGCTGTCGCTGAACATCCCCGACTTCACCCGCTACGGCAAGTCGCAGAAGGCGCAGACCTGGGGACAGGCGCTCGGCCTGCCGACCACGATGACGCTGTTCGCGCTGCTGTCCGTGATGGTCACCTCCGGCTCGCAGGCCGTGTACGGCGAGACGATCTGGGACCCGGTCCAGCTCGCCGCGAAGACCGACAACGTCTTCGGGCTGCTGTTCGCGCTGGTGACGGTCCTGGTGGCGACGCTCTCCGTCAACATCGCCGCGAACCTGGTCTCCCCGGCGTTCGACTTCTCCAACATCGCGCCCCGCAAGATCAGTTTCCGCACCGGCGCCCTCGCGACCTGCGTCCTCGGCGTGCTGATCTTCCCCTGGAAGCTGTACTCCGACCCGCAGGGCTACATCTTCACCTGGCTCGGCCTGGTCGGCGGCCTCCTCGGCACCGTCGCCGGCATCCTCATCGCCGACTACTGGATCCTGCGCCGGGGCAAGCTCGACCTCGTTGACCTGTACCGCACGGGCGGCCGCTACTGGTACGAGAACGGCTGGAACTGGCGTGCCGTCGTCGCGTTCCTCGTCGGCGGCGTCCTCGCGGTGGGCGGCGCGAGCTTCAAGCCGATCATCGACGGCCGCCCGATCCCGGCGCTGAGGTCCCTCGCGGACTACGGCTGGGCGGTGGGCCTGGGCACGTCGATGGTGTTGTACCTGGGGTTGATGGTGCTACGCGGGAAGGACAAGGAGGACGAGACGGAGAAGGCCGCCGTCTGAGGTCACGGGCGGGGTGATACCCCTCACCCCGCCGTACCCCACACCCCTGTCACCCCGCCGCGCTCCCCTGCAACGCCCCCATCGCCTCCTTGGCCGCCTTGATCGCCCCCGTGTTGATCGTGCTCGTGTCCGGCGCCTTCTTCGTCTCGAAGTCGCTGCCGTTGTACGTCACGATGACGATCGCGTTGGACACCCGGGCGAACACCACGCCCTCCCGGGTCTGCTGCTTGTCCTCGGTCGTGAGGTTGACGACCGAGTACGCCTCCTGGCCGAGCCCCGGCACCGGCCCGCCGCCGCTCTTCTCGCCGACCCGCGCCTTGTACGACTTGAGCGCCGCGTCCTCGGTGTCCATGATCTCGAAGGACACGTCCAGCCAGCGGTAGTCGAACCCCTTGAGCGCGTTCCACGAGCAGGTCCGGCGGATCTTCGTGTCCGTGGACGGGATCTCCTTGCCCGCCGTCTTCGCGCCCGGCACCAGAGAGGTGACCGTCTTCGCGGAGACGCTGCCGCACGGCGCGGGCGCGGCGGCGTACGCCTTCGTCGCGGCCGGGGAGGACGGCGCGTCCCCCGTGTCCGACTGGGTCTGCCGGCCGGTGTCGTCCGGGGAGGCCGCGTCCTCGGGGGACGCGGGGGACGACGACAGGGCCCAACCCGCGCAGGCGAGCACGACCACCGGGGACAGACGCGCCGCGAGGGCGAGCGGCAGAGGAAGAGAACGCACAGGCGCACTTCTTTTGTGGGGGAGGGCGCGGAGACCAGTCCGCACCGCGGACGACGGGACGCCAGTGTCACACGACTCACTGTGGTGCGGAAGCGTGAACTCGCTGCGTACCTGAGTGGTGACAGCGGCCCCGCGTTGACGAGGCGAACGTCCCTAAATGTGCCGCGCGGGATGCGGTGAAAAATGCAGAGCGGCCTCGATCCGCTCCACCGCGAGGAACGCCCCGTACGCCACGAGACGCACCAGCTGCCCGTCCGTACGCCCCTCCCCGCGCCAGGCCGCGACATCGTCCCCGGTGATCCGGTACGGCGCCAGCGCGGCCAGCAGCGCCAGGCGCGCGCCGGGCAGCTCACGCCGGTGCGGGTAGCCCCGGAGTATGACGGGGGGATGCGCGCCCTCCCAGGCCGCGACCCCCTCCTGTACGAGACGCCGCTCGTCCTCCCCGAGGAGTACGCCGCCCTCCAGCGCGGCCGTGCGCAGCGCGTCGTACGCCGGACCCACCGCCGTGCCCGCCGCCCACGCGGGGCCCTCGCGGAGTCCCTCGCCGGGTGCCTCCAGGAGCGGCAGGGAGGCGCCCGGGACGGCCGTGCGGCGGACCGCGCGGGCCAGGGAGCGGCCCGTGAGGGAGCGCACCGGGCGCAGGCGCTGGGCGCCCGCCGGGAGGAGGTCGTCGGTCAGGAGCGCCGAGGCGAAACGGTTCACGAAATGGAAGGCCAGGGCGGTGCCGAGGTAGCCGGGCAGCTCCGCGCGCGCGAAGGGCAGCGGTTCGGGACCGGCGCCCGGCACGCGCGTGCGGGCCGCCCAGTCGAGCACGCGCGCGTGCCCCTCGTCCTCGGGGCGCTCGCCCCGCGCGAGGCGCTCGGCCAGGGCGTGGTCGCCCGTTGCGTGCAGCAGGACCGTGTGCGCGGACACGCAGAACGGGCACCTGTTGGCGAGCGACACCCCGAACGCGGCGACCTCCTTGCCGGTACGGTCGCCCGGGCCCGCGATCAGCGACTCCCGCAGCAACGCCCAGGCGGACAGCATGAGTTCGGGCGCGGACGACAGGACCACGAAGGTGGGCGGGGCGGCGGTCCCGAAGTCGTGCGCGATCTGCGCGTACGCCTCGGCGACCCGGCCCTCGGCCTTCTTCGGCGACGGCGGAACGGTGTGGCGGAAGGGTGTGGACATGGACGCCAGCCTGGCGGCGGAGGCGTGCGAAAGCGTCGTCCCGGCGTAGCGGTTGCGGCGCACGCCCCCGGCAGGTGCCGCCCGGCCCGGATACTGCGACGGGAGTAGTGCGTGAGCCGTCCACAGGTCTGACGCCGATGTCGGTGCCGGGGTCTAGGGTGCGGGCATGGACGGGCGAACGGACGTGCGGACGCGGCTCGCCGACGCGGCGATCGCAGCCGTGATCGGCGCGATCTCGGTGAGCGCGGCCGCCCTCGACGCGGACACACGGGCCGTGGACCTCCTGCTGGTCCTCGCCGGTTCCCTCGCCCTCGCCGCCCACCGGTGCGCCCCGCGCGCGGTGCTCGCCGTCGCGACGGTCACCGGCACGGCGTACGTCCTGCGCGCCGACCCCGGCCCCTGGGCGGCCCTGCCCGTCGTCGGCGCCGTGCACACCGCCGCGCGCGCCGGGCACCGCCGGCTCGCGCTCGGGGCGGGCGCGGTGTTCCTCGGCGGGTACGCGCTGCATCGGCCCGCCGCGGCCGTCCTGCTCGCCGGATGGGTGCTGTGCGCGGCCGTGAGCGGGCTCGCCGACCGCCACCGGCAGGCGTACCTGCGCCAGACCGAGCAGCGCGCGCTGGACGCCGAACGCACCCGCGAGGAAGCCGCGCTGCGCCGGGCCGGGGAGGAACGGCTGCGCATCGCGCGCGAGCTGCACGACTCGCTGACCCACAGCATCTCCGTCGTCAAACTCCAGTCGGGCATCGCCGCGCACCTCGCGCGCAAGCGCGGCGAAGAGGTCCCGCCCGTCCTCGTCGCCATCCAGGAGGCCAGCGGCGAGGCCATGCGCGAACTGCGCGCCACCCTCGACGTCCTGCGCACCGACGCGCCCACCGGAACACCGGCCCTCCTCGTCGAACGCGCCCGCGCGGCGGGCCTCGCCACACTCCTCACGGTCACCGGCGAGGAACGCGCCCTCGCCGTCCCCGTCGAACGCGCCGCCTACCGCATCGTCCAGGAGGCCCTCACCAACGCCGCCCGCCACGCCGGCCGGGCCACCGTGCAGGTCCGCCTCGACTACGGCGAACGGGCCCTGGTGATACGTGTGGACGACGACGGCCTCGCCCACCCCTCCCGCCCCCTGCGCCCCGGCACGGGACTCACCGGCATGCGGGAGCGGGTCGCCGCCCTGTGCGGCACCCTGGACGCCGCCCCGCGTGCGGAGGGCGGGTTCTCGGTGCGCGCGGAACTGCCCTTGGGGGACGGAGGCTGAGTATCCGTACTCAGGCCCCCGCGCGCCGCCTCCGGGAAGCTGGAGGCAGGCAGAGGGACGGTCGCGAAGACACCGTGGAGGTTTGTGATGGACCGCTCGCAGATGATGGCCCGAGTCCGGCAGTGGTTCGTGAACCCGGCCGCGCTGGGGTATCTCGCGCTGGTGCTCGCCGTCCTCGGGTGGGTCGCCGTGGACACGCTGTTCGTCGAGCACGAGGACGCGAGCTTCGCGGGGGTGTGGGCGTTCGTCGTGACCGGGCCGGTGTCGTGGATCTTCCTGATGCTGCCCGAGCCGCTGGTGGCCGCCGGGGTCGTGGTGGGGGCCGTCGTGCAGGCCGGCGTGATCGGGGCGCTGTACCGGGCGGCCACGCGCGGGCGGGTGGCCGTCGCCGGGCGCTGAGGGTGTGCGCCCGCGCGGGCAGGGAAGTCTGATGGTCGTACCGATGATCAGGGGCGACCGCCCGGCGACCAGCGAGGGGCGCGCGATGCAGTTCACCACCCGGCCGACACTCCAGGGCACCTTCGGCATGGTGTCCTCGACGCACTGGCTCGCCTCGCAGTCGGCGATGGCGGTCCTGGAGGACGGCGGGAACGCCTACGACGCTGCCGTGGCCGGCGCGTTCGTGCTGCACGTCGTCGAGCCGCACCTCAACGGGCCCGCCGGCGAGGTGCCGATCCTGCTGGCCCCCGCGGGCGGCGAGGTGCGCGTCCTGTGCGGCCAGGGCGTCGCCCCCGCGGGCGCGACGGTCGCGCACTACCGCTCGCTCGGCCTGGACCTCGTCCCCGGCACCGGCCCCCTCGCCGCCGCCGTACCGGGCGCGTTCGACGCCTGGCTGCTCCTCCTGCGCGACCACGGCACCAAACGCCTCGCGGACGTCCTGAAGTACGCCGTCGGCTACGCGGAGCACGGGCACGCGCCCGTGGAGAACGTCACCGCGACCGTGGAGACCGTACGGCGCCTCTTCGAGACCGAGTGGACGTCCTCGGCGGCGGTCTACCTCCCGGACGGCCACCCGCCCCGCCCCGGCGCCCTGCTGCGCAACCCCGCCCTCGCCGCGACCTGGCGCCGCCTCCTCGACGAGGTGAGCGGCACGGCCGACCGGGCGGCGCAGATCGACGCCGCGCGGGACGTGTGGCGCACCGGGTTCATCGCCGAGGCCCTGGTCCGCCAGTCCGCGCGCCCCACCCTCGACGCCACCGGCGAGCACCACACCGGCACCCTCACGGCCGCCGACCTCGCCGCCTGGCGGGCGACCTACGAGGCGCCCGCGACGTACGACTGGAACGGCTGGACCGTCTGCAAGCCGGGCCCCTGGAGCCAGGGCCCCGCCTTCCTCCAGCAGCTCGCCCTGCTCCCGCCCGACCTGCCGCCCCACGGGAGCGCCGACTACGTCCACCTGCTGATCGAGGGCTGCAAGCTCGCCATGGCCGACCGGGAGGCGTGGTACGGGGACGCGCGCGAGGTGCCCCTCGCCGACCTGCTCTCGCGGACGTACAACACCGGACGGCGCGAGCTGATCGGCGACAAGGCGTCGTACGAGCTGAGGCCCGGCGGGCCCGGGGGACGCGAACCCCGCATCGGCGCGCACGCGCGCGTGGACGTCGGTTCCGGGGCGCCCGGCGTGGGGGAGCCCACCGTCGCCACCGACGGCACCACCCGGGGCGACACCTGCCACCTCGACGTCGTCGACCGGTGGGGCAACATGATCGCGGCCACCCCCAGCGGCGGCTGGCTCCAGTCCAACCCGGTCGTACCGGAACTCGGCTTCCCCCTGGGCACGCGCTTGCAGATGACGCGCCTGGAAGACGGACTGACGGACTCCCTCACGCCCGGACGGCGCCCCCGTACGACCCTGTCGCCGTCCCTCGCGCTGCGCGACGGCGTCCCGGTGCTCGCGTTCGGCACGCCCGGCGGGGACCAGCAGGACCAGTGGCAGGTCCACTTCTTCCTCGCCGTCGCCCTCCGCGCGCACACGCGGGGCGGACTCGACCTCCAGGGCGCGATCGACGCCCCGAACTGGCACAACGACTCCTTCCCCAGCTCGTTCTACCCGCGCGGGACACGCCCCGGCAGCGTCACCGTGGAGGAGCGGATGCCGGCCGACGTCGTCGAGGAGCTGCGGCGGCGCGGGCACGGCGTGACCGTGGGCGGGCCCTGGTCCGAGGGGCGGCTGTGCGCCGTGGCGCGCGACCCGCACACCGGAGTGCTGTCGGCGGCGGCGAACCCGCGCGGCATGCAGGGGTACGCCGTCGGCCGCTGACCGGCGCGAACCGCCTTTTCACCCCGATTCAACCCGGAGTGCATCGGACGGGCGGGGATTGTCAGCGGGGCGTGCTCTCATGGAGGGCATGACCGAAGACATGGAAACCATCGAGGAGTTTCTCGCCAAGCGCGCGGCAGACGTGGAGGAGGCGGTCCGTACGGCCGCCGCAACCGAGATCATGCCCCGCTTCCGGCAGCTCGGCGCCGGCGACGTGGACGAGAAGGCGGGCCCGCACGACCTGGTGACCGACGCGGACCGGCTCGCGGAGAAGTACCTCACCGACGTCCTCGGCCGGCTCCTGCCGGGCTCGGTCGTCGTGGGCGAGGAGGCGGTCCACGCGGACCCGGCGGTGTACGGGGCGATACGGGGCGACGCCCCGGTGTGGATCGTCGACCCCGTCGACGGCACCCGCCCGTTCGTGCGCGGCGAGGAGGGCTTCTGCACGCTGATCGCGCTCGCCCGGCGCGGCGTCCTCCTGGCGTCCTGGACGTACGCCCCCGCCCTCGATCAGCTCGCCACGGCCGTGCGCGGCGGCGGCGCGTACCTCGACGGCGAGCGCCTGCACGCCGGCCGCCCGGCCCCCGGCGCCGACCTGCGCGTCGCCTGCTCCCACCCCGACTACACCGACGACGACCAGAAGGCCGTCCTGCGCAACCTGTGGACCGACGGCATCGACCCGCGCGCGTGCGGGGCCGCCGGACTGGAGTACCTCGCCATCGCGCGGGGCGAGTCCGACGCCACCGCGTTCTCCTGGGAGGCCGCCTGGGACCACGCCGCCGGGATCCTCCTCGTCGAGGAGGCGGGCGGCGCGCATCTGACGCTCACCGGCGAGCCGTTCCGCATCACCGGGGGCAACGCCCTGCCGTTCACGACGGCGCGGGACGCGCAGACCGCGCGGAAGGTGATCGGGGCGCTCACGGGCGGGGGAGGACCGGCGCAGGGGGCGTGAGCCGACGTCCCCGACCCCGTCCCGGACCCGTTGTCGTACCCCCGGCATATCCTGGCCCCAGGTGGCCGGACGGCTGACGAAGGGGTCCGAAGTGGCGGCGGTGTTCGATGCGGTGGTGGTGGGGGCGGGGCCGAACGGACTGACCGCCGCCGTGGAGTTGGCGCGGCGGGGTTTCTCGGTGGCGCTGTTCGAGGCGAAGGACACCGTCGGCGGGGGCGCCCGGACCGAGGAGCTGACGCTCCCGGGCTTCCTGCACGACCCGTGCTCGGCGGCGCACCCCCTCGGGATCAGCTCACCGGCCTTCCGGGCCCTGCCGCTGGAGCGGTACGGCCTTGAGTGGCTGCACTCGCAGCTGCCGATGGCGCACCCGTTCCCGGACGGCTCGGCGGCGGTCCTGGCGCGCTCCGTCGCCGAGACGGCCGCCTCCTTCGGCCCGCGCGACGCGGGCGCGTACCGCCGCCTCGTCGAGCCGTTCCTGCCCCACTGGGACACGCTGGTACGGGACTTCATGTCGCTGCCGCTGACCGCGCTGCCCCGCGACCCGGTCACCCTGGCCCGCTTCGGCCTGACCGGACTGCCCCCGTCGACGTGGCTGACCCGCCGCTTCCGGGACGAGCCCGCGAAGACCGTCTTCGCGGGCCTCGTCGCCCACGTGATGGCCCCGCTCACCGGGTTCGCCACCGGCGCCATCGGCCTCATCTTCGCGCTGGCCGCGCACGCGCGCGGCTGGCCGGTGGCCCGCGGCGGTTCCCAGGCGATCTCCGACGCGCTGGCCGGCTACCTCAAGGACCTCGGCGGCGAGATCCACACGGACTACGAGGTCAAGCGCCTCGACGACCTCCCGCCGGCGCGCGCGTACGTCTTCGACACCTCGCCGACCGCCCTCGCGCGCATCGCGGGCTTCGGCGGCTACTACGACAACTACCGGTACGGCGCGGGCGTGTTCAAGGTCGACTACGCGCTCGACGGACCGGTCCCGTGGACCGCGCACGAACCCCGCTCGGCGACGACCGTGCAGATCGGGGCGGACAGCGCGGAGATCGGCGCCGCCCTGAGGGCCGCCTCCCGGGAGAACCGCGCCCCCGACCGGCCGTTCATGATCACCGTCCAGCCGAGCATCGTCGACCCCACGCGCGCGCCCGAGGGCAAGCAGGTCTTCTGGGCGTACGGACACGTCCCGAGCGGCTGGACCGGCGACCTCACGGACCCGATCGAACGCCAGCTGGAGCGGTTCGCCCCGGGGTTCCGCGACCGCGTCCTCGCGCGCGCGACGTTCGGGCCGCCCCAGCTCGCCGTCCGCAACGCGAACTACGTGGGCGGCGACATCGGCACCGGCGCCTTCGCGGGCCTTCAGGTCATGCTCCGTCCCAAGCTGTCGCTGTCGCCGTACACCACCCCGCACCCGGCGATCTTCATCTGCTCCTCGGCGACGCCACCGGGCCCCGGAGTGCACGGCATGTCGGGACATAACGCGGCGAAGGCGGTATGGCGAAGGTTGCGTGGCCAAAGGTGAGTTCGGGTGTCCATACCCCCAACTCCCTGGACTCCGCAAAGGAATTCCGGTGTTGGCTTCACCACTGCTCCACGCACACCAGGAGACTTTTGAAAGTGAAAATACTATGAGTAAGGTGCGTGCATGGATGATCGGAAATTCACATTCCGCTCCAAGCCTCCCTCTGACAAGCACATTTCCGACCTCGTACGGCTCGTCAGGGCGCCCGCGGCTCTGAGCGTTCCGGGCGATGTGCTCGCCGGGGCGGCGGCGGCCCGCACCCCCTGGGACCCGCGCGTCCTCGGCGCCACCGCCTCCTCCGTCTGCATGTACTGGGCGGGCATGGCCCTCAACGACTACGCGGACGCCACGGTCGACGCCGTCGAGCGACCCGACCGGCCCATCCCCTCGGGACGCGTGCCCCGCCGCGCCGCCCTCGCCGTCGCGACCGGCCTGACCGCCGCGAGCCTCGGCCTCGCCGCCGCGACCGGAGGCCGCCGGGGACTCCTCGGCGCGCTCCCCCTCGCCGCCCTCGTCTGGTCCTACGACCTCGGCCTCAAGGCCACCCCGGCGGGCCCCGCCGTCATGGCGGGCGCCCGCGCGGCCGACGTCCTCACCGGCGCCCTCGCGGTCGCCCCGCGCGGAGCCGGCGCGGCGGCCCTGCGCCGGGGCGCGGTCCCGGCCACCCTCGTCGCCGCCCACACCTACACCCTCACCGCCCTCAGCCGCCACGAGATCGCGGGCGCCCCGGCGAGCGTCCCGGCCCGCACGTTCGTGGCGTCCGCCGCGGCCGCGGTGGCCTCGGCGGCGGGGCCGGTGGCGCGAGGACTGGGCGGGGCCGGCACGGCCGGCTCAGCGACGGCCTCGACAGACCGGCCGGACGGTACGCCCGCCGGCGCCCGCGTCGCCACCCTCGCCGGCGCGCTGCTCGGCAGACGGTCCCCGGACCGGCGTACCGCAGCCACCGCGCTCGTCGCCGGCGGCGCCGTGCTCTCCTACCTCGGCTCCTACGGCCTCGCGCAGGCCAGAGCCGTGCGCTCGCCCTCCGGGGAGAACGTACGCGGGGCGGTCGGGGCCGGGATCACCGCGCTCGTGCCCCTGCAGGCGGCGCTCACCGCGCGGGCCGGCGCTCCCGGCGCGGCGGCGCTCCTCGGCGCCGTGCACCCCCTCGCCCGCCGACTGGCCCGGCGCATCTCTCCCACCTAACTCCCGTGTGAGGAACCAGGCATGGCCTCCCCCCTCAGGTTCGGCTACGGCACCAACGGATTCGCGCACCACCGGCTCGACCACGTCCTCGGTATCCTCGCCGACCTCGGCTACGACGGCGTGGCGCTCACCCTCGACCACGTCCACCTCGACCCGTACGCCGACGACCTCCCCCGCAAAGTCGAGGACGTACGGCGGACGTTGGAGCGGTACGGCCTGAGCGTGACCGTCGAGACCGGTGCGCCCTACCTCCTCGACCCCTACGGCAAGCATCAGCCCACCCTCATGGGCGACGGTGTCGACCAGCGCGTCGACCTGCTGCGCCGGGCCGTGCGGATCGCCGGTGAACTCGGCTCGCCCACCGTCCACCTGTGCAGCGGGCCCGCCCCGGACGACGTCCCCGAGGCCGACGCGTTCAAGCGGCTCGCCGACGGGGTCGGACGGGTCCTGGAGACCGCCGAGTTCTACGGCGTCGCGCTCGCCTTCGAACCCGAGCCGTACATGTTCGTCGACACCGTCGAACGCTGTCTGCGCCTCGCCGAACTCACCGGCGGACACGACCTGTTCGGCATCACCCTCGACATCGGCCACGCCCACTGCGTCGAGGACGTCCCCCTGCTGGACTGCGTACGGCTGGCGGCCGACCGGCTGCGGAACGTCCAGATCGAGGACATGCGGCGCGGTGTCCACCAGCACCTCGAACTCGGCACCGGCGAGATCGACTTCCCGCCCGTGCTGGCCGCGCTGCGCGAGATCGGGCACACCGGCCTCGTCTCCGTCGAGATCCAGGGCGGCGCCCTCGACGCCCCCGAACTCGCCCGCCGCTCGCTGGAGTTCCTGCGCGCGGCACAGTAACCGCTCACCCCTGTTTCCCCGTTCTCCTCCACCCCCTCAGGAGACTCCGCAGGCATGGCTACCGCCCACACCGCCCCGTCGGCGCCGGACCCACGGCCCGCCCTCGCCGGTGCTCCGCTCCCCGACCGGGCGCGGACCTGGCTCGACACCGCGACCGCCCGCGTCGCGGCCGACCCCGCCGCGATCCGCGCCCTGTTCCCCGCCGCCCGCCGCCAGTGCGGCCAGGCCCCGCTGACCGACCACTGGCACACCGACGACGCGGTCCGCGCGGCGCTCCTGACGGCCCTGCCGCTGCGCGGCGAGGCCCTCGCGGACGCGGTCGCCGACCTGTACCGCCACGGCGACCCGGCCGAACAGCGGGCCGTCCTGCGGGCGTTGCCGCTGCTGGAGGAGGTCAACGCGGAGGGGGGTGAGTGGCGGGAGGACGCGGGCGAGGCGCCGACCGGGGACCCGGACGGCCCCGACGGCGCCAAGTCTGCCCACGGCCCGGTCGGTTCAGGCGACCGGGCCGCGCCCGGCGCCTCGGCCGGTCCGGACGATCCGGCCGCACCCGCCGACGCATCTGCTCGGCACCCCGTCCCCCGCGTCCGCCGCACCCTCCTCGACGCCGCCCCCGACGACCGGCTCGGCGACCTCGCGCTCTCCCTCGTCCGCGAAGCCCTGCGAGGCAACGACAACAGCGTGATCGAGGCGGCGCTCGGGGCGTACGCGGCGGCGCGACTGCCGGACGCGGAGTACCGGCAGGCCGTCCTGAAGTGCGTGTTCTACGACATCCCGCTGGACCGCCTGTACGGCCTGGACGCCCGCGCGGACCGCGAACTCGCCCGTATGCTCGCCGACTTCGCGCACGAGCGCATCGCGGCCGGCCGCACGGTCCCGGCCGACGTCTGGCCCCTGGTCCGCGCGCACACGGCCCTCGCGAAGTCCCTCGCCGCCCGCGCCCGCGACCTCGCCGGCACCCGCCCGGAGGCGGCGGCCCGCGCGCTCGCCGCACTGGCGGAGACGGAGCACGAGACGGCGGCGGCCGGCACGACCACCGCGGAGACGATCGGCCAGACGTTCCCCGAGACGTCTGCCACCGCACGCCCCGCCGCACCCCCTTCCCCCGCGACGCCTATCACCGAGACCACCGCACCATCCCCCACCGGCACCCTCCCCAGGAGGCCCTGACCATGCGCATCTTCGACCCCCACATCCACATGACGTCCCGCACGACGGACGACTACGAGGCCATGTACGCCGCCGGAGTCCGCGCCCTGGTGGAGCCCGCGTTCTGGCTGGGCCAGCCCCGCACCTCCCCGCAGAGCTTCTACGACTACTTCGACGCCCTCCTCGGCTGGGAGCCGTACCGCGCAGCCCAGTTCGGCATCCAGCACTTCTGCACGATCGCCCTGAACCCGAAGGAGGCCAACGACCCCCGCTGCACACCGGTGCTGGACGAACTCGACCGCTACCTCGCGAAGGACCGGGTCGTCGCGGTCGGCGAGATCGGCTACGACTCGATGACCCCGCAGGAGGACGAGGCCCTCGCCCGCCAGCTCCAACTCGCCCTGGACCACGGCCTCCCGGCCCTCGTCCACACCCCGCACCGCGACAAGGCGGCCGGCACCCGCCGCACCCTCGACGTCGTCAGGGAGTCCGGCATAGCCCCCGAACTCGTCGTCCTGGACCACCTGAACGAGCTCACCGTCGGCATGGTCCTCGACAGCGGCTGCTGGGCCGGCTTCTCGATCTACCCGAAGACCAAGATGAGCGAGGACCGCATGGTCGAGATCCTCAAGGGCCACGGCACCGACCGCGTCCTGGTCAACTCGGCGGCGGACTGGGGCAGTTCGGACCCGCTGAAGACCCGCAAGACCGCCGACGCGATGCTGGCCGCCGGTTTCGACGACGACACGGTGGACAAGGTGATGTGGCGCAACCCCGTCACCTTCTACGGCCAGAGCGGCCGACTGGAGCTGGACGACGTGAAGCCGGACGACACGACCCTGTTCGAGGGCAACTCGATCAAACGCGGCGGGGAGTGAACTCCCGTGCGTCTCAAGCACGCTGACGGTACGACAGTCCACCTGGGCTACTGCAGCAACGTCCACCAGGCGGAGGATTTCGACGGCGTGGTCGCCCAACTCGCCACGTACGCCGAGCCGGTGCGCGAACGCCTGGGCGTGGACCGGCTCGGCATCGGCCTGTGGCTGGCGCGCGACGTCGTCGCCGAACTCACCCGCGACGCGGGCCAGGTGAAGCGCCTCAAGGACGAACTCGCCTCCAGGGGCCTGGAGACGGTCACCCTCAACGCCTTCCCCTACGCCGGATTCCACAACGAGGTCGTCAAGAGGGACGTCTACCTCCCCGACTGGGCCGACGAGGCCCGCCTCACCCACACCCTGGACTGCGCCCGGGTGCTGGCCGCCCTGCTGCCGGACGACGCGCGACGCGGCAGCGTCTCCACGGTCCCCCTCGCCTGGCGCGACCCCTGGCCCGCCGACCGCGCGGACACCGCCCGCCGCGCCCTGGACCGGCTGGCCGACGGGCTCGCCGGCATCGAGGCGGACACCGGGCGCACGATCCGCGTCGGCTTCGAACCCGAGCCCGGCTGTGTCGTCGAGACGACCGCGCAGGCCGCCGAACGGCTCGGCGGACTCGACCCCGAACGCCTCGGGATCTGCCTGGACGCCTGCCATCTCGCCGTGCAGTTCGAGGACCCCGCCGACGCCGTCGCCCGCCTCACGGCCGCCGGACTGCCGGTCGTCAAACTCCAGGCGTCCAGCGCGATCGAGGCCACCGACCCCGCCGACCCGGCCGCCCACGCCGCGCTGCGCCGGCTCGCGGAACCCCGGTTCCTGCACCAGACCCGTACCGTCCGCGCGGGCGAGATCCTCGCCGCCGACGATCTGCCCGAGGCCCTCGACGGCGCCCTCCCGACGGGCACCGGGCCCTGGCGCGTGCACTTCCACGCGCCCCTGCACGCCGAGCCCGAACCTCCCCTGCGCACCACATCCGGCCAACTCGCCGCGGTATTCGCCGAGTTGTTCGCGGGGCCGGCGGCGCTGTGCGACCACGTCGAGGTCGAGACGTACACCTGGTCCGTCCTGCCCACCCCGCCCACCGACCTCCCCGGCGGGATCGCCGCCGAACTCGCCTGGGCCCACGAGCAGTTGACCGGCCTCGGCCTCGAAAGCCCCGACCACCCGCAGGAGCGCCCATGAGCAAGCGCCTCGTCGTCCTCGACATCGTCGGCCTCACCCCCAACCTGCTGCGCCACATGCCCTCGGTCGCGGCCCTCGGCGAGCGCGGCTCCCGGGCCCGCCTCGACACCGTGCTGCCCGCCGTCACCTGCACCGTCCAGTCGACGTTCCTGACGGGCGAACTCCCGTCCGTGCACGGGGCGGTGGCCAACGGCTGGTATTTCCGCGACCTCGGCGACGTCCTGCTGTGGCGCCAGCACAACGCCCTCGTCGGCGGCGAGAAGATCTGGGAGACGGCCCGCAAGGAGAACCCGGACTTCACGGTCGCCAACGTCTGCTGGTGGTACGCGATGGGCGCGGACGTCGACTGGACGGTCACCCCCCGCCCGGTCTACTACTCCGACGGCCGCAAGGAACCCGACTGCTACACCTGGCCGCCCGAACTCCACGACGAACTCACCGAACGCCTCGGCGCCTTCCCCCTGTTCACCTACTGGGGCCCCAACGCGGGCCTGCCGTCCACCCAGTGGATCCTGGCCGCCGCCCGGCAGATCTTCGACGACAAACAGCCCGACCTCACCCTCGTCTACGTCCCCCACCTCGACTACGAACCCCAGCGCACCGGCCCCGCCTCCCCGCAGACGGCCGCCGCCGCCCGCCAACTCGACGCCGCCCTCGGCCCGTTGATCGCGCACTTCGAGAAGGAGGGCGCGACGGTCGTCGCCCTCAGCGAGTACGGCATCGCCCCCGCGACCCGCCCCGTCGACATCAACCGCGCCCTGCGCTCCGCCGGTCTCCTCGACGTCCACACCCAGGACGGCATGGAGTACCTCGACCCCTGGACCTCCCGCGCCTTCGCCGTCTCCGACCACCAGCTCGCCCACGTCTACGTCCGCGACCCCGCCGACACCGACCGCGTGGCCGCGCTCCTCGCCGGACTCGACGGCGTGGACGAGGTGCTGGACGCGGCCGGCAAGAAGGAGCACGGCCTCGACCACGAGCGCTCCGGCGAACTCGTCGCCATCGCCGAGCCCGACGCCTGGTTCACGTACTACTACTGGCTCGACGACGACCGCGCCCCCGACTTCGCCCGCCAGGTCGAGATCCACCGCAAACCCGGCTACGACCCCGCCGAGTTGCTGTACGACGAGTCGGTCCCGGCGGTCAAGGCGCGGGCCATCGGCTCGGTCATCCGCAAGAAACTCGGGTTCCGCTACCGCATCCGTACGGTCCCCCTGGACCCCTCCGGCGTCCGCGGCAGCCACGGCCGCCTCCCCGACAACCCCGAGCACGGCCCCGTACTCCTGTGCTCCGAGCCGGAGTTGACCCGCGAGGCGTACGCGGCGACCGAGATCAAGGACCTGCTGCTCGGCCTGGCGCGAAAGAGCCGGGCGGGGGAGGGCGGGGCGCGAAAAGGCGGGTGAGAAACGGCGCCGAGCCGGTAGAAACGCCCCTATGACCACTCTCACCTTCGTTCAGGGCGACATCACCGACCAGACCGTCGACGCCATCGTCAACGCGGCGAACTCCTCGCTGCTCGGCGGCGGTGGCGTCGACGGAGCCATCCACCGCCGGGGCGGCCCGGCGATCCTGGAGGACTGCCGCAAGCTCCGCGCAGGTCACTACGGCAAGGGCCTCCCCACCGGGCAGGCCGTCTCCACAACTGCCGGGAATCTCGACGCCCGTTGGGTGATCCACACCGTCGGCCCGGTCCACAGCGCCACCGAGGACCGCTCCGCCCTCCTCGCCTCCTGTTACCGCGAATCCCTGAAGACCGCCGACGAACTCGGCGCCCGCACCGTCGCGTTCCCCGCGATCTCCGCCGGCATCTACGGCTGGCCGATGGACGACGCGGCCCGTATCGCGGTGCGGACCGTGCGGGAGACGCCCACGCGGGTCGAGGAGGTGCGGTTCGTGCTGTTCGACGAGGAGGCGTACGACGAGTTCACGGCGTACGCCGCGATCTGATCGTCGTATCCGGATCGCCCCGGTTCATCCTGTCGGGTGACTCTGGGTGCCGGATCGTTTCTTCCGGGTGGGGCAGAAACGTTCTGCTGCTAGCTTCGGCGCGTTCCTGCCAAGATCGTCCGAGGAAAGCGTGCCGGTGCAATCACCCATCTGGACCGAGGAGTTGGACGTCGAGCGGCGGGCGGAGGACGAGGGTGCCCTCGTCGCGAGGACCGCCGAGGACATCGCCCTGCGCATCGGCCGCTTCACCCATCCCGCGACGCGGCTGCTGCTCGGCGCCGACGGGCTCACCACGACCCTGCTGCGGGCCTGGACGGGCACCGACGTGACCGTCCTGCGGGCCGTGCAGCGCCGGGTGCCGGCCGCCGAAACACCCTGGGGTGCGGGGGAGTTGCTCGGCGCCGAGGGCGGCGGGAGAGTCGTACGGCACTCCGTGCTCGGCGGGGGCGACGGGAGCGATCTCTCGCGGAACGTGGTCGTCGCCCGGCCGGAGCTGTGCCCCTCGGCGGAGCGGTGCCTCGCCGACACGTCGGAGCCGCTCGGGCCCATGCTGCAAGCGGCGGGGACCGCGTTCCGGCGGTCGCTGCTGGATGCCGGGCTGGGGAGCTGGGGGCCGTGCGGGGGGCCGGCCGCGTACAAGGCGTACCTCCTGTGGCACGGGGACGTGCCGTTCGCCGTGATCCGCGAACTGTTCAACCCGGCGGTCGTTCCGGCGGCCGTGCGATGAGCGGCGGGCGGGTCGCGATCGTCGGGGCGGGGCCCGCCGGGCTGGTGCTCGCGGCCCTGCTGCACCGGGCCGGGGTTCGTGTCGAGGTCTGGGAGCGGGGGATCCGGCGGCATGTCGAACAGCGGGCGCGGGCCGGGCTGTTGGAGCACCGGGTCGTCGACTTCCTCGCCGGGCACGGGCTGGCCGACGGGGTGCTGAAGGAGGGGGAGCGGCACGGGTGGTGCGACTTCGTGTGCCTCGGGGAACGGATCCGGGTCGACTACGGGGTGCTGTCCGGGGGGTACCGGCACTGGGTCTATCCCCAGCAGTTGCTGGTCCGGGACCTGGTCGCGACGCTGGAGAAGACGGGGTGCCCCGTTCATTTCGACGCGCCTGTACGGGAGTTGGAGGGGACCACGCTGCGGCTCGAACGCGGGGCCGTGCACGCCGAGTTCGTCGTCGGGTGCGACGGGGCGCAGGGGGTCGTGGCCGACAGCCTCCCCGACTCCCTTGCCTCGCAACGGCGTTACCCGTACGACTGGCTCACCGTCCTCGCCGACATGACCCGCCCCGTGGAAGGGGTCCTCTACGCCGTCCACGACGCCGGGTTCGCCGGGATGATGCCGCGCGCCGGGAACGTCGCCCGGCTCTACCTCCAGATCCCCGCGGGCGACAGTCCGGCCGACTGGCCCGAGACCCGCGTCCGCGAACAACTCGCCCTCCGGCTCGCCCCGGGGCCCGGCGACCCCGCACCCGTACGGCTGCGCGAGACCGGCGTCCTCCGCATGCGCGGCCGGGTCCGACGCCGCCTCCGTTCCGGCCCCGTCCTCCTCGCCGGCGACGCCGCGCACCTCCTGACGCCGTCCGGCGCCAAGGGGCTCAACCTCGCGGTCGCCGACGCGGCGGACCTCGCGGACGGGCTGATCCGGCGTATCCAGCACGGCGACGACAGCGTCCTCGCCGGGTACGAGGCCCGACGCGTCGCCGCCGCGTGGTGGGCCCAGGACTTCTCCGACCGCCTCCTGGACCTCCTCCACCTGCCGGCCGTCGACCCCGGCGAGCACGGATTCGCCCTGGAGCTGCGGCGCGAGCGGATCCGGGGGCTGGCCAGGACGGGGCCGTACGCGACGGCGTTCGCACGGGACTACGCGGGGGTGGGGAGCCTGTCGGAGCGGTGAGGGGGCGCGGGACGACGTGTCCGGCGCCGGCACGAACTCCGGCCGGCGGCTGCCCGCCTGCGCAGACGCGGCATCAAGGCGGTCATCCCGGAGAGCCGCCTGCGCGCTCGCAGCGGGTGGTACGCGTATGAGGAGCTGTGGGTCAAGTGCCGGCCGATGGGCTCGGCCCGTAGTAGGAGTCGACGGGGGCGCGTGCCTCGTCGTGCAGGGCCGGGCCGTCCTGCGGCACTGACGGCCGGCGGCCCGACTCCGGGTTGAGTTCGACGAGTTGCTCGGTGGAGAGCGCGTACACGACCCGGCCGATGCCGGAGCGGACGATGCCGCCGCCACACATGCCGCACGGCTGGCAGCTCGTGTACAGGGTGGTACGGGCGGCCGTCTCCGCGTCCAGCTCACGGGCTGCCCACCGGGCCAGCTTCAACTCCGGATGGGCCGTGATGTCGTCGTCCCGCCGGACCGTGTTGTGCGCCTCGGCGAGGACCGCCCCGTCCGGCCCGGCCAGCAGCGAGCCGTACGGCGCATCGCCCAGCTCCACCGCGCGTGCCGCGATACCGATGGCCTGCCGCAGCAGCGCCTCGTCAGCAGGGGTGATCACGACGCCGCCCTCCACTGCTCGGCGACCGCGGTGAGCGCGCGCCACGCGGCCTCGGGCCGACGGGTCTGAGCCGGGTCCCCGTGGTACGGGTCGAACACCACCGCCTGGGCACCGAGCCCGCGAAGCTCCGCCAGATCAGCCACGATCTGCCGTACGTCGCCGACACCGGCCGGCCGCTCGGCGTCCTCGACCGGAGCGTCGGTCAGACGCAGCGCGATCCGCGGCGCGAACCCCGGCAACGCGTTGTCCGCGAGAACCGACCGCATCCGCGTCAGCGGAAGCCTCAGCGGATGCCAGGCATCGCCGAACCTGACCGCCCGCCGGACCGCCGCCGCACTGTGCCCGCCGACCCACACCGCGGGCGCGGCCTGGTCCTCCGCCTCCCACACCTGCCGCATCACCCCCAGGTATTCGTCGGTCAGCCGGCCCCGCGCGCCGAACGGAACCCCGAGCGCGTCGAACTCCTGCCGCGCCCATCCGACCCCGACTCCGAGCACGAACCGCCCACCGCTGAGCCGTTGCAGGCTGCTCGCCATCCGGGCCGCCAGCAGCGGATGACGGTACGGCAGCACCAACACGGTCGTGCCCAGCCCCAGCCCGCCATCACTGATACCGGCCAGCCAGGACAGCGTGGCGAACGGGTCGTAGAACGGCTCCGGATACCGCTCCGCCACATCCGGGGTGACGGCCACGTGGTCCGACACCATCAGCAGATCGAACCCGATCCCCGCCACGACCCGCGTCCACTCACGCAGCACGCCCGGGTCGGTCCCGGGCCCGAAGTTCGGTACGTTGACACCAAGTTGCATGCCTTGAGGTTATTGCGGTGATCATGCTGCGGGGAACCGAACTTTCCCGGTGACTCCAGCTTTCTGCGGCGAATCTCCCGGTAATATCGCGCCATGGCCGTGAATCTCGACGACATCGACTGGGCGATCATCGAGCAGTTGCAGCAGGACGCCCGCCTCTCCCTCAGCGAGCTGGGGCGCCGCGTCAGCCTCAGTCCGTCGGCGACCACCGAGCGGGTACGGAATCTGGAGTCGCTGGGCGTCATCACCGGCTACCACGCCACCGTGGACCTGGCAAAGGTCGGCTACCCGGTGCTCGCCGTCGTCCGCCTGAAGTACCCCGGCAACCGCCACCAGCCACTGCACCACCTGCTCGCCGAACGCCGGGAGATCCTGGAGTGCCTGCGGACCACCGGCGACGACTGCTACACCCTGAAGGTGGCCGCGACCTCCATGGAACACCTGGAGACGCTCATGGACGAACTGGCCGGCCTCGGCACCACGACCACGAGCGTCGTCTACAGCCGGACACTGCCCTACCGCGGACCCGAGCGGCCCTGACCACCGGCCCACCGCACCCTCGACCCATCCGCCCCGAAGCCCGGCCCTCCACCTGACGGACTCCCGCGCTGTGTTCGGAGTCACAATCGCGCCCCCTGCGGTACCCGTTCCGCGCTCCCTCCCTCCGACCGGCCTCGCCGCAACAGCCGTCCGCCGCTGCATCGATGCCCGTCCTCGGGCGGGTGCCCGGACGGGCGCGCGGCGTGTCCGTGAAGGCCGTAGCAGCCCCCGTCTCCCCCGAGCGGCCTGCGGAAACCGGTGATACTCGGGTTCAGGTCCGTGTGATGTCCGGGTCGGCTCCGGAGGAGGCGTTCGTGATCTGTCGGGCGTCGGTCTCGGCGCCGGCCCCGCGACGGAAGCGGCCCGCTCACAGGCCGCCGGGCGGCCCTGTGCGGCGGGGTTAACCCCTGGTGACCTGCGAGGGAGACACCGGCGTAATCAGCACTTCGTACCGTCACTGAGGCTCTCACCAGGCCGATCGTCAGACAGAAGGGGGCGCCCGTGGCCGCCGTGCCGGACCCGCGGACCGACAGCGCGACGAAGGTGCGCACGGTCTGCTCGTACTGCGGTGTCGGCTGCGGCATGGTCCTCGACATCGGGATGGGCCCCGACGGACGGCGTACGGTCCTGAAGGCGACCGGCGACAAGGAGCACCCCGCGAACCAGGGCCGCCTCTGCACGAAGGGCGCCACGACGGCCGACATGCTCTCCGCACCGGGCCGCCTCACGACCGCCCTGGTCCGCGCGGACCGCGGCGAGGAACCGCACCCCACGCCCGTCGCGGAGGCGGTCGCCGAAACGGCACGCCGCCTGAGGGAGATCGTCGACGAGCACGGCCCCGACTCGGTCGCCCTCTACGTCTCGGGACAGATGGGCCTGGAGGCCCAGTACCTCGCGAACAAGCTGGTCAAGGGCTACCTGCGGTCCAACCAGATCGAGTCGAACTCCCGCCTGTGCATGGCGAGCGCGGGCACCGGCTACAAGCTGTCGCTGGGCGCGGACGGTCCGCCCGGCTCGTACGACGACCTCGACCGGGCGGACGTCTTCCTGGTCATCGGCTCGAACATGGCCGACTGCCACCCCATCCTGTTCCTGCGGATGCTGGACCGGATCAAGTCGTCCGGCGCGAAACTGATCGTCGTCGACCCGCGCCGCACGGCGACCGCGGCGAAGGCGGACCTGTTCCTCCAGGTCGAACCGGGTACGGACCTCGCGCTCCTGAACGGCCTCCTGCACCTCCTGGTGGAGGGCGGCCACACGGACCCCGACTTCATCGCCGCGAACACCGAGGGCTGGGAGGCGATGCCCGCCTTCCTCGCCGACTACCCGCCGCACACGGTCGCCGAGATCACCGGCATCCCCGAGGCCGACCTCCGCGAGGCGGCCCGCCTGATCGGCGAGGCGGGGGAGTGGACGAGCTGCTGGACGATGGGCCTCAACCAGTCCACGCACGGCACCTGGAACACCAACGCGCTGGTCAACCTGCACCTCGTGACCGGCGCCATCTGCCGCCCCGGCAGCGGCCCGTTCTCCCTCACCGGCCAGCCCAACGCGATGGGCGGCCGCGAAATGGGCTACATGGGACCGGGGTTGCCCGGCCAGCGGTCAGTTCTTGCCGACGCCGACCGGGAGTTCACCGAACGCCTGTGGAACCTGGAGCCCGGCACGATCCGCGCCGACGGCGTCGGCAAGGGCACCGTCGAGATGTTCCGCAAGATGGCCGACGGCGAGATCAAGGCGGCGTGGATCATCTGCACCAACCCCGTCGCCTCCGTCGGCAACCGCAGGACCGTCATCGAGGGCCTGGAGGCGGCCGAACTCGTCGTCGTCCAGGACGTGTTCGCGGAGACCGAGACCGCCGCGTACGCCGACGTGATCCTGCCGGGCGCGCTGTGGACGGAGACCGAGGGCGTCCTCATCAACAGCGAGCGCACCCTCACCCTGGCCCAACCCGCCGTGGACGCGCCCGGCGAGGCCGTCGCCGACTGGCGGCTGATCGCCGACATCGCCTGCGCGATGGGGTACGAGAGCGGGTTCACCTACACGAGCGCCGAGGAGATCTTCGAGGAGATCAAGGGCGCGTACAACCCGGCCACCGGCTACGACCTGCGCGGGGTCACGTACGACCGGCTGCGCGAGACGCCCGTCCAGTGGCCGGCCGCGCCCGACGGGCCCGACCGCAACCCCATCCGGTACGTCCGCCCCGACGGCTCGCTGAAGTTCGCGACCCCCTCCGGGCGCGCGGTCTTCCACGCCCGCCCGCACCTGCCGCCCGCCGAGCTGCCCGACGACGACTACCCGTTCGTCCTCAACACCGGGCGCCTCCAGCACCAGTGGCACACGCTCACCAAGACGGGCCGCGTCGCGAAGCTCAACAAGCTGAACCCCGGGCCGTTCGTGGAGATCCACCCCGAGGACGCGCAGCGGCTCGGGCTGGCCGAGGGGGACTCGGTGGAGGTCGCCTCCCGGCGGGGGCGTGCCGTCCTGCCCGCCGTCGTCACCGACCGCGTACAGCAAGGGAGTTGCTTCGCCCCCTTCCACTGGAACGACCTCTTCGGGGAGTACCTGAGCGTCAACGCGGTCAGCAGCGACGCCGTCGACCCGCTGTCGTTCCAGCCCGAACTGAAGGTGTGCGCGGTGTCGTTGACGAAGACGGCCACGGCGGTGAGCGTACGGATGCCGGCGCCGGAAGCCGAGAGCACGAGGCCGGTGCTCACCCCGACCGCCGTCCTGACCTCCCCCACCGCCCCGCCCGCCGCGTCCGCCTCCCTCTTCGGCCTGGAGAACACCCCGCCCCCCGTCCTCAGCGAACGCGAACGGCAGTACCTGCTGGGCTTCCTGGCCGCGATACCGGCGGGCGCCCCCGGCGTCCCGGTCCTCCCGCCGGACGCGCCCTTCAGCCCCGAGCACGCCCTGTGGGTCAACGGCACGCTCGCGGGCCTGTATTCACGGATGCCCGCCCCGACTCCCGCCGCCGTACGGCAGGTCGTCATCCTGTGGGCCTCGCAGACCGGCAACGCCGAGGAGTTCGCCGCCGCGACCGCCGCCCGCCTCACCCAGGGCGGACACACCGCGTCCCTCGTCGAGATGGACCAGGCCGACCCCGCCGCGCTGCCCTCGGACGCCGATCTCCTCCTCATCACCAGCACGTTCGGCGACGGCGACGCTCCTGACAACGGCGCCGGCTTCTGGGCGGGCCTCACCGCACCCGACGCCGGACGGCTGGAGGGCCGCCGGTACGCGGTCCTCGCCTTCGGCGACTCGTCGTACGACGACTTCTGCGGCCACGGGCGACGGCTCGACGACCGCATGGACGAGCTGGGCGCCGTACGGCTCGCGCCGCGCATCGACTGCGAGCCCGACTACGAGACGCAGGCGGGGGAGTGGCTCGACCAGGTGCTGGGCGCGCTCACCGGCGCCCCGCCGACTCCCGTACCCCCCAAGGCCGTTGCCCGGCCCCGCCCGGCCCGTCCCGTCTCCGCGACCGGCCGCCTCGTCGGCAACGTCCTGCTCAGCGGGGCCGGTTCGGGCAAGGAGGTCCGCCGCTTCACGTTCGACACCCGCGACAGCGAGATCCCGCTCGTGTACGAGGCCGGCGACGCGCTCGGCGTCCGCCCCCTCAACTCCCCGTCCCTGGTGAAGGAGTGGCTGACCGTCACCGGAGTGGACCCGGACAGCCCGGTCGACGTCGAGGGCGACCAGGTCCCCTTCGACGAGGCCCTGTCGCGGTGCCTCGACATCACCCGCGTCACCTCCTCCCTGCTCCGCTTCGCCGCCGAACGCACCCGCGACCCACGGGAGTTGCGCAAGCTGCTGCGCCCCGACAACAAGGACGAGCTGGCGAAGTGGTCCTGGGGGCGCCAAGCCGTCGACGTGGCCGCCGAGTTCGATATCGAGGCGGACGCGCAGGAGTGGGCCGACGTCATGGGACGGCTCCGCCCCCGCCTGTACTCCATCTCGTCCAGCCCCCTCACCGACCCCCACCTCGTCTCCCTCACCGTCTCCGTCGTCCGCTACGAGAACCGCGAGGGCCGCCCCCGCCAGGGCGTCTGCTCGCCGTTCCTCGCCGACGCCGAACCCGGCACCGAAGTGCCGCTGCACGTCCAGCGCTCCCCGCACTTCCGGCCGCCCGCCGAGACCGGCGTCCCCACGATCATGATCGGCCCCGGCACCGGCGTCGCCCCCTTCCTGGGCTTCCTCCACGAACGCCGCGCGCGCGGCCACCGCGCCCCCAACTGGCTCTTCTTCGGTGAACAGCGCCGCTCCACCGACTTCTACTACGAGGACGAACTCGCCGCCCTCCTCGCCGACGGCACCCTCACCCGCCTCGACACCGCCTTCTCCCGAGACCAGCGCGCCAAGGTCTACGTCCAGGACCGCATGCGCGAACACGGCCCCCAGCTCTGGTCCTGGCTCCGCGACGGCGCCCGCTTCTACGTCTGCGGCGACGCCTCCCGCATGGCCAAGGACGTCGACCGGGCGCTGCGCGACATCGTGATGCTCCACGGCGACATGACGGAGACGGAGGCGGCGGCGTACGTGAAGCAACTCGCCGCCGAGAAGCGGTACATGCGGGACGTGTACTGACCCGGGCCCGGACGCGTACAGAAACCGCTTCCGCGAGATCAAGGACCCGTCAGGACCCCCCGTAACCCCCCAACCCCACCCGTAGCGTCACTCTCGCAGGGCCCCACCCGGGCCCCTTCGAGAAAGCTCCCCCCATGACCATCCCCACGCTGGACGACGCCCGCACCAAGGACATCATGCGTTTCCGCCTCGCGTCCGGCCCCGACCTCACCACCCGCAACGACCCCTACCTCACCTGGCAGCGCGACCGCGAACAGGCGGACCTGTGGCCGTACTTCCGCCGCTACGACACCGCGCTGACCCCCCGCGCCACGGCGGTCTCGGACACCGGCGTCACCACCACCGGCCCCAACTTCGGCGGCCAGGACTACCTTTCGCTGACCGGCCACCCGGCAGTCCTGGAAGCCGCCCACAGCGCACTGTGCGACTACGGCCCCCTGACGGCGGGTTCACCGGCGCTGGGCGGCGCGAACCCGCTGAGCAAGGAGCTGGAGGCCGGCCTCGCGGCAGCGCTCCGCACGGACCACGTCATGCTCTTCCCCACCGGCTGGGCCTCGGGCTTCGGCACGATCCGCGCGCTGATGCACAAGAACGACCACATCCTCCTGGACAAGCTCTCCCACGACTCGCTGAGGCAGGGCGCGGCGGCGAGCGGCGCGACGGTCGGCTTCTTCCGGCACCTCGACAACACGGCGGTCCGGCGCCACCTGGGCAAGATCCGTGCCACGGACACGGCCAACGCGGTCCTGGTGGTCACCGAGGGCGTCTTCTCGATGGACTCGGACACCCCGGACCTCGCCGAACTCCTCGCGATCTGCCGCGAGTTCGGCGCCCAGCTCCTCGTGGACGTGGCCCACGACTTCGGCGCGATGGGAGCGACGGGCGGCGGCCAGCCGGAGGTTCACGGCATCCTCGGCGAAGTCGACTTCGTGGTGGGCGCGTTCTCCAAGACGTTCGCGACGACGGGCGGCTTCCTGGCGACGAGGTCGGCGTCGGCGCGGGAGTACGTCCGCATGTTCGGCGGCCCGCAGACCTTCTCCAGCGCGATCACGCCCGTCCAGACGGCGGTGGCGCTCGCGGCGCTGGGAGTCGTCAACTCCCCCGAGGGGGAACGCCGCAGGCAGGCGGTGCGGGCCAACTCCGTACGGCTGCGGGAGGGGTTGACGGCGAAGGGGCTTGAGGTGATGGGCGACGTGGTCTGTCCCGTCGTACCCGTCCTGATCGGGGACACCCCGACCGGGCGTACGGCGTCCGGGCTGATCGCGCGGGCGGGGCTGATCGCGCATCTGGTGGAGCAGCCCGCCGTCGCCTCCGACGCGGCGAGGTTCCGGCTCCAGGTGATGGCGGAGCACACGCGGCGGGACGTCGACGAGGCGGTCGGGATACTCGACGCGTGCATAGGCGAGGCGCGCGGTGCCGTGGACGCGCTGCGAGGGTGATGTTCTGGTCAACCAGAATTGCACAAAGTCTTACAGGGTGATTGCTTCACCTGTACCCGGGACCTAGGGTGTGGCTGGCTCAGGAGTCACCGTTTCACCAGCAGTAGTCCCACGTCCGGGCGGCAGAACGCGCGGATGCGGGGCAAGTTGACGGATCGCCAGTGAAACGTGCCGCTGTTCGGTTCGGCAACAGCATCCGACAGGAACTGACGTGCCCGGGACGAGGCACGGAGAACCGAGGAAGGTCACGGCCATGCCGCACCCCCACCCGCACCCGCCGCTCCCGACGGACGCCGGACGGCCCGTCGTCAGCCGCCGCCGGCTCCTGGAGGGCTCCGCCGCCGTCCTGGGCGCGCTCGCGCTGTCCGCCTCCTCGGGCACGATGCCGCGCGCCCGGGCGGCGGGCCCCGAGGCCGCCCAGCCCGAGTGGAACGGCCAGATCGACCTGTTCCGCGTCGGCACCCAGCCCCCGCACACCACACTCATGCCGTACGACGGCGTCGGCGCGGCCCTCGAAGCCGACCGCACCCGCTCCCCGTACCGCCAAAGCCTCGACGGCAACTGGAAGTTCGCCTACGCGGACCGCCCCGAGGACCGCGACGAGGACTTCCACCGCACCGACCTCGACGACCGGGACTGGGACACGATCCCGGTCCCCTCGGTGTGGCAGCGGCACGGCTACGACTTCCCGATCTACATCAACATCACCTACCCCTGGTGGGGCCCCAACGGCCTCGGCGAGAACGCGCAGCCGCCCGCCGCCCCCACCCGCTACAACCCCGTCGGCCAGTACCGCCGCACCTTCACCGTCCCCCGCAACTGGTCGGGCCGGCGCACCTTCCTGCACTTCGAGGGCGTCAAGTCCGCGCACTACGTGTGGATCAACGGCCAACTCGTCGGCTACAGCGAGGACTCGTACACCCCCGCCGAGTACGACATCACCCCGCACCTGAGAGCCGGCACCAACCAGATCGCCGTCGAGGTCTACCGCTACTCCGACGGCGACTGGCTGGAGGACCAGGACATGATCCGGCTGAGCGGCATCTTCCGCTCGGTCTACCTGTACTCCACCCCGTCGGTCCACCTGCGCGACTTCAAGCTCGACACCCCCCTGGCGGACGGCTACACCACGGCCGCCCTCGACGTCACCGCGAGCGTCCGCGCCTACGACGACACCGTGGGCGCGTACACCGTCGACACGATGCTGTACGACGCCCAGGGCCACCCCGTGTGGCCGCGCCCCCTCAGCCAGCGCGCCGACGTCACCGCCACCGGCGAGGACGTCACGGTGACCGCCTCCAGAGCCGTACCGAGACCGCGCCTGTGGTCCGCCGAGGACCCCTACCTCTACACGGCCGTCCTCCAACTCCGCAGCCCCGCGGGCAAGGTGGTGGAGACCGTCTCCCACCGCGTCGGCCTGCGCGAGTTCGCCCTCAAGGACGGGCTGATGCGCATCAACGGGCAGCCCGTCTCCTTCCGGGGCACCAACCGCCACGAGATGCACCCCGAGCGGGGCACCGCCCTCACCCGCGCGGACCTCGTCAACGACATGAAGCTGATCAAGCAGCTCAACATCAACTCCGTGCGCACCTCGCACTACCCGAACAACCCGCAGTGGTACGAACTCGCCGACGAGTACGGCCTCTACCTCGTCGACGAGACCAACCTCGAAACCCACGGCATCCGCGACCAGTACCCCGGCGACCACCCCGACTGGTCCGCGGCCTGCGTCGCCCGCGCCCAGAACATGGTCCACCGCGACAAGAACCACGCCTCGGTCGTCATCTGGTCCCTCGGCAACGAGGCGGGCGGCGGGCGGACGTTCGTGAACATGCACGACTGGATCAAGTCCTACGACACGACCCGCGTCGTCCAGTACGAGGGCGACGACCGCCCCGGCATCAGCGACATCCGCTCCGAGATGTACGACTCCCCGTCCCGCGTCGAGGCCCGCGCCAAGGACACCGCCGACACCCGGCCGTACGTGATGATCGAGTACGCCCACTCGATGGGCAACTCCACCGGGAACTTCACCAAGTACTGGGACCTGGTCCGCCGCCACGACGTCCTCCAGGGCGGCTGGATCTGGGACTTCGTCGACCAGTCCCTCACCGAGCGCACCCCGGTCCGTCAACTCCTCACCGAGAGCGGTCCGTTGAAGCTGCGCGGTGAACTCATCGCGTCCGCCGGGACGTTCGACCGCGACAAGGGCGTCTCCGGCGCCACGGTCTTCCCCCGCGACCCCGCCCTCGACCTCACCGGCTCCCTCACCCTGGAAGCCTGGATCACCCCGCGCGTCACCGGCTACCACCAGCCGATCCTGGCCAAGGGCGACACGCAGTACGCGCTCAAACAGTCCAACGAGTCGGTGGAGTTCTTCATCCACGGCGGCGGCCAGTGGGTCAGCGCGAGCTGGTCCCTGCCCACCGACTGGGCGGGCCGCGAACACCACGTCGCCGGGGTCTTCGACGCCGACGCGGGCACCGTCACCCTCTACGTCGACGGCGTCGCCCGCGCCACCCGCACGACCACCCGCCGCCCCGGCGTCAACACCGCCCCCCTCGCCCTCGCGACCGACACCGACAACCACACCCGCGAGTTCATCGGCACCATCCGCCGCGCCCACGTCTACGCCCGCGCCCTCACCGCGACCGAACTCGCCTCCACCACAAGGAAGCCGACCGACGACGGCGTCCGCTTCTGGTTCGACGCGGCCACCGTCGGCCACGCCGAGAAGAAGCCGAAGGAGAAGACGTACTTCGCGTACGGCGGCGACTGGGGCGACTTCCCCAACGACGGCGCGTTCGTCGGAGACGGCATCGTCCTGCCCGACCGGGCCCGCACCGGCAAGTCCGCCGAGGTCAAACGCGTCTACCAGGAGATCCAGGCGACCCCGGGCACGAAGCCCGGCGAGGTCACCCTCGTCAACGAGTTCCTCTTCACCAACCTCCGCGCGTTCGACGCCGGTTGGACCCTTGTCCGGGACGGCGAGACCGTCCAGCGGGGGAAGCTCGGCCGCGCCCAGCTCGACATCGCGCCCCTCACGAGCAAGAGCGTCACCGTCCCCGTCAGACTCCCCGCGAAACCGGCCCCCGGCGCCGAGTACTTCCTCCAACTCGCCTTCACCCTCAGGGAGTCCACCCCCTGGGCGAAGTCCGGCCACGAGATCGCGCGCCTCCAGCTCCCGGTCGACGCGGGCAGCCCGGCGGTGACTCCCGTACCGCTCGCGTCAGTTGCGGCCCTGAGCCACACCGAGGACGCCACGAAGGTCACCGTCACCGGCGAGGACTTCACCGTCGTCGTCGACAAGGCGAGCGGCCTCATCACCTCGTACGTCGCGGGCGGCAGCCCTCTCCTGGTCTCCGGCGCCGCCCCCAACTTCTGGCGGGCGCCCACCGACAACGACAAGGGCAACGGGCAGCACACCCGCAACCAGACCTGGCGCGACGCCGGCGCCCGGCGCGAGGTGAAGGGCGTCGCCGTACGCCGACTCGCCGACAAGGGCGTGGAGATCAGCGTCAGCGGCACCCTGCCGACGACCACGCCGTCGACGTACACCACCGTCTACACCGTCTTCGGCAACGCCGAGATCAAGGTGGACCACACCCTGCACCCGGGCGCGGCGAACCTGCCGTACATCCCGGAGGTGGGGAGCCTGCTGTTCCTGCCCGCGCGCCTCAGCGAGCTGCACTGGTACGGGCGCGGGCCCGAGGAGAACCACTGGGACCGCAAGGACGCGACGGACGTGGGGCGTTGGCGCGGGAGCGTCGCCGAGCAGTGGACGCCGTACATGCGGCCGCAGGAGAACGGCAACAAGACCGACGTCCGCTGGGCGGCGCTCACCGACCGGCGCGGGCGCGGGCTGCTGGTGTCCGGTGAACCCCTGCTGGAGATCAACGCCTCGCACCACACGCCCGAGGACCTGTCGGCCGGGGTGCGGCACGACTACCAGCTCACCCCGCGCGCCGAGGTGGTGCTCCGCGTCAACCACCGGCAGATGGGCATCGGCGGCGACAACAGCTGGGGCGCGCACACGCACGACGAGTTCAAGCTCTTCGCCGGCCGCGACTACGCGTACACCTACCGGCTGCGGCCGATCAAGGACGTGACCGACGCGACAGCCGCGTCCCGGCGTCCGACCTCGGCCGAGTAGGAGAATTCCTCACGGAAACGGCCGCCGGACACTGTTTCCGGCGGCCTTCGTGCACCGTGAGGGAAGAGGAAGCCATGGACGAGCGATTCGACGTCGTCGTGCTCGGAGCGGGCCCCGGCGGCTATGTCGCGGCCGTCCGCGCCGCCCAACTGGGCAAGAGCGTCGCGGTCGTCGAGGAGAAGTACTGGGGCGGCGTCTGCCTCAACGTCGGCTGCATCCCCACCAAGGCGCTGCTGCGCAACGCCGAACTCGCCCACATTTTCACCCACGAGGCGAAGACCTTCGGCATCAAGGTCGAGGGCCAGGTCACCTTCGACTACGCCGAGGCGTACGCGCGCAGCCGTCGCGTCGCCGACGGCCGGGTCAAGGGCGTCCACTACCTGATGAAGAAGAACAAGATCACCGAGTTCGACGGCCGGGGCACCTTCCTCGACGCGAACACCCTCCGGGTCACCGGCCGCGACGGCGCGACGCGGACGATCGGCTTCGGCGACTGCGTCATCGCGACCGGCGCCACCCCGCGCCTGCTGCCCGGTACGAAGAAGAGCGCCCGCGTCGTCACCTACGAGGAGCAGATCCTCGCCGACGACCTCCCCCGCTCGATCGTCATCGCCGGAGCCGGCGCGATCGGCATCGAGTTCGCGTACGTCCTGCACAACTACGGCGTGAAGGTCACCGTCGTCGAGTTCCTCGACCGCGTCGCCCCGCTGGAGGACACCGAGGTCTCCGCCGAACTCGCCCGCCAGTACCGCAAGTTGGGCATCGACGTGCTCACCTCCACCCGCGTCGAGTCCATCGACGAGTCGGGCGAGCGGGTCCGTGTCACCGTCACCGGCAAGGACGGCGCCCAGCAGGTCATCGAGGCCGACAAGGTCCTCCAGGCGATCGGCTTCGCCCCGAACGTCACCGGCTACGGCCTGGAGGCGACCGGCGTACGGCTCACCGAGCGCGGCGCGATCGACGTCGACGGCTACTGCCGTACCTCCGTGCCGCACATCTACGCGATCGGCGACGTCACCGCGAAGCTCATGCTCGCGCACACCGCCGAGGCCATGGGCGTCATCGCCGCCGAGACCCTCGCGGGCGCCGAGACCATGGAGCTCGACTACGCGATGATCCCCCGCGCGACCTACTGCCAGCCCCAGATCGCGAGCTTCGGCTACACCGAGGCCCAGGCGCGCCAGAAGGGGTACGACGTGAAGGTCGCCAAGTTCCCCTTCACCGCCAACGGCAAGTCCCACGGCCTCGGCGACACCACCGGCTTCGTCAAGCTCATCAGCGACGCCACGCACGGCGAGCTGATCGGCGGCCACCTCATCGGACCCGATGTCACCGAACTGCTCCCGGAGTTGACGCTCGCGCAGCAGTGGGACCTGACCGTCCACGAGGTCGCCCGCAACGTGCACGCGCACCCGACGCTGGGCGAGGCGGTGAAGGAGGCGGTGCACGGACTCGCCGGGCACATGATCAACATGTGACCCACGGCTGCTCTATCCGGGCTCGGCGATGTCCGTGTCGGCGTCGGTGTCGCTGAGCCCGAGCCGCAGGTGCTCCACGTGGTAGACGGCCTGGTCCAGCAGTTCGGCGACGTGGTGGTCGTGCAGCGCGTAGACGACGGACCGGCCGCGCCGCTCGCCGACCACCAGGCCCAGGTTGCGCAGCAGCCGCAGCTGGTGCGAGCACGCCGACTGCTCCATGCCGACCTCCGCCGCCAACTCCGTGGCGGGCAGCGGGCCTTCGCGCAGCCGGGCCAGGATCAGCAGCCGGGACGGGGTGGACAGGGCCTGGAGGGTGGTGGCCACCTTCGTGACGTTGTCCGCGTCGAGGCGCACCCGCTCAGCGGCTTCGGTGGTGACGACTCCATGACCCATGAGGGCATTCTACCTATCACACATGAACGAATGAATGAGTCTTCATGTGTTCCTGTATGGTGGCGCGGGTGTCAGCGACCCTTGCTCCCGCCCGCCCGGTGGCCGTCCCCCGCCGCCGCACCCGCCTGCTCGCCCTGCCCGAGGCGCGCTGGGCCCTCACGGCGACCCTCTTCTTCGCGCTCGCCCTCGCCGCCGACCTCGGCGGCGGCCCGGCCTGGCTGTACGGGCCCCTGTACGCGGTCTCCTACGTCTCCGGCGGCTGGGAACCCGCACTGGAAGGGCTCCGCGCGCTGCGCGAGAAGACCCTCGACGTCGACCTCCTCATGATCGTCGCCGCGATCGGCGCCGCCTCGATCGGGCAGGTCCTCGACGGCGCGCTGCTCATCGTCATCTTCGCGACCTCCGGGGCGCTCGAAGCGCTGGCCACCGCCCGGACCGCCGACTCCGTACGCGGCCTCCTCGACCTCGCGCCCGACACCGCGACCCGCCTCACCGACACCGGCGAGTCCGTCGTCCCCGCCGCCGAACTCGCCGTCGGCGATGTGCTGTTGATCCGGCCCGGGGAACGCATCGCCGGGGACGGCCGGGTCCTCGACGGCGTCGGCGAGGTCGACCAGGCGACCGTCACGGGGGAGTCCCTGCCGGTCGTGAAACGCGCCGGCGACGAGGTGTACGCCGGGACCCTCAACGGCACCGGCTCGCTCCGCGTCCGCGTCGAACGCGACCCCGCCGACTCCGTCATCGCCCGCATCGTGGGCCTCGTCGAGGAGGCGTCCCGCACCAAGGCGCCCACCCAGGTCCTCATCGAGAAGGTCGAGCAGCGGTACGCCGTCGGCGTCGTCGTCGCCACGCTCGCGGTGTTCGCCGTGCCGCTCGCGTTCGGGGCGGACCTCACGAGCGCGCTCCTGCGGGCCATGACCTTCATGATCGTCGCCTCGCCCTGCGCCGTCGTCCTCGCCACCATGCCACCCCTCCTGTCGGCCGTCGCCAACGCCGGACGCCACGGAGTCCTCGTCAAGTCCGCCGTCGCGATGGAGCAGTTGGGCGCCGTCGACGCCGTCGCCCTGGACAAGACGGGCACCCTGACCGAGGGGGTGCCTGAGGTGCGCACGGTGCGGGCGGCGGCCGGCTCCGGGCTCGACGAGAACGGGCTCCTCGCGCTGGCGGCCGCCGCCGAGCACGCGAGTGAGCATCCGCTGGGGCGGGCGATCGTGGCGGAGGCCGGGGCCCGGGGGATCGAGGTGCCTCGCGCGGACAGCTTCGTCGCCCGGCCCGGGTGGGGGGTCGAGGCTGTGGTGGAGGGGTGCGCGGTGACGGTGGGGAGGGTTTCCGCGGGGTACGGGTCTGGCGTGGGCGTCGGGCAGGGGCTGGAGGGGCGTGCAGTGACCGTCGGGTGGGGGCCGGAAGAGGGCGTCGTCGCTGTCGGGCGGGCGTCGGCGAGCGGCGAGGGCATGTCCGGGGAGCGTGCCGTGGCCGCCGGGCGGGTTTCCGGAAGGGGCGTGGAGGGGGAGGGCGAGAGCCGTACGGATGGTGCGAGCGGCTGCACGACCGTCCTCGTCACCCGCGACGGCGTCCCCGTCGGCACCCTCGCCCTCGCCGACCGGCTCCGCGCCGAGGCCCCGGCCGCCGTCGCCGCGCTGACCGCGCTCACCGGGGCGGCGCCCGTCCTGCTCACCGGGGACCAGCCGGAGGCCGCCGCTCCCGTGGCCGCGGCGACCGGCATCACCGACGTACGCGCCGGGCTCCTCCCCGAGGAGAAGGCCGCGGCCGTACGGGAACTGGGGACCCGCGTCCTCTTCGTCGGCGACGGCGTCAACGACGCGCCCGCCCTCGCCGTCGCCCATGCGGGGGTCGCCCTGGGCCACGCCGGCTCGGACCTCGCGCTGGAGACCGCCGACGCGGTGCTGGTCCACGACGACCTCACCGCCGTACCGGCCGCCGTACGCCTCTCCCGCACGGCCCGCCGCCTCGTCCGCCAGAACCTCGTGATCGCGGGGGTGTTCATCACGGGGCTCGTGCTGTGGGACCTGTTCGGACACCTGCCGCTGCCGCTGGGGGTGGCCGGGCATGAGGGGTCGACCGTACTGGTGGGGCTGAACGGGCTGCGGTTGTTGAGGGAGTCGGCCTGGCGGGGGTGACCGGGAGGTCGGCGGGGGCGCGGGCGCCGGTTCCCGTGGGGTTCGATGCGGGCGGAGCGGAACGCCCGATGCCGGTCACCCAGCGCCTGCGGCCACTCCGAGTCAGCGGCACCGAGCCGGTACCGCCAGGCGGCAGGAAGGCGGCCCGCACCAGTCGGCACCGGTCACCCTCCGCCCGCCTACGGCAGTACGACCCCTGCCTGGGCCAGGCCCGCCGCCGGTCGGCGCGACCCCGCCCCGTAGGCACCCGCACCCCGGCGTCCACGCCCTCGCCCGCCCCACGTCCATGTCGTATTTCCGCCAGCCGAACCCCCAGCCTGCCCCCATGCTGGACTTATGCAGAACGCGATGCACACCGACCGGGAGCGCTGTGTGCGGGCCGTGCAGTCGAAGGATGCGCGGTTCGACGGGTGGTTCTTCACGGCGGTGCACACGACAGGGATCTACTGCCGGCCGAGTTGTCCGGCCGTACCGCCGAAGCCGCGGAACATGTCGTTCTACCCGAGCGCGGCGGCCTGCCAGCAGGCCGGGTTCCGGGCGTGCAAGCGGTGCCGCCCGGACACGAGCCCCGGCTCGCCGGAGTGGAACCACCGCGCGGACGCCGTGGCGCGGGCGATGCGGCTGATCGCGGACGGTGTGGTCGACCGCGACGGCGTCACCGGCCTCGCGGCCCGCCTGGGCTACAGCACCCGCCAGGTGGAACGCCAGCTCCTGGCCGAACTCGGCGCGGGCCCCCTCGCGTTGGCGCGTGCGCAGCGTGCGCAGACCGCGCGGATACTGATCGAGACCAGCGAACTCCCCATGGCGGACGTGGCGTTCGCGGCGGGCTTCTCCTCGATCCGCACGTTCAACGACACCGTCCGCGAGGTCTTCGCGCTCGCCCCGACCGAACTCCGCTCCCGCGCACCGAAGTCGGCGAAGGGCACCCCGGGCGCCCTCCAGCTCCGCCTGCCCTTCCGCGCCCCCCTCAACCCCGACAACCTCTTCGGCCACCTCGCGGCGACAGCCGTCCCCGGCGTCGAGGAGTGGCGGGACGGTGCCCTGCGCCGCACCCTGCGGCTGCCGTACGGACACGGCATCGTCGCCCTCACCCCCCGCCCCGACCACATCGCGTGCCGTCTCACCCTCAGTGACCTGCGCGACCTGACCGTCGCGACGAGCCGCTGCCGCCGCATGCTGGACCTGGACGCCGACCCGGTCGCCGTGGACGAGCAGTTGCGCACGGACCCGGTCCTCGCCCCGCTCGTCGACAAGGCCCCGGGCCGCCGCGTCCCCCGCACCGTCGACGAGGCCGAGTTCGCGATCCGCGCGGTCCTGGGCCAGCAGGTCTCGACAGCGGCGGCCCGCACCCACGCCGCCCGCCTGGTCACCGCGTACGGCGACCCCGTGGACGACCCGGAGGGCGGCCTCACCCACCTCTTCCCCACCCCCGAGGCGCTGGCCGGCCTCGACCCCGAGACCCTCGCGATGCCGCGCACCCGCCGGACGACGTTCACCACCCTGGTCGCCCAACTCGCCGACGGCACCCTCCACCTGGGCCCCGAGAGCGACTGGCCCCGGACCCGCGCCCAGCTCCTCGCGCTGCCCGGCTTCGGCCCCTGGACCGCCGACGTCATCGCCATGCGCGCCCTCGGTGACCCCGACGCCTTCCTCGCCACCGACCTCGGAGTCCGCCACGCCGCCCGGGAGTTGGGCCTGCCCGCGACCCCGGCGGCCCTCACCGCCCGCGCCGCGGCCTGGCGCCCCTGGCGTGCCTACGCCGTCCAGTACCTGTGGGCGACCGGCGACCACCCCGTCAACTTCCTGCCCGCGTAAGGATGTTCACGTGAAGCACCACAAAGTCATCGACAGCCCCTACGGCCCCCTCACCCTCGTCGCCGACGACGGCGTCCTGTGCGGCCTCTACATGACCGACCAGCGCCACCGCCCGCCCGAGGAGAGCTTCGGTCCCCGCGACGACACCCGGTTCGCCGAGGCCGAAGCCCAACTGGACGCGTATTTCCAGGGCGAGTTGACGGAATTCACCCTCGAACTGACCCTGAAGGGCACGGAGTTCCAGAAAACCGTCTGGTCCCAGCTCCAGGCCATCCCCTACGGCGAGACCCGCACCTACGGCCAACTCGCCGACGCCCTGGGCAACTCGGGCGCCTCCCGCGCCGTGGGCCTCGCCAACGGCAAGAACCCGATCGGCATCATCGTCCCCTGCCACCGCGTCATCGGCGCCTCCGGCGACCTCACCGGCTACGGCGGCGGCCTCGACCGCAAACGCCGCCTCCTGGACTTCGAACGCGGAACGGCCCTCTTCTGAACACCCCCAGGCCGTGTCGTCACACTCCCGTCTGCCGGGCGACGCCTGCCACGCGCTCCCCCAAGCTCTTCGAGCAGGGAGGTGCCCCCACCGTGTCGACGCCCTCCTCCGCCTTGCAGCTGCACGCTCCCCCAAGTTCTCGGCTCCGCTCGAACAGGGAGGTGCCCCCATGACGCCGCCCGGCCCGCCCTCCGGGCGGACGACGGGAGTGTGACGACACGGCCCAACTAGCCCGCGAGTTCACCCAGCAGCCGAGGCAGCGCCGTCCCGATCGGCTCCCGCACCACGTCGTCCGCCACCTCGTCGTACGGCGTGGCCTCGCCGTTCACCACGACCAGCCGCGCCCCGTGCTCCGCGGCGACACCGACCAGGCCGGCGGCGGGGTGGACCTTGAGGGAGCTGCCGACGGCGTAGAAGACCTGGCACGCCTTCGCGACGGCGAGGGCGTCGCCGAGGACGGCGGGGTCGAGGTGCTCGCCGAACATGACCGTCGCCGACTTGAGGATGCCGCCGCACTCCAGGCACGGCGGGTCGTCCTCGCCGGCGTCCAGCCGGGCCAGCGTGTCCTGCATCGGACCGCGCCCGCCGCACTGCGTGCACACGAACTCCCGTGCCGTGCCGTGGAGTTCGAGCACCTTGCGGGCCGGGAGCCCGGCGAGCTGGTGGAGGCCGTCCACGTTCTGCGTCAGAACCCGGACCGGGACGCCGGAACGCTCCAGGTCGACGATCGCCCGGTGCGCGGCGTTCGGCTCGGCCCCGAGCGCCTCGCTGCGCCGCCGCATCTGCCAGGAGCGCCGCCGGATCTCCGGGTCGCCCATGTAGTACTCGTACGTCACGAGCTTCTCGGCCTCGGGATCCTTGCGCCACAGCCCGTTCGGCCCGCGGTAGTCGGGGATCCCGGAGTCCGTGCTGACACCGGCGCCGGTGAGGATCGCCACGAGAGGCTTGGTCATGAGGCCGAGCGTAGGGCCCCCGACCAGGGCGGGCGAACGGATATCCGGGCGCCCGGCCCCGGTGATAGCGTCCCGCCATGGCAAAGGTCTCCGTCTCCCTCGACGCCGAACTCGTCGTCGAGGCCATGGTCCTGGCCGGGGTCAACACCCCTCAGGACGCCGTCGAACTCGTCCTGCGCGACTACATCCAGCGCGGCCACCGCACAGAGGCCCGCGTCGCGGAACGCGACGAGGCGCTCCGCGAGATCGAGGTCAAACCGCATACGGAACAGGGCTGAAGCCGGTTCGCGGGACGCGCACGCACAGGCCCGAGCGCGGGGCGCGAAGATCAGGCGTTCGCCGAACGGAACCGGACGCGGGTCGCGAACCGCGCACGGCGCGGGCTGAGTCCGGGGCGAGGGACTGCCACCGGTCCCGCTCCGCGCAGACCGATGCCGGGCCGTGGGGCTGCCTTTGACCGCGCACCACGCGGGCCGACCCCGCGCCGAGCGGGCCGACCCCGCGCCGAGCGGGCCGATCCCGGGGCGTCGGCCGCGCGCCGATCCGAGCCTTTGCCCCGCGGCCGAGCCCAGCCCCACAGCCGACGTCACCCCCAGGCCGCCCCCGGTCGAGAGTCCCCCAGCCCTCTGCCCAACTCCCGTCCCCAGCCAACCTGTTCAGCCCACCGCCACCCCGTTCTCCAGCTCCACCGCCCCCACCCCCTCCGTCAACACGTCCAGCGCCGCCAGCACCCGCAGCCCCAGTGTCCCGGGCAGCCGCGCCGCGAGGTCCTCGCGCGGGACCAGCTTCCAGGACAGCAACTCCTCCTCCTGGAGCCGGATCGCCTTGAGGTCGGTCTCGTCGAGGACGCCGCCGTCGTACACGTACGCCACGAGCGGCGGCCGGGCCGTACCGTGCACCCAGTCGACCGCGAGGAGCCGCCCCAGCGGACGGTCGAGGCCGATCTCCTCCAGGGTCTCGCGGCGGGCGCCCTGGCGGGGTGTCTCGCCGGTGTCGGACTCGATGGTGCCGCCCGGAAGCGCCCACCCCTCACGGTAGTTGGGCTCGACGAGCAGCACCCGCCCCTCGGCGTCGCGGAAGAGCGCGGCGGCACCGGAGAGGATGCGGGGCAGGGAGGCGATGTACGCGGCGTAGTCGGAGGTGCTCATCCCCGCAGGGTATCCAGGTCCGCCCGCCGCCCGCCGCCCGCCGCCCGCCGCCTGCCGCCCGCCGACCCCGAACCACCAGGCAGGCCCGCCGAGTTCACACCCCCGCGCACACCCCGCCGCACAGCCGCCGCTCAGCCCTCATCCAGGCTCCGGACAAGGCATGACGCGGGCCCCGTCCGCCGGTTAAGGTCGCAGCGGCGTGACCGGCCCCCACGTGCGGGGACACGGGCGAACACGGTGATGGGAGACAGGTGGCTCAGGCGCGGCGCGTCCTCGTGGCGGCGGACAAGTTCAAGGGCTCGCTGACGGCCGTAGAGGTCGCCGAGCGGGTGACGGCGGGCCTGCGCAGGGCCGTACCCGGTGTCGAGGTCGCGACGCTGCCGGTGGCGGACGGCGGCGACGGCACGGTCGCGGCGGCGCTCGCGGCCGGCTTCGACCGTCACGAGGTCCGCGTCGCGGGCCCCCTCGGCCACGAGGTCACCGCCGCGTTCGCGCTGCGCGAGGACACCGCCGTCGTCGAGATGGCCGAGGCCAGCGGCCTCCAGCGGCTGCCGCGCGGCGTCTTCGCCCCCCTCACCGCGTCCACGTACGGCTCCGGCGAACTCCTGCGCGCCGCCCTCGACGCGGGCGCCCGCCACATCGTCTTCGGCGTCGGCGGCAGCGCCACCACCGACGGCGGCGCGGGCATGCTCTCCGCGCTCGGCGCCCGCTTCGTCGACGCGGACGGCGTGCCCGTCGCCCCCGGCGGAGGCGGCCTCGCCGACCTCGCCCGCGCCGACCTGACCGGCCTCGACCCGCGCCTGGCGGACATCGACCTGGTCCTCGCCAGCGACGTCGACAACCCGCTCACCGGCCCGACCGGCGCCCCCACCGTGTACGGCCCGCAGAAGGGCGCCTCCCCGGACGACGTCGCCGCCCTCGACGCCGCCCTCACCCACTTCGCGAAGGTCCTGGAGACCGCGGCGGGCCCGAAGGCCGCCGACCTGGCGCTCGCGCCCGGCGCCGGAGCGGCCGGCGGCATCGGCTACGGCGCACTGCTGCTCGGCGCCCGTTTCCGCCCCGGCATCGAGGTCATGCTCGACGTCCTCGGCTTCGCCCCCGCCCTCGCCCGCGCCGACCTCGTCATCACCGGCGAGGGCTCCCTCGACACCCAGACCCTGCACGGCAAGGCCCCGGCCGGCGTCGCCGCGGCCGCCCGCGCCGCCGGCAAGGACGTCGTCGCGGTCTGCGGCCGCCTCGCCCTGACCCCGGAGGCCCTCACGGGCGCCGGCATCCGCCGCGCCTACCCCCTCACCGAGGTCGAGCCGGACATCGCGCTGTGCATCGCGGAGGCGGGCCCGCTCCTGGAGCGGGTGGCGGAACGCATAGGCCGGGACCTGCTGGTCTGAGCACCCGGACCGTACGGCCATCGGGTTGTACGACAATCCCCCTCATTCCCGCCTCACCCCTGCCTCACCCCGCCCCCGCCTACACCCGCCCACCCCCGACCCCGTCCAGCTCCACCACCGCCTCCTCCGGCAACTCCACCTCCGCCGCCGCCAAGTTCTCCCGCAGATGCCCGAGCGACGACGTCCCCGGAATCACCGCGATCGTCTCGGACCGCCCCAACAGCCAGGCCAGCGCCACCTGTTGGGGCGACGCCCCCAACCGCGCCGCCACCTCTGTCAGCACCCGCGACTGGAGCGGCGAGAACCCGCCCAGCGGGAAGTACGGCACGTACGCGATCCCCTCGGCCGCGCACCGTTCGACGAGCGCGTCGTCCTCCCGGTGCGCCAGGTTGTAGTGGTTCTGCACGGTCACCACGGGCGCGATCGTCTGCGCCTCACTGAGCTGCGCGGACGTGACGGTGCTGAGCCCGAGGTGCCGGATCAGCCCCTCGTCCCGCAGCGCGGCGAGCGCCGAGAACGCCTCGCCGAGGGACTCGCCGCTCGGCGCCTCGGGGGTACCGAAGCGCAGGTTGACGACGTCGAGCGCCTCCACATCGAGGTGCCTCAGGTTCTCGTGGACCTGTTCGCGCAGCTCGGCGGGGTCCCTGAGGAGGTTCCAGGAGCCGTCCGGGCCACGCCGGCACCCGACCTTCGTGACGATCCGCAGCTCCTCCGGGTAGGGGTGCAGGGCCTCGCGGATCAGCTCGTTGACGACCGTCGGGCCGTAGAAGTCGGCGGTGTCGATGTGCGTGACGCCCGCGTCGACGGCGTGCCGCAGCACCGCGACCGCGGTGCCGGGGTCCTTGGGAGGGCCGAAGACACCGGGGCCGGCGAGCTGCATCGCGCCGTATCCCATTCGGGTCAGGGTCAGTCCGGGGGCGGGGGTGAGGGTGCCTGCGAGCATGGTGGGCCACCTTTTCTGGGAACGGTTGCTGCACCAGAGCCTGGGTCCGTCGCCGGATCCGTGGTTACGCCCCCGCGTTCCTGGGGGTGACGGGGCCAGGCACCGGCCCGCGGCACCGCCGTACCGTGGACGCATGGACGACGCGAACGCCCTCGGCGAGTTCCTGAAGGCCCGCCGCGCGCTGGTGCGGCCCGAGGACGTGGGGCTGCCCGGCGGCGGGCTGCGCCGGGTGCCGGGGCTGCGCCGGGAGGAGGTCGCGCTGCTCGCGGGGATCAGCGCGGACTACTACCTGCGCCTGGAGCAGGGCCGCGACCGCAACCCCTCCGCGCAGGTCCTGGAGGCGCTCGCGCGCGTGCTGCGTCTCGACGTCAACGCCACCGCCTACCTCCTCGGCCTGACCCGCCCCCGCGGCCGGACCGGACGGCAGACGGCCGAGGGGGTCCCCGACAGCCTGCGCCGGCTTCTCGCCAGCTGGGACCACCACCCCGCGTACGTACAGAACCGGCTCACCGACGTCCTCGCCGCCAACGCGATGGCCCTCGCGCTCTCCCCGGGCTACCGCCGCGGCGGCAACCTGCTGCGCACGCTCTTCCTCAGCCAGGCAGACCGCGCGTACCACCAGGACTGGGACCGGCTCACCGAGGAGGCCGTGGCCGTCCTGCGCGCCAGGACCGACGCCGCCGACCCCCGACTGCACACCCTGGTCGACGACCTGTCCCGCGGCAGCGAACGCTTCCGCACCCTGTGGGCCCGCCACGAGGTCCAGCGGCAGATGGAACACGCGATCAGGGTGCGCCACCCCCTGGTCGGCGACCTGGAGCTGTACAAGCACAAACTCTCCGTCGACGGGTACGACGACCTCTCCCTGGTCGTCTTCCACGCCGTCCCCGGCAGCCGCAGCGCCGAACTCCTGGAGATCCTCGGCAGCCTCAGCGCCCCCGCGCCCCAGGAACGCTGAAGCGCCCGGAACCGATCGGTTCCGGGCGCCTCGGCGTCGTACCTGAGAGTTACGGCAGCTGGGCCGTGCGTGCCTCGCGGCGGTTGTCGCGGAAGTTGTTCACCCGGCGGGCCGTGGCGAACAGGGGGATGACCGCGCCCATGACCAGCTGGAGCGCGCAGCCCGTCTGGAGGAGGAGCTGACCGCCGGGGGCGCCGAACGCCCAGGCCGCGAGCAGGCCCATCGACAGGACGATCCACGCGAGCATCGCCCCGGCCAGCCGGCCGCGCGGCTTCGGGTACTCGACTCGGCTCACCATCAGCCAGGCCGTACCGACGATGGCCAGAACTGTCGCCACGAACGGCAGCTCAAGGAGCACGATCGCGACGACCGTCAGCGCGCCGAACGGCGACGGCATCCCCTGGAACATGCCGTTCGCGGGCGTCACGCACGAGAAGCGCGCGAGTCTCAGCACCACCGCGAGCAGCACCACGACCGCGCCGACCGCCGCCACCCGCTGATGCGCGTCGTCGGCGACCATGCCGTAGACCAGGACGAAGTACGCCGGGGCCAGGCCGAAGCTGATCAGGTCGGAGAGGTTGTCCAGCTCCGCGCCCATCGGGGACGAGCGCAGCTTGCGGGCGACGAGGCCGTCGAACAGGTCGAAGACCGCCGCGCACAGCATCAGGATGACGGCGGTGGCCGCGCTGTGGCGGGCCATCCCGGTCTCCTGGCTGCCCGTGAGGTGCGGGATGAGGATGCCGGTGGTGGTGAAGTACACCGCCATGAAGCCGCAGGTGGCGTTGCCGAGCGTGAGGGCGTCCGCTATCGACAGCCGCAGCGAGAGGGGCATCTCCTCCTCGTCGTCCGCTTCGTCGGCCTCCGGCACCCAGCCGGTCTGCGTCTCAGGGTCAATCACGGTCAAGGCGAGTCACCCCCGCAACGGTCTTCTGCCCGACCTCGACGGCGACCTCGATGCCCTCGGGGAGGTAGACGTCCACGCGCGAACCGAAGCGGATCAGCCCGATGCGCTCGCCCTGCTCGACCTTCGTGCCCTCGGGGAGGTAGGGGACGATGCGGCGGGCGACCGTACCGGCGATCTGGATCATCTCGATGTCACCGAGCTCGGTGTCGAAGTGCCAGACCACCCGCTCGTTGTTCTCGCTCTCCTTGTTGAACGCCGGGACGAAACCGCCCGGCACGTGCTCCACGGACGTCACCGTGCCCGCGAGGGGCGCGCGGTTGACGTGGACGTTGAGCGGGCTCATGAAGATCGCGACCCGGGTGCGCCCGTCCTTCCACGGCATGATGCTCTGCACCACGCCGTCGGCGGGGGAGATGACCCGGCCCGAGGCGATCTCGCGCTCGGGGTCGCGGAAGAACCACAGCATGCCCGCCGCCAGCGCGGTGACGGGTACGGCGACTGCCTTCGCGGCGCCCGAGCGGCGGGCACGGACCAGGCTGACGGCTGCGGTGGCGACGGTCGGGAGAAGCCACGGCGATGCTCCGCGCGCAAGGCGTACGCCGGCGAGGCTGTCGCGAGGTGCAGAGGTTTGGCTGTGGGGCATGGATGACCTTCGTAGCGGATGATGCCGCGCTCTGAACGGGGGACGGCGGCTTTCCGGCGATCGTAGCGGTTCACGACCACAACTGGGTAAGCCAGGAAGACGAGTCGGCGGCTGAGACCGATTGACGGGGTGTGACCTTCTTCTCGAAGAAAACACCCCCAACCGGTACATCTAGCCCTGGAATCGATACTCTTCGAGCAACCTCCGGCCGATGATCATTTTCTGGATCTCGGCGGTGCCTTCACCGATCAGGAGCATCGGGGCCTCGCGGTACAGGCGCTCGATCTCGTACTCCTTGGAGAAGCCGTAGCCACCGTGGATCCGGAATGCGTCCTCGACCACTTCCTTGCAGTACTCGGAGGCGAGGTACTTCGCCATCCCGGCCTCAAGGTCGTTTCGCTCACCCGAGTCCTTTTTGCGTGCCGCATTGACCATCATCGCATGGGCGGCCTCGACCTTGGTAGCCATCTCCGCCAGCTTGAACTGGATCGCCTGGTGCTGGGCGATCGGCTTGCCGAAGGTGTGACGTTGCTGGGCGTACTGGACACCCAGTTCGAAGGCACGCTGAGCGACGCCGCAGCCACGCGCCGCCACGTTGACCCGGCCAACCTCGACGCCGTCCATCATTTGGTAAAAACCTCGTCCGGTCTCCCCGCCGAGCACCCGGTCCGCCGGAACCCGCAGGTCAGACATGACCAGCTCGGTCGTATCGACGCCCTTGTACCCCATCTTCTCGATCTTCCCGGGAATCGTCAGACCCGGACGGACCTCCCCGAACCCGGGCTCCTTCTCCACCAGGAACGTCGTCATGGCCTTGTGCGGCTTGGCCGCGGCCTCCGCCGGGTCGTGTCCTTCGTCACTTCGTACGAGAACCGCCACCAGGGACGACGTACCGCCGTTCGTCAGCCACATCTTCTGGCCGTTCAGGACGAAGTCGTCACCGTCCCTGACCGCTTTCGACGTGATCGCCGACACGTCCGAGCCGAGCCCCGGCTCCGACATCGAGAACGCGCCCCTGACGTCCCCCGCCGCCATCCGCGGCAGGAAGTACTCCTTCTGCTCCTGCGTGCCGTGCTGCTTGAGCATGTACGCCACGATGAAGTGCGTGTTGACGATCCCCGACACCGACATCCAGCCCCGGGCGATCTCCTCCACGCACAGCGCGTACGTCAGGAGCGACTCACCCAGACCGCCGTACTCCTCCGGGATCATCAGCCCGAACAGGCCCAACTCCCGTAGCCCGTCCACGATCGCTTGCGGATACTCGTCCCGGTGCTCCAGCTCGGTCGCGACCGGGATGATCTCCTTGTCGACGAAGTCCCGCACCGTGGACAGGATCTCGGTCTGTACGTCCGTGAGGCCGGCGGTCTGCGCGAGGCGTGCCATGTTCCTCAGCCCTCCTGAAGTTCCGGGCGGCCGGGCTGCTCGCCGCCGCGCTCCTTGATGTACGTCTCCGTCGGCACCATGACCTTGCGCCGGAACACGCACACCAGCGTGCCGTCCTGCTTGTAGCCCTTGGTCTCGACGTGGACGATCCCGCGGTCGTCCTTCGACTTCGACGGCCACTTGTCCAGCACCGTCGTCTGGCCGTAGACCGTGTCGCCGTGGAAGGTCGGCGCCACGTGCTTCAGCGACTCGATCTCCAGGTTGGCGATCGCCTTGCCCGAGACGTCCGGGACGGACATGCCGAGCAGCAGGGAGTAGATGTAGTTGCCCACCACCACGTTCTTGCCGAAGTCGGTCGTGTTCTCGGCGTAGTTGGCGTCCAGGTGGAGCGGGTGGTGGTTCATCGTGAGGAGGCAGAAGAGATGGTCGTCGTACTCGGTGACCGTCTTGCCGGGCCAGTGCTTGTACACCGCGCCGACCTCGAACTCCTCGTAGGTGCGCCCGAACTGCATGGTCCTCACGCCTCCGGGATCTCGAACTTCGACGTCCGGGTCATGCCCGCCGCCCTGCCCTTGCCGGAGACGACCAGTGCCATCTTGCGGCTCGCCTCGTCGATCATCTCGTCGCCGAGCATCGCCGAACCCTTCTTGCCGCCCGCCTCGGACGTGTAGTACTCGTACGCGTCGAGGATCAGTTCCGCGTGGTCGTAGTCCTCCTGCGACGGCGAGAAGATCTCGTTGGACGCCTCGACCTGGCCCGGGTGCAGCACCCACTTGCCGTCGAAGCCGAGCGCGGCGGCGCGCTGGGCGACCTCGCGGTAGCCGTCGACGTTGCGGATCTGGAGGTAGGGGCCGTCGATCGCCTGGAGGTCGTTCGCGCGGGCCGCCATCAGGATCTTCATGAGGATGTAGTGATAGGCGTCCGCGGGGTAGCCGGGGGGCTGTTCGCCGACGACGAGGGACTTCATGTTGATCGAGGCCATGAAGTCGGCCGGACCGAAGATGATCGTCTCTACACGTTGACTGGCTTGAGCGATCTCATTGACATGGTTGAGTCCCTGCGCGTTCTCGATCTGGGCCTCAATACCGATGCGGCCGACCTCGAACCCCATGGTCTTCTCGATCTGCGTCAACAGCAGGTCGAGCGCCACGACCTGCTGCGCGTTCTGCACCTTCGGCAGCATGATGCAGTCGAGGTTCGGGCCGGCGCCCTCGACGACCGTGACGACATCCCGGTACGTCCACTCGGTCGTCCAGTCGTTGACGCGCACGACCCTCGTCTTGCCCGTCCAGTCGCCCTCGTTGAGGAACTTGACGATCGTGTGCCGCGCCTCCGGCTTCGCGAGCGGCGCGCACGCGTCCTCCAGGTCCAGGAAGACCTGGTCCGCCGGGAGGCCCTGCGCCTTCTCCAGGAAGCGCGGATTGCTGCCCGGCACGGCGAGGCAGGAGCGGCGGGGACGGAGACGGTTGACGGTCATGCGGGGACCTCCAAGGGGTCGAGCAGGGGGTCGAGCCGGTTCGCTGTGCGGATCTCGTCGACGATGCGGCCGATGATCCCGGTGATGTCGAAGTCCTTCGGGGTGAAGACCGCGGCCACACCCGCGGCCCGCAGCTCTTCGGCGTCACCGCTGGGGATGATGCCACCGGCGATCACCGGAATGTCTGTGGCACCGGCCACACGCAGCCGGTCCAGGACATCGGGGACCAGCCGGGCGTGCGAACCGGACAGGATCGACAGGCCGACCGCGTGCACGTCCTCCGCGAGCGCCGCGTCCACGATCTGCTCCGGCGTCAGCCGGATGCCCTGGTACACCACCTCGAAGCCCGCGTCCCGCGCGCGCACCGCGATCTGCTCGGCGCCGTTGGAGTGCCCGTCCAGACCCGGCTTGCCCACCAGGAAACGCAGCTTGCCGGTGCCCAGCTCCCGCGCGGTGACGTCCACCCGGCGGCGCACCTCCGCCAGCGCCGAACCCTCCTCCACGGGGACCGCGACCGGCGCCGACGACACGCCCGTGGGCGCCCGGAACTCGCCGAACACCTCGCGCAGGGCGCCCGCCCACTCGCCGGTCGTGATCCCCGCGCGGGCGCACTCCAAGGTGGCCTCCATGAGGTTGTCCGTGCCCTGTGCGGCCTCCTTGAGGCGGTCCAGGGCCTGGCGGACCGTCGGGTAGTGGAAGGGGTCGCCCATGCCCTGCCGGTCGGACGACTCCTGACGGGTGGTGCGCCACTCCTCGACGGCCGCCACGACGCGTTCCTCGACAGCTGGATCGACTGTCTGGATCGCTTGACCGAGATCGGCGGTGAGTGGATTGGGCTCGGTCGTGTTGAACATATTGACGCCGACGATCAACTCTTGACCGGACTCGATACGCGCCCGGCGCTCCGCGTGCGACGCCACCAGCTGCGACTTCAGGTACCCCGACTCCACGGCGGCCATCGCACCGCCCATCTCCTGGATCCGCGCCATCTCCGCGAGGGAGTCCGCGACCAGCGAGTCCACCTTCTTCTCGATGACGTGCGACCCGGCGAAGATGTCCTCGTACTCCAGCAGATCGCTCTCGTGCGCCAGCACCTGCTGGATCCGCAGCGACCACTGCTGGTCCCAGGGCCTCGGCAGCCCCAGCGCCTCGTTCCACGCCGGCAACTGCACCGCCCGCGCGCGGGCGTCCTTCGACAGCGTCACCGCGAGCATCTCCAGCACGATCCGCTGGACGTTGTTCTCCGGCTGCGCCTCCGTCAGCCCCAGCGAGTTGACCTGCACGCCGTAGCGGAACCGGCGCTGCTTGGGGTCCTCGATGCCGTACCGCTCGCGGGTGATCTGGTCCCAGATGCGGCCGAACGCCCGCATCTTGCACATCTCCTCGATGAAACGGACGCCGGCGTTGACGAAGAAGGAGATACGGCCGACGACGTCACCTTTTTGGTCCTCGGAGATCTGCCCGGAAGCGAACACCGCGTCGAGAACAGCGACCGCCGTCGACATCGCGTACGCGATCTCCTGGACGGGCGTCGCGCCCGCCTCCTGGAGGTGATAGCTGCATATGTTGATCGGGTTCCACTTCGGCATGTGGTTGACCGTGTAACAGATCATGTCCGTCGTCAGCCGCAGCGAAGGCCCCGGCGGGAAGACGTGCGTCCCCCGCGAGAGGTACTCCTTGACGATGTCGTTCTGCGTCGTCCCCTGGAGCAGCTCGGGGTCCGCGCCCTGCTCCTCCGCGACGACCTGATAGAGCGCCAGCAGCCACATCGCGGTCGCGTTGATCGTCATCGAGGTGTTCATGCGCTCCAGGGGGATGTCCTGGAACAGCCGCCGCATGTCCCCGAGATGGGCCACCGGCACGCCCACCCGGCCGACCTCGCCGCGCGCGAGGACGTGGTCGGGGTCGTAGCCGGTCTGGGTCGGCAGGTCGAAGGCGACCGACAGACCCGTCTGCCCCTTGGCGAGGTTGCGGCGGTACAGCTCGTTGGACGCCTCGGCGGTGGAGTGGCCGGCGTACGTGCGCATGAGCCACGGCCGGTCCTTCTGGCGCTCTGTCATCGGGTGCCCTCAGACGTTCCGGAAGCGGTTGATGGCGTCGATGTGCTGCTCGCGCTTGGCCTGGTCACGCACACCGAGCCCTTCCTCCGGCGCCAGGCACAGCACGCCGACCTTGCCCTGGTGCGCGTTGCGGTGGACGTCGTGCGCGGCCTGGCCGGTCTCCTCCAGGGCGTACACCTTGGAGAGCGTCGGGTGGATCTTGCCCTTGGCGATCAGGCGGTTGGCCTCCCACGCCTCGCGGTAGTTCGCGAAGTGCGAGCCGATGATCCGCTTGAGGGACATCCACAGGTAGCGGTTGTCGTACTCGTGGTTGTAGCCGGACGTCGAGGCGCAGGTGACGATGGTGCCGCCCTTGCGGGTGACGTACACCGAAGCGCCGAAGGTCTCGCGGCCCGGGTGCTCGAAGACGATGTCGACGTCCTCGCCGCCGGTCAGCTCGCGGATGCGCTTGCCGAAGCGCTTCCACTCGCGCGGGTCCTGGGTGTGCTCGTCCCGCCAGAACTTGTAGTCCTCGGCGGTCCGGTCGATGATCGCCTCCGCGCCCATCCGGCGGCAGATCTCCGCCTTCTGCGGGCTGGAGACGACACAGATCGGGGTGGCGCCGCCGGCCAGCGCGAACTGCGTGGCGTACGAGCCGAGTCCGCCGCTCGCGCCCCAGATCAGGACGTTGTCGCCCTGCTTCATCCCGGCGCCGTTGCGCGAGACGAGTTGCCGGTACGCCGTCGAGTTGACCAGCCCCGGCGAGGCGGCCTCCTCCCAGCTGAGGTGGTCCGGCTTCGGCATCAGCTGGTTCGACTTGACGAGCGCGATCTCCGCGAGGCCGCCGAAGTTCGTCTCGAAGCCCCAGATCCGCTGCTCGGGGTCGAGCATCGTGTCGTTGTGGCCGTCGGAGGACTCCAGCTCGACGGACAGGCAGTGCGCGACGACCTCGTCACCGGGCCGCCAGGCGTTGACGCCGGGGCCGGTGCGCAGGACGACGCCCGCGAGGTCGGAGCCGATGACGTGGTACGGCAGGTCGTGGCGCTTCGTCAGCTCGCTGACCTTGCCGTACCGCTCCAGGAAGCCGAACGTCGAGAGGGGCTCGAAGATCGACGTCCACACGGAGTTGTAGTTCACGGACGACGCCATGACGGCCACCAGGGCCTCGCCCGGGCCGAGTTCGGGCACGGGCACCTCGTCGAGGTGCAGCGACTTGCGCGGGTCCTTGTCGCGGGTCCGCATCCCCGCGAACATCTCCGTCTCGTCCTTGTGCACGGTGATCGCGCGGTACGACTCGGGCAGCGGGAGGGCGGCGAAGTCGGCGGGAGTGCTCTCCGGCGACTGGATCGCCTCCAGGATGTCCTTCACGGTCACGGTGTTGCCTCCGGCGGTGTGCGCCCCTGAGGGGAGGGCGCGGTGAGGGTGCTGGCTTCGAGGTGCGGCGGCGCTTTGTGGCGCGGGAGGTTGCCTGTGACGCAGGCGTCCGGGTGCGCGGCGACGTGGTGCGCGGGGACAACCGGCGTACGGCTGTTCGCCGTGCGCCGGCCACCCGGACGACTTCACGGTATGGCACCCCGTGTCACTCGGCAAGGCACCGAGTGCCAGAAAGTGCGCTCAGGTGAAATCTTTACTTGACAAGTGAGCGATGATCGATCAAGTGGGGGCGCGGAGGTATCGGAAAACGTGCCCTGACATGCCAAAACGGCCACCCGTGGGGGTGGCCGTCGTCACAGAGGTGTCGGGGTCAGCGTTCCTTGAGTGCCTGCTCGATCGCCCGCATGACCTCGTCCAGCGGCGCGTCCGTGCGCGCGACCGTCACCAGGACCTCGCCCTGCGCGGAGAGCGTCGCCGGGGGCATCGGCGCGGCGGGGGAGGGAGGCGGCGTCGCCCGCCCGAGGCCGATCCCGGCGCCGAACGTACGGCGCACGATCGCGAACGCGTGGTCCAACTGCGTCTCCACGTCGCCCTGCCCGCCCGCGCGCAGCCAGCGCCGCAGCACGTGGTTGTGGGCGGTGACCACAGCCGACGCGGCTACCTCGGCCAGCAACGGGTCGTCGTTCGCGTCGTCGTCGTGCGCGTGCTCGTCGAAGTGGCCCAGGAGATAGCGCGTGAACAGCCGCTCGTAGCGGGCCACCGAGGCGATCTCCGCCTCGCGCAGGGTGGGTACCTCGCGCGTCAGCTTGTAGCGGGCGACCGAGATCTCCGGCCGGCCCGCGTACATCTTCATGACCTCCTTGATACCGCGGCACACGGTGTCGAGGGGGTGCTCGTGCGCCGGGGCGGCGTTCAGCACCGCCTCCGCGCGGACCAGGGTGTCGTCGTGGTCCGGGAAGATCGCCTCTTCCTTCGAGCGGAAGTGCCGGAAGAACGTACGGCGCGCGACCCCGGCCGCGGCCGCGATCTCGTCGACGGTGGTCGCCTCGTAGCCCTTCGTCGCGAACAGCTCCATCGCGGCGGCCGCCAGTTCTCGGCGCATCTTGAGCCGCTGGGCGGCGGCACGGCTGCCCGCCGCACTCTCCGGCGCGTCGGACGGGGCGGGGGTACGGGAGGACTTGGCGGGCTGGGACATGCCCCGAACGTACTGCATGTGTACGGCTCGATGCGCAGGTCCGGGGTCCGCCCGGCCCGCGGAACCGAGCAGTCCGCCCCAGTCCGCCCGTCCTCGGAACGGGTCAGCGCCTGGCATGTTCGCGGAAGCCTCGGCCCGTCTTGCGGCCGAGGCAGCCCGCGGCGACCAGATGTTCGAGCAGCGGCGCCGGCGCGAGGCCGGGGTCGCGGAACTCGCGGTGCAGGACCGTCTCGATGGCGAGGGAGACGTCCAGGCCGACGACGTCGAGGAGTTCGAAGGGGCCCATCGGGTAGCCGCCGCCGAGCCGCATCGCCGCGTCAATGTCGTCAAGAGATGCATAGTGTTCCTGCACCATCTTGATCGCGTTGTTGAGATACGGGAACAGCAGGGCATTCACGATGAACCCCGCCCGGTCTCCACAGTTGACGGGATGCTTCTTGATCGATGCACAGACCTCGTCAACAGTTGATCGAGTGTCGTCAGCCGTCAACACTGTACGGACCACCTCGACCAGCTTCATCGCCGGTGCGGGGTTGAAGAAGTGCATCCCGACGACGTCCTGCGGCCGCGACGTCGCCCGCGCGCACGCGATCACCGGCAACGAGGACGTCGTCGTCGCCAGCACCGCACCCGGCCGGCACACCTTGTCCAGCGTCGCGAAGAGCTGCTGCTTGACCGCGAGATCCTCCGCGACCGCCTCCACGGCGAGGTCGACGTCCGCGAACGCGTCGTACGACCCGGCCGGAGTGATCCGCTCCAGCGCGCCCGCCGCCGCCTCGGGAGTGAGCCGCCCCTTCTCGACGGACCGGGCGAAGGACTTCCCGATCCGGGCCTTCGCGGCGAGCGCCTTCTCCTCGCTGCGGGCGGCCAGGACGACGTCGTACCCGGCCTTCGCGAAGACCTCCGCGATGCCGGACGCCATGGTCCCGGACCCGGCGACGCCGACGGAGCGGACCGGGCGGCCGGGGACGCCGGAGCCGCCGGGGGCCGGGGTGAGGGCGTCGGGGACGACGGTCGCGCTGCCGGGGCCCTCGTACGTGTAGAAGCCGCGGCCCGCCTTGCGGCCGGTCAGCCCCGCCTCGCTGAGCTGGCGCAGGATCGGCGCGGGGGCGTGCAGACGGTCGTGGGAGGCGGCGTACATGGCGTCCAGGACGGTGCGCGCGGTGTCCACGCCGATCAGGTCGAGGAGGGCGAGCGGGCCCATCGGCAGGCCGCAGCCCAGGCGCATCGCCGCGTCGATGTCCTCGCGGGAGGCGTAGCGGGCCTCGTACATCGCCGCCGCCTGGTTGAGGTAGCCGAACAGCAGGCCGTCCGCGACGAAGCCCGGCCGGTCGCCGACCGCCACCGGCTCCTTGCCGAGTTCGACGGCCAGTTCGGTGACCGTGGCGACCGCCTGCGGGGCCGTCAGCACCGACGACACGACCTCGACCAGCTTCATCGCGGGCGCCGGGTTGAAGAAGTGCAGGCCGAGCACCCGCTCCGGACGCGCCGACTCGGCCGCGAGCCGCGTCACCGACAGGGCGTTCGTGCCGGTCGCGAGGATCGCGTCGGGGCGCACGACGGCGTCCAGCTCGCGGAAGATCTGCTGCTTGATCTCGTACGACTCCGGCGCGACCTCGATCACCAGGTCCGCGTCGGCCGCCTCCCGCAGGTCGGTGCCCGTACGGACCAGGGCGAGCGCGTCCGCGCGCTCCCGCTCGGTGAGCCGGCCGCGGGCCACCGCACGGGCGGTGGAGGTCTCCAGGGCGGCCGTGCAGCGGGCCGCCTGCGCGGCGCTGATGTCGATGCCGATCACCCGGCGGCCGGCCTTGGCGAGGACTTCGGTGATGCCGGTGCCCATCGTGCCGAGGCCGACGACGGCGACGGTCCGCAGGGAGGGCGCGGAGGGAGAGGGAGAGGGAGAAGAAGGGGACAGGGGAGTGGCCATCGAGGGACTCCAGGGAAGTGGTGACGACTGGGAGAGCGCACGGGGCGCGGGAAGTGCGGGTGGGGCCGGGCTGCGAGCGCACACGCCCGGGGCCGACGAAACGGACGGCAGGCGCGCACACGCCCACCGGACGTACAGATGCGTACGGCTTGTCCGGCTCGTACGGCGAGGAGATCCGACCGGCCCTGTCCCGGAGCCGGGTCGTGCTGCCCACGGCGGCTGCGTCACCAGGCCGTCGTGAGGAGGTACGCGGGAGGGTGACCCGCTCGTCTGAGCTTAACCGGTGAGTAACAAGCGCGCCAGCCCCTGGGGCGAGCGGACTTCGCGAACCCGTTCCCCTCCTGGTCGTGCCCCGCCTACGCTCTGAATCATGGACGAGGAGTCGCGATCGCTCACGGAGCGCTTACGGCGGGAGTCGGGCGGGGGCGCGCTCTTCGAGCGGCTCGCGGCGGACGCCGGCCCGGAGGCGCTGGCCGCGGTACTGACCGAACCCGGCCGGCCGCTGTGGGCGCGGGAGCTGGCCGCCTACCGCCTCGGCGTCGCGGGGGACCGACGCGCCTTCGAGGCGCTCGTCCTCCTCCTCAACCACCGCGACCCCCCGCGCTGCGCCTCTGCCGCGCACGCGCTGTCCCTCCTGGGCGACCCGCGTACGGCCCGCGCGGCGGCGGCCCTCGCCACCAACGAACTCCGCGTCGCCTACGCCCTCCACCCGGTCCGCCTCCTCACCGCCCTCGCCGCGCCCGAGTCGGTCCCGGCCCTCATCACGACCCTGCGCCGCCGCCTCACGCCCCACGACCCGTACCGACGTGTGGCGTTGGCCTGCGTCGAAGGGCTCGGCGCCCTGGGCGACCCCCGGGCCCGCCCGGTACTCGGCGACGCCCTGGCCCATCCGGCACTCGCGGAGGCCGCGGCGCGGGCGCTGCGGAGGATTCCGGCGCGGCGCAGGTGAGCCGTGGGGCCGGGGGTGCGGACGAGAGCGGACGCCGGCCGCCGTGCCGGTGAACCGCCCCTCGCGGACGCGGCCATGACGACGAGTCAGCCGGCCACCTCCCCCACGTACCGCACCTCCGGCACCTCCACCCCGTCCACCTCGAACGGCTCCTGCGCACCGTCGGGCCGCAGCCCCGCGCGCTCGTAGAACCGGCGCGCGCGGGCGTTCTCCTTGAGCACCCAGAGGTACAGCCGCTCGCACCCGCGCGCGGAGAGCTGCCGCCGCACCTCCTGGAGAAGCGCGTGCCCCACCCCCGAACCGAAGTGGTCCGCGTCCACGTACAGGGCATACAACTCCGCATCATCCGTACGGAGTTCACCCTCCCGGTACGGCCCGTGACACGCCCACCCGACGACCGCGCCGGCCCTCTCGGCGACGAGGTTCACCACGTTCTCCCCGGCGTTCGTGAAGTGCGCACGACGACGCTCGGCGTCCTCGGCGACGGTGAGGGAGTCCAGGTAGGACCGCGGCACCAGCCCCCGGTACGCGGTCCGCCAGCCGCGGACGCGGATCTCGGCGACACGGTCGCAGTCGGCGAGGACCATGGGGCGGACGAGCGCGGCGGGGGCGTGGGTCAGGTCGCTCATGACCCCATCATGGGTCACGGGTCTGACAACGCCCCCGCCGTCCGTCTCAGCCCCTGAACCCCAGCAGCCCGTGCAGTGCCGAGCCGTGGGTCGACGGTGTCGCGACCTTGCTCGTCAGGGGCTTGGGGTCGGGCAGGTTCGGGCACACCGCGTCGACCGGGCCGTCGGCGCGGGGGACCGTGCCGTCGGTGAGGTAGGCGGCGAGGTGCTTGTCGAGGCACGCGTTGCCGCTGAGGGTGATGCCGTGGTTGCCGCCGCCCTCCTCGACGACGAGGCTGGAGCCGCGCAGCAGCGCGTGGGTGAGGGCGCCGCCCTCGTACGGGGTCGCGGCGTCGTTCGTCGCCTGGAACAGCAGGACCGGCGGCAGCTTGTGGTTGGCGACGTTCACCGGCCGCAGCGATCTGGCCGGCCAGAACGCGCACGCCGCGTTGTACCAGGCGTTGTTCCAGGTCATGAAGGGCGCCTTCTCGTACGTCGCCCAGTTGTCGGCCCGCCACTGCTCCCAGTCACGCGGCCAGGCGGCGTCCCGGCACTGCACCGAGCTGTACACGCTGAACCCGTTGTCCCCGGAGGCGCTGACCGCGCCGAACTTCTCGTAGGTCTCGACCAGCGGGGCGGCGTTCTTCGTGTTCACGTACGCGGCGAACGCCTCGGCGAGGTAGGGCCAGTAGCCGTTGAAGTACCCGCCCGGCAGGAACGTGTCCTCCAGCTCGGAGGCGCCCACCTTGCCGCCGGCCGGCTTCTTCGCGAGGGCCGCGCGCATGGCGTACCACTTCGCCTCGACCTTCTCGGGGTCGGTGCCGAGGTGGTAGGTGGCGTCGTACTTCGCGATCCACGCCATCAGCGCGCGGTGGCGGTCGTTGAAGGCGACGTCCTGGGAGAGGTTGTCGTCGTACCAGACGCCCGAGGGGTCGACGATCGAGTCGAGCACCAGCCGGCGCACGCGCTCCGGGTAGAGCTTGGCGTAGACGGCGCCCAGGTAGGTGCCGTACGAGTAGCCGAAGTAGTTCAGCTCGCGCGCGCCGAGGGCCGCGCGGATCGCGTCCATGTCGCGCACCGCGCTGACGGTGTCGATGTACGGCAGGAGCTTCGCGTACTTCTGGCCGCAGGCTTTCGCGAACGACCGCACGCGCGCGAGGTTGGCCCGTTCGACCGCCTCGGTGACGGGCACCGAGTCGGGGCGTACGGGGTCGAAGTGGCCGGGCTTGCAGTCGAGCGCGGGCGTCGATCTGCCGACCCCGCGCGGGTCGAAGCCGATGACGTCGTACTGTGCGGCGACCTTCTTCGGGAGCGTCGAGGCGACGAACCCGGCGAGGGACAGGCCGCTGCCGCCGGGGCCGCCCGGGTTGACCAGCAGGGGGCCCTGAAAGGTCTTCGCGGTGTGCGGGACGCGGGTCAGCGCGAGGGTGATCCGCTGCCCGTGCGGGTTGCCGTGGTCGAGCGGCACCTTCAGGGAGGCGCACTGGAGCGTCGGGTGGTCGGTCGTGCCGCAGCTCTTCCAGGCGAGACCGGCGGGTGCCGGACCGGTCTGGACGGGCGCGGCCCGGACGGGCGCGGCGGTGAGCGTCGCGGCCACGACGACGGCGGCGGTAGCGCACAGTACGGCTGCGCGTTTTCTCATGGAGCCTCCCAGGACTGCCGGGACCGCGTGGGTCGGCGGCCCCGGCGGCATCGTCCCGGGGAGCGGCGGCGGAGGAACCTGTTCCGCCGATAGTTGACCCGATCGGGCTCTCCCGGCGGGCCCGGCCGTGCTCAGAGCAGGCTCAGTTGGACCGGTCCCGCCGGTTCCGGTTCCTCGGGGGCGTCGGGCGCGGGGGTCCGGCGCGGCATCCCCGCGCGCGTGGGGCCGATGCCGTACTCCCGCGCCAGTTCGTGGACCTGACGGGTGATCCGGCGCTGGTACCAGGTGGGCGCGTAGGCGCCGTCCGCGTACAGCCGGTCGTAACGGGACGTCAGGTGCGGGTGGTGGTGGGCCAGCCAGGCCATGAACCACTCGCGCGCGCCGGGCCGCAGATGCAGCGTCAGCGGTGTCACGGACGTCGCTCCGGCGGCGGCGATCGCCCGGACCGTGGCGCGCAGCTGGTCGGGGTGGTCGCTGAGGAACGGGATCACGGGCGCCATCAGGACGCCGCACCCGAGCCCGGCCTCGGAGAGGGCCCGGACGACGTCCAGGCGCCGCCCCGGGGCGGGCGTGCCCGGTTCGACCGTGCGCCACAGCTCGTCGTCGAGGAAGCCGACCGACACGGAGACCCCGACGTCGGTCACTTCGGCGGCCTGCCGCAGGATCTCCAGGTCGCGCAGGATCAGCGTCCCCTTGGTGAGGATCGAGAACGGGTTCGCGCGCTCGCGCAGGGCGGTCAGGATGCCCGGCATCAGTTGATAGCGGCCCTCCGCGCGTTGATAGCAGTCGACGTTGGTGCCCATCGCGATGTGCTCCCCCTGCCAGCGCGGGGAGGCGAGTTCGCGGCGCAGCACCTCGGGGGCGTTCACCTTGACGACGATCTGCGTGTCGAAGCCGATGCCCGTGTCGAGGTCCAGATAGCTGTGCGTGCGGCGGGCGAAGCAGTACACGCACGCGTGCGTGCACCCCCGGTAGGGGTTCACCGTCCATTCGAACGGCATGCGCGAGGCGCCCGGCACCCGGTTCAGGACCGAGCGGGCCCGGACCTCGTGGAACGTCATTCCGCGGAACTCGGGTGTGTCGAAGGTACGGGTGGTCACCGCGTCCGCGCCGAACAGCGCGGGGTCGGCCGCCCGGCCGTGCTCGCCGGGCTCCTGGGTGAGGTTCTGCCAGCGCATGACGCCTCCTCGGTAGCACTGGCCACAGAATAGAACACTTGTTCCCATGATCGTGCGCGTGCCGTTTCCGATCGCTTTGGGACCCCCGATTTGGGTGGCCGACCGGCGGGGTGGTTGGCTTGACCCGATCCCGAGAAACAGGCCCTGGAGGAACTCATGGCGCAGGTCGAGGCCACCACCGAGCGCGTCGTCGCGGCGGACCCGGAGACGGTGTTCGACACGCTCGCCGACTACAGCGGCCCCCGCGCGAAGCTGATGCCCGAACAGTTCAGCGAGTTCGAGGTGCGCGAGGGCGGCGACGGCGAGGGCACGCTCGTGCACTGGAAGCTCCAGGCGACCAAGAAGCGCGTGCGCGACTGCCTGCTGGAGGTCACCGAGCCCACCGACGGCGAACTCGTCGAGAAGGACCGCAACTCCTCCATGGTCACCGTCTGGCACGTCACGCCCGCCGGTGAGGGCAGGGCGCGCGTCGTGGTCACCACCACCTGGCAGGGCGCCGGCGGCATCGGCGGCTTCTTCGAGAAGACCTTCGCGCCCAAGGGCCTCGCCCGCATCTACGACGCGCTGCTCGCCAACCTCGCCGCCGAGGTGGAGAAGTAGAACGCCGGGCCCGGCGGACAAGTTCCGCCCGGTCCACGGCCGTTGATCGAATTCACCGGTTCGAGTGGTTGTTCCCCCGAACCCGGTCGGCGCCGTAACTCGTCGCGCTTGCCAGGAGTTGTCGCTTTACGCGGGAATTGTGGCAAGTGCGACGAGGGGAGCGGTACGTGGGCGGGATCACTCTGGTGCAGGAGGGGCCGGCGGTCGCGTCGCCGCCCCCCGCCGCGCCCCCACCCCCGCGCCAGGACGAGGGGCTCAGCCCCCGCCGGGTGCGGCTCGTCTTCGTCGGCCTCATGCTCGCGCTGCTCCTCGCGGCGCTGGAGCAGATGATCGTCGCCACCGCCCTGCCGAAGATCGTCGGCGAGCTGCACGGCCTCGACAAGATGTCCTGGGCGATCACCGCCTACCTGCTGACCTCCACGGTCGGCCTGCCCGTCTACGGCAAGCTCGGCGACCTCATCGGCCGCAAGGGCGTCTTCCAGTTCGCGATCGTCGTCTTCGTCGTCGGCTCCGCCCTCGCCGGCCGCGCCCAGACCATGGACCAGCTGATCGCCTTCCGCGCGGTGCAGGGCGTCGGCGCGGGCGGGCTCATGATCGGCGTGCAGGCGATCATCGCGGACATCGTGCCGCCCCGGCAGCGCGGCCGGTACATGGGCCTGATCGGCGCCGCCTTCGGACTCGCCTCCGTCGCGGGCCCCCTGCTCGGCGGCTACTTCACCGACCACCTCTCCTGGCGCTGGTGCTTCTACTTCAACGTCCCCTTCGGACTGGTCACCCTCGCCGTCGTCACCGCCGTCCTCAAGCTGCCCAGGCCCAAGGTCCGCCCCCGGTTCGACGTCCTCGGCACGCTGCTGCTCGCCGCCGCCTCCACCTGCCTGGTGCTGCTGACCAGCTGGGGCGGCACCGAGTACGCGTGGGGCTCGCGCACGATCCTCGGCCTCGGCGCGGGCGCCGTCGCCGCGAGCCTGCTCTTCCTGCTCGCCGAGCACCGCGCGGCCGAACCCCTCATCCCCCTCAGGCTGTTCAGGGACTCCGTCTTCAACGTCACCGGGCTCATCGGCCTCGTCGTCGGCGTCGCCCTGTTCGGCGCCGCGAGCTACCTGCCGACATTCCTCCAGATGGTCGACGGCGCCACCGCCACCGAGTCCGGGCTGCTGATGCTGCCCATGATGGCCGGCATCGTCATCGCCTCCGTCGTCTCCGGACAGCTCATCAGCCGCACCGGCCGCTACAGGCTCTACCCCCTCCTCGGCGGCGCCCTGTCCGCCGCCGGCATGTGGCTGCTGTCCCGCCTGGAGACCGACACGCCCCGGCTGCACTACAGCCTTTGGATGGCCGTCCTCGGCGCCGGCATCGGCCTCGTCATGCCCGTGCTGGTGCTCGCCGTGCAGAACTCCGTGCGCCCCGCCGACCTCGGCACCGCCACCAGCGCCAACAACTACTTCCGGCAGATCGGCGGCAGCGTCGGCGCCGCGATCTTCGGCACCCTGTTCGCGAACCGGCTCACCGACGCCCTGCGCGAGCGGATCCCCGCGCACGCGGGCCAGGCGCCGCCCGACGCCGAGTCGATCACCCCGCAGCTCGTCCACGCACTGCCCCCGGCGCTGCGCGACGCGTACATCAGCGCCTACGCCGACGCCATGCCGAGGGTCTTCCTCTACCTCGTGCCGGTCCTTCTCGTCGGCCTGTTCCTCGCCTTCTTCCTCAAGGAGAAACCCCTCGTGTCCCACAACGAGACGGAGACCGAGCCCCTCGCCCTCCCGGCGGCCCGCGCGACGTACGCGGCCGGGATCGCCGTCTGCGGAACCGTCCAGCACCCCGACGGGACCGTCGTCCCGCGCGCGGCGCTCACCCTCATCGACATCGCCGGGCAGCAGATCGGACGCGGCGCCAGCGGCGACGACGGGCGCTACGCGCTCGCCACCCCGGGCGCCGGCGCGTACGTCATGATCGCCGCCGCGGGCGGCCACCAGCCGCAGGCCGTCTCCGTCACCGTCGGCGAGCGCCCCGTCGACCTCGACATCGTCCTCGGCGGCGCCGGACGCCTCGCCGGGACGGTCGTCACCGCCGACGGCGCCCCCGTACGGGACGCCACGGTCACCCTCACCAACGTGCACGGCGAGGTCGTCGCCGCCACCCGCAGCGGGCGCGAGGGCGGCTACACCATGACCGAGCTGGTGGCCGGCGAGTACACCCTCGCCGCGAGCGCCCCCGCCTTCCGGCCCGCCGCCCTGCCCGTCACCGTCCAGCAGTCCCGCGAGACCCGCCAGGACGTCGAACTCGCGGGCGGCGCCGTCCTGCGCGGCATCGTGCGCGCGGGCGGCGGACGGCCCGTCGAGGACGCGCGCGTGACCCTCCTCGACGCCGCCGGGAACGTCGTCGACACCCTCACCACCGGACCCGACGGCGCCTTCCGCTTCGTCGACCTGTCCTCCGGCGAGTACACCGTCATCGCCGCCGGATACCCGCCGGTCGCCACCGTCCTCCAGGTCGCGGGCGGCGGCCGTACGGAACGGGACCTCCAGCTGGGGTACGAGGACTGAGGGGGCTCGGGGGGCGCGCATGGACCACAGGGGCCGGGAACAGGACGCCGCACGGCGGGCGAACGCCGTGCCGAGCGCTCCGTGCGCCCGGCGGCGCCCCTCTCGCACCAATTCCAGCATTGCCGCACATCCCGGCCCGCCGCCCCCGTACCGTGGTGACTGCGGGACAGATCTTGTGAAGCTCTGGGGAGAGAGGGCCTGGGCCATGGACCGTGGCACCGAGCGGGACACGCCTCCCGGCCCGGGACGCGTCCCGCTGGCCGTCGTCGTGGTCGACGACGCCGGCCTCGTCTCCCACTGGAGCACCGGCGCGCGCAGGCTCTTCGGCGTCCCCAAGGACGAGGCGATCGACCGGCCCGCCCTGGACCTGCTGCCCGTCGCGGGCGCGCTCCCCGACCCCGACGACACCCCCGCACCCGCCCCGTACGACGTCCTCGCCGAGTACGACGGCCACGGCACGCCGCTCGGCACGGAACTCGGCTACCCGTCCTCCGGGCGGGCCTGGATCAGCCGCCCCGACGACACCCGCGCGGACGTCCTGTGGTGGGCGTACCCGCTGTACGGCTCCGGCGCCGAACGGCTGCTGGTGCTCGCCGCCGACGCGGCCGGACTGCGCGAGGACGCCCCCGGCGGCGGCGATGACGGCGACGCCGTGAGCGTCGAGCGGATCTCCCCGGCGTTCGCCCGCCACACCGAGTTCCCCGGCGCCGACGACCTCGCGCGCCGGCTCCCCGAGATCCTGCCCAGCATGAGCGTCGGCGAGAGCGCCCGCATCGTCTCCCAGGTCCTCGAACTCGGTTACCCCATCCTGGAGTTCAGCCAGAACGAGAAGGTCCCCGTCACCCCCGACTGGGGCGTCTCCCGGCGCACCGAGCGCAAGGCCCGCCGCGAACGCGCCGCCCGCGCGGTCGCCCAGGGCCTGCCGCTCCCCGGGGACCTCGCCGACGACGGCGAGGACCTGGAGTACGTCGCCGTACGCGAGCGCCTGGAGTTCCTCAACGAGGTCAGCGGGAAGATCGGTACGTCGCTGGACCTCGCGCGCACGATCGTCGAGGTCAGCCGGGCCGTCGTCCCGCGCTTCACCGACGTCGCCGGGACCTACCTGCGCGAACAGGTCGTCGCCGGCGAGGAGTTCGACGAGGGCGTGCCCGACACGCGCACGATGTGGCACCGCGTCGCCCTCGAACACACCGACGAGCCCGGGCGCTGGGACGACGTCGTGCCCGTCGGCGAGGCGATGCCGTTCCCCGCGCACACGCCGTTCTTCCAGTGCATGACGACCGGCGAACCCGTGCTCGTGCCCCGGATCAACGAGCAGATGGGGCACGCGATCGCCTCGCAGTTCGACAAGCGCGACATCCGGCCCCTCATCACCGGCCGGTCCATGCTCGTCGTCCCGCTCAAGGCCCGCAACGTCGTCCTCGGGTTCATGATCCTGCTGCGGCACCCGGAGCGCACCGAGTTCAACGACATGGACCGCGTCACCGGCGCCGAACTCGCCGCCCGCGCGGGGCTCGTGCTCGACAACGCGCGCATGTACACGTTCCAGGAGGCCGTCGCCGAGACCCTCCAGGACAGCATGCTGCCGCACATCCCCGCGCGCATGGCCGGCTGCGACATCGCCACCCGCTACCTGCCGGGCGCCCAGCAGGGCCGGATCGGCGGCGACTGGTTCGACGCGGTCAAACTGCCCGGCGCGCGGACCGCGTTCGTCGTCGGCGACGTCATGGGCCACGGCCTCAACTCCGCCGCGAAGATGGGCCAGCTGCGGACCGCGATCCAGACCATGGCCGGGCTCGACCTGCCGCCCGCGCAACTGCTGCGCAACTTCGACGACCTCGCGCAGCGCCTCGGCGGCGACTACCTCGCGACCTGCCTGTACGCCGTGTACGACCCCGTAGCGGGCGAGCTGAGCATCGCCAACGCCGGCCACATCCCGCCCGTGCTGGTGCGCGCCGACGGCACCAGCGAACTCCTCGACCTGCCCACCGGCGCCCCCGTCGGCGTCGGCGGGGTGCCCTTCGAGGCGGTGCGGCTGCGCGTGGAGCCCGGCGACCGGCTCGTCATGTGCACGGACGGGCTCGTCGAGATCCGCGGGGAGGACATCGGTGTCGGACTGGAGACGCTCTGCGAGTCCGCCGCGCACCCCGCCGCGTCCATGGACGACGCGTGCGACACGATCATCCGCGCGCTGAACCCGCGCGGGGGCCGCAAGGACGACGTCGCCCTCCTCATGGCCCGCCTCAACGGCATCGAGCCCGACGACGTCGCCGAGTGGCGCTTCGCCCCCGCGCCCGCCGAGGTGCGCCGGGCGCGTGCGGCGATCGGCGAGCAACTGCACGAGTGGGGGCTCGCGCGGCTCGTGGACAACGCGGTCCTCATGGTCGGCGAGCTGGTCACCAACGCGGTCCTGCACGCCCCGGGGCGGTCCGTCACCGTACGGCTCGTGCGGGGCGAGACGCTGCTGTGCGAGGTGGACGACGGGGGCCACGAACTGCCGACCCTCCTCGACGCCCGGCCGACGGACGAGGCGGGGCGGGGGCTGCGGGTGGTGAGCACCCTGGCGCGAGAGTGGGGGGCGAGCCGGTCGGGGGCCGGCAAGAGCGTGTGGTTCGAGCTGACGCTTCCCCGGAGGTGAGGGGGCGCGCGGGACTGCCGGTGCGCCGGGGGCGTACGCGGGAGTGGGCGGTTTCGCAGGAGGCGTGAAGGTGGCCGCGCCGTGCTTGTGGGCGCGCGCGGCGCGCGGTAGACCGTATCCGCCCGTCGGCTCACGGCGGCGTCGCGTCGCACCCTGGGGAGACTTGGTCATGAGCGTGACACAGCGGTACCGGGAGTCGTGGGAAGGGTTCTGGCGGGAGGCGCCCGACAGCCCCGGAGCGGTGTTCTGGGACGCGGAACCGGACGTCACCGCCGCCGCCCACCTGCCCCTGTTCGCCCCGCACCTCCTCGACACCGCCCTGCCCCTGGTCGACCTGGGCTGCGGCAACGGCACCCAGACCCGCTTCCTCGCGGACCACTTCCCCCACGTGCTCGGCGTCGACCTCTCCGAGGCCGCCCTCGACCGGGCCCGCCGCGCCGACCCCGGGGGACGGGCCGGGTACCGGTTCCTGGACGCCGTCGAGGCGGGCGCGGCCGACGCCCTGCACGCCGAGCTGGGCGACGCGAACGTCTACGTCCGGGGCGTCCTGCACCAGTGCGGCCCCGAGGACCGCCGGCCCCTCGTGGACGCCGTGGCGGCCCTCCTGGGCGCCCGGGGCCGCGCCTTCCTGGTCGAGCCCGCCGAGGGCGCCGGAGCGATCCTGGGCGGCCTCGCACGCCGCCCCGAGGGCCCGCCCGCCAAGCTCGCCCCGATCTTCCGCCACGGCATCGCGCCGGGAGCGGTCCCCGACGCGGCCGTGCCGGACTACCTGACGGCCGCCGGGCTCACCGTCCTGGCGCTGGGCCGGGCACCCCTGGCGACCACCGAACACCTACCGGACGGCGAGCCGATCGTGCTGCCGTCGCAGTGGGTCGTGGCGGGCCGCCCCATCTGACCGGCCGGGGAGAGGCGGGCGCGCGCGAGGCGGGGACCGGGCCGGACCACCCCTCGCGCGCCCGCAGCCCTCTTGCGTGGCATGGATCACACCCCCGAAAGTGAGCACACGGCGGGGGTCGTTTCCGTACACCCGCGCGACGGCCGGACCCCGGATGCGAGGATGTGGCCCCATGACCGCCGGGTGGTGCGCACGCACAGGGAGGGCCGCGATGTTCGCGGCCGTCTGTGTGCTGCTCGCCGCCCTGGGACACGTGCTGATGTCCGGCGCCGGGCTGCCCCTGTGGGCGCTCGGCGGCGCCTTCGCCGGCACCGCGGCGGCGGGATGCGCGCTCGCCGGACGGGAGCGGGGGCTGCCCGCCGTCGTCGGGGGCGTCGTCGCCGTTCAGGCCGTGCTCCACCAGAGCTTCTCCGCCGTGCAGCGGCCGGCGTCCGGTACGACGGACATGGCGGGCATGGCGGGCATGCACATGGACAGCGGCATGCCGGCCATGCCGCACATGTCCCACATGGACGGCCATGACGGCATGGGCGCCCCGATCGCCGATGCGGCCACCGCCGCCTCGTACGGGATGCTCCTCGCGCACCTGCTCGCCGCGCTGCTGTGCGGCCTGTGGCTGGCGTACGGGGAGCGCGCGGTGTTCCGGGCCCTCAGGGCGGCCGGCGCGTGGCTGGCCGCCCCGCTGCGGCTCGTCCTGGCCGTCGCCGTGCCGCCGGAGTTCCCGCGCCCCCTGTGGCGGCGCCCGCGGTCGGCCCGCACACCCGTCCAACGGCTTCTCGTCCACTCCCTCACGTCCCGGGGACCGCCCCGGGGGAGCGCTGTCGCCTGACGACAGCCGGTGCCCCGAGCCGCCCCAGCGCGCCTCGGGCCACGGCCGTACCCGGCCGTATCCCCCTTCACCGGACCGCACGCGCGCGCGTGCGGTCCGGGACGTGACCCGAGAAGGACACACGAAGTGACGCTCTCCACGCTGCCTTCGCCACGCCTCGACACGGACGCCTCGATCACCGCGTGGGCTTTGTCCGCGCGGGACGGCGATCCCGTCGCCGTCGACCGATGGGTGCGGGCCCTGTACCGGGACGTGCTGCGGTACGTCATCCACCTGAGCGCCGATCCACAGGGTGCCGACGACCTCGTCCAGGACACCTTCGTCCGCGCCCTCGGCAGCCTGCACCGCTTCGAGGGGCGCTCCTCCGCGCGCGCGTGGCTGCTGACGATCGCCCGCCGCGCGGTCGTCGACCACCACCGCCGGGCCGCCGTACGCCCGCGCGTGTGCGACTCCGACGCCTGGGAGGGGGTCGTCGTGCCCGGCTTCGAGGACGGCGTCCTCCTGCTCGACCTGCTCGCGGCGCTGCCCCGGGAGCGCCGCGAGGCGTTCGTGCTGACGCAGATCGCGGGCTGGTCCTACGAGGAGGTCGCCCTGCGCGGCGGCTGCCCCGTCGGGACGGTCCGCTCCCGCGTCGCGCGGGCGCGCGCCACGCTGGCCGCCCTGCTGGCGGAGCGGCCCACCGGGGCGGCGGTCGCCGTGGCGTAACGTGACGCCCCATGAAGATCCTGATCAGCGCTGACATGGAGGGTGCCACCGGGGTCACCTGGCCGGCGGACGTACGGCCGGGCGCCCCGGAGTGGCAGCGGTGCCGGGAGATGTTCACCTCGGACGTCGACGCGGCCGTCCGCGGCTTCTTCGACGGCGGCGCCGATCAAGTGTTGATCAATGAAGCCCACGCCACGATGCGCAACCTTCTCCTTGAACGTCTTGACGAACGTGTGGACATGTTGACCGGTCGTCACAAGGACCTGTCCATGGTTGAGGGAGTCCAGTACGGCGACGTCGACGGCATCGCCTTCCTCGGCTACCACGGCGGCGCCGGCATGGAGGGCGTCCTCGCCCACACCTACCTCGCCAACACGATCACCGGCGTCTGGCTGAACGGCGTCCGCGCCAGCGAGGGCCTCCTCAACGCCCATGTCGCCGCCGAGTTCGGGGTACCCGTGATCCTCGTGACGGGCGACGACATCACCTGCGAGGACGCCCTCGGATACGCGCCCGAGGCCCACAAGGTCGCCGTCAAGGACCACGTCTCGCGCTACGCGGCGATCTGCCGCACCCCCGCCCGCACGGCCGCCGACATCCGTACGGCGGCCCGCGCGGCGACGGCGCTCGCGGTGCGCCACGCCCCGGTCCACGCAGGCCCCCACACGGTCGCCGTCGAGTTCGACGCGGAGCACCTGGCGGCGGCCGTCACGGTCGTGCCCGGCGTGGCGCGGACCGGGGAGCGCAAGATCGCGTACACCGCGGAGCGCATGTACGACGCGATCCGGGTGTTCAAGGCGGTCACCACGATCGCCGCGTCCGCGATGGAGGAGAACTATGGCTGACCGGCAGGCGTACGACGAGGTCGTCCGGTTCACGTCCGACCTGATCCGCCACGACACCACCAACCGGGGCGGCGGCGACTGCCGGGAGCGCCCCGCCGCCGAGTACGCGGCGCAGCAGCTCGCGGACATCGGCCTGGAGCCCGTCCTCCTTGAGCGCGCCCCGGGCCGCACGAACGTCGTCGCCCGCATCGAGGGCACCGACCCGTCCGCGGACGCGCTCCTCGTCCACGGCCACCTCGACGTCGTCCCCGCCGAGGCCGCCGACTGGAGCGTGCACCCCTTCTCCGGCGAGGTCCGCGACGGGGTCGTGTGGGGGCGCGGCGCCGTCGACATGAAGAACATGGACGCGATGGTCCTCGCCGTCGCCCGCTCCTGGGCCCGCGAAGGCGTACGGCCCCGCCGGGACGTGGTGATCGCCTTCACCGCCGACGAGGAGGCGAGCGCCGAGGACGGCGCCGGGTTCCTCGCCGACCGGCACCCCGGCCTCTTCGAGGGCTGCACCGAAGGCATCAGCGAGTCCGGCGCGTTCACCTTCCACGACGGCGCCGGACGCGAGATCTACCCCATCGCCGCCGGTGAACGGGGCACCGCCTGGCTGAAGTTGACCGCTCGGGGCCGCGCTGGGCACGGCTCCAAGGTGAACCGCGAGAACGCCGTCACCCGCCTCGCCGCCGCGATCACCCGCATCGGCGCCCACGAGTGGCCCGCCCGCCCGACCCCCACGGTCAGCGCCGCCCTCACCGAACTCGCCGCGCTCTACGGCGTCGACGCCGACCTCGACGACGTCGACGGGCTGCTCACCAAGCTCGGGCCGGCGGCGAAGCTCGTCGAGTCGACCGTCCGCAACAGCGCCAACCCGACGATGCTGGACGCCGGTTACAAGGTCAACGTCATCCCCGGCGAGGCCGTCGCCTACGTCGACGGACGCTATCTCCCGGGCACCGAGGACGAGTTCAGGGCGACCCTCGACAAGCTGACCGGCCCTGACGTCAGTTGGGAGTTCCAGCACCACTCGGTCGCCCTCCAGGCACCCCTGGACACCCCGACGTACGCCGGACTGCGCGCGGCCGTACGGGAGTTCGCGCCCGAGGGGCACACCGTGCCGTACTGCATGTCGGGCGGCACCGACGCCAAGCAGTTCTCCCGGCTCGGGGTCGTCACCTACGGCTTCACCCCGCTGAAGATGCCCGAAGGACTCGACTACCAGGCACTGTTCCACGGCGTCGACGAACGGGTCCCCGTCGAGGCGCTGCACTTCGGCGTCGACGTCCTCGACCGCTTCCTGCGCACGGCATGACCCGCGCCCTGCCCCACGGCGACTGGCCCTCGCCGGTCACCGCCGCCCTCGCCGCCGCGCACGACGGCCGCCCCGACGACCTCGGGTTCGTCGGCGAGGAGGTCTGGTGGACGGCGCCCCGCCCGGCCGAGGCAGGCCGCCGCACCCTCGTCCGCCGCCGCGCCGACGGCACCGAGGAGCCGGTCCTCGCGGCGCCGTGGAACGTCCGCAGCCGCGTCCACGAGTACGGCGGCCGCCCCTGGGCGGGGACCGTGCACGAGGGGCAACTCCTCGTGGTGTTCGTCCACTTCACCGACCAGCGCCTCTACCTGTACGACGGCGCCGGTGAACCCCGGCCCCTCACCCCCGTCTCCGGGGTCGGCGGCGGGCTGCGCTGGGCCGACCCGGTGCTGCTGCCCGAGCGGGGCGAAGTCTGGTGCGTGCGGGAGGAGTTCACCGGCGAGGCGCCCACCGACGTGCGGCGCGTCCTGGCCGCCGTACCGCTGGACGGGTCCGGGCGGGTGCGTGAACTCACCGACGACAGCCGGAGGTTCGTCACCGGGCCGAGGCTGTCGCCGGACGGGCGGCGGATGGCGTGGATCGCCTGGGACCACCCCCGGATGCCGTGGGACGGGACGGAGCTGCTGGTCGCGGGCATCGATGAGGCCGCCGGTGCGCCCCAGGTCGTCGCCGGGGGGCCGGACGAGTCGGTCGTCCAGGTCGAATGGGCGCCGGACGGCGGGCTGTTGTACGTCTCCGACCGCAGCGGCTGGTGGAACCTCCACCGCGACGGGCGCCAACTCTGCCCGCGCGAGGAGGAGTTCGGCGGGGCGCTGTGGAAGCTCGGGCAGCGCTGGTTCGCGCCGCTCGCGGACGGGCGGATCGCCGTCGTCCACGGACGGGGCGCCGCCGCCCTCGGCGTGCTTGATCCCGACAGCGGGGAGATCGCTCAACTCGACGGCCCCTGGACCGAGTTCGCCGCCACCCTCGCCGTGCGCGGGGATCGGGTCGTCGCGGTCGGGGCGAGCCCGGCCGGCGGGTACGAGGTCGTCGAACTGGACTCGGCGAGCGGGCGGACGCGGGTGATCGGGGCCGCGCACACCGACCCCGTGGACCCGGCGTACTACCCGCGACCGGTGACGCGGACTTTCACCGGGCCCGGCGGGCGGGCGGTCCACGCCCAGGTGTATCCGCCGAACAACCCCGAACACACCGGCCCCGCAGGGGAGTTGCCGCCGTACGTCGTCCACGCGCACGGCGGGCCCACCGACCGGGCGCCGCTCGTGCTGGACCTGGAGATCGCGTACCTCACCTCACGGGGCATCGGGGTCGTCGAGGTCGACTACGGCGGGTCCACCGGGTACGGGAGGGCGTACCGCGAACGGCTGCGCGGACAGTGGGGAGTCGTGGACGTCGAGGACTGCGCGGCCGTCGCGCTGGCGCTCGCCGAGGAGGGGCTCGCGGACCGGGAGCGGCTGGCGATCCGGGGCGGCAGCGCGGGCGGCTGGACCGCCGCCGCCTCCCTGGCCCGCACCGACGTCTACGCCTGCGCCGCGATCCGCTACCCCGTCCTCGACCCCGTGACCTGGGCAGACGGCGGCACGCACGACCTGGAGTCCCGGTACCTCGACGGGCTGATCGGGCCGCCCGACCGCTACGCCGAGCGGTCGCCGCTGGCCCACGCGGACCGCGTCACCGTACCGTTCCTGCTGCTCCAGGGGCTGGACGACGTGATCTGCCCGCCCGCGCAGTGCGACCGCTTCCTGGCCCGGGTCGACGTACCGCACACGTACCTCACCTTCGAGGGCGAGGGCCACGGATTCCGCCGGGCGGCCACGAACATGCGCGCCCTGGAAGCCGAACTCGCCCTGTACGCCGAGGTGTTCGGCTTGAACCCTGCGAAAGAGGCGCCCCAGTGCACGAGTTGACCCGTCCCCGGCGCCTCGCACCCGGCGCCCGCGTCGCGATCGTCGCCCCCAGCGGGCCGGTCCCCGAGGAACGCCTCCAGGCCGGCCTGGACATCCTGCGCGGCTGGGACCTCGACCCCGTCGTCGCGCCCCATGTCCTCGACCGGCACCCGGAGTTCCCCTACCTCGCGGGCACCGACGCCGACCGGGCCGCCGACCTCCAGCGCGCCTGGTGCGACCCGGCCGTCGACGCCGTGCTGTGCGCGCGGGGCGGATACGGCGTCCAGCGCATGGCCGGCCTCCTCGACTGGGACGCGATGCGGGCGGCCGGGCCGAAGGTCCTCGTCGGCTTCAGCGACATCACCGCGCTGCACGAGGCGTTCGCGAACCGGCTCGGGCTCGTCACCCTGCACGGGCCGATGGCCGCGGGCGTGGACTTCCTGAAGAACGAGGCCACGCAGCGCCATCTCCGGGCCACCCTCATGGCACCCGAGACGGTCCAGGTCATCGCCGCGACCGGAGGCGGCGCGCTGGTCGGCGGGCGGGCCCGGGGCGTCCTGCTCGGCGGCTGCCTGTGCCTGCTCGCCGCCGAACTGGGCGCCCCGTACGCCCGGCCCTCCGCGCGTGGGGGCCTGCTCTGCCTGGAGGACGTGGGGGAGGAGACGTACCGCCTCGACCGCTACCTCACCCAGCTGCTGCGCGCCGGGTGGCTCGACGGGGTGCGGGGCGTGCTCCTCGGGTCCTGGGCGGAGTGCGACGCCTACCCCCTCGTACGGGCCCTGCTCGCCGACCGGCTCGGCGGGCTCGGGGTGCCCGTCGTCGAGGAGTTCGGGTTCGGGCATGCGGCGGGGGCGCTGACGGTGCCCTTCGGGGTGGCGGCGGTGCTCGACGCGGACGCCGGGACGCTGGCGCTGGAGGAGCCCGCGCTGCGGTGAGGTCTCGCCGTGCGGATCCACGCGCGCGGGCGCACCCTGGTCGCATGAGCGCGAAGACGACATCAGAGGCGGGGGCGAAGAAGGGCGCGAGTCCGTTCACGCCGGGGCGGATCGCCGTCGCGGTGCTGGGCGTGCTGGCCCTCGTCTTCATCTTCGAGAACACCCGCGCCACCAAGATCCGGCTGCTGATCCCCGAGGTCACGATGCCGCTGTGGACGGCGCTGCTGGCGACCGCCGTGGTGGGGGCGCTGTGCGGGGCGTACTTCGTGCGGCGGCGTCGGTAGTCCGTGATCAGGGCCGTCGTACGCTGGTCCGATGCCTCATGCCCAGCGTTATCTCGCCGAAGGCCCCCGCGTGGGGATACGTCACTTCACCTACGCCGACGGGGCCGAGTTCACCGCGCGGGTGCGGGAGAGCAGAGAACTGCATCAGCCCTGGCTCTATCCGCCGGACAGTGTTGATGCCTATACCGCGTACGCGGCGAGGTTGATCGAGGATCCGTCCAAGGCCGGGTATCTCGTGTGTACGAAAGATGATGCGGCCATTGCCGGCTACATCAATATCAACAACATCGTCGAGGGGGCTTTCCAGTGCGGGGCGCTGGGGTACGGGGCCTTCGCGCACTCCGCCGGGCGGGGGCTGATGCGGGAGGGGCTCGACCTCGTCGTCGGGTACGCCTTCGGGCCCCTGCGGCTGCACCGGCTGGAGATCAACGTCCAGCCGGGCAACACGGCGTCGATCGCCCTCGCGCGGGGGGCCGGGTTCCGGCTGGAGGGGCTGTCGCCGAAGATGATCTACGTCGGCGGCGACTGGCGCGACCACGAGCGGTGGGCGATCACCGCCGAGATGCGGGCTTGACGTTGATCTTCATGGTGTCGAGGTCGGTGACCGTCGACCGCAGACCGGTGAACCCGTGCGCGAGCCCTGTCAGCGCCGTCTGCGCCCGGTCCTCCGCGATCACCGCGGCCATCTCCTCGCCGTCCGCCGCGTCCGACACCACCACGTACCGCATCGAGAAGTGCTTCAGGGGGCTCGCCTCGTAGGTCAGCGAGCCCTCCTCGGTGAACCGCATGCTGGACAGCCCGTGGTCGGCTGCCTCGGCGAGCAGCCGCTCCCGGGACTCGTCGGTCAGGGCGTCCCAGGTGCCGCGGACGATGACCCGGTAGGTGTGCTGCTCGCTCATCGGCTTCTTTCCGTCGGAGGTGCGGGGCGCGTCGACCCTACGGCGGTGCCGCCGCGCCCCGCACCGCAATTCCCGCCGCCCCCGGTCACTTCCGGCAGAGGATCTCCCCGTGCAGGACGGCGAACCACCCGTCCTCCTGCCGCCCCCACTCCCGCCATGCCTCGGACACGGCCGTCAGCTCGTCCCGGGTCGCGTGCCCGCCCTCGGTCGCGCGGTCGGCGTACGCGGAGGCCAGCGTGCGGTCCGCCCACAGGCCGCTCCACCACTCCCGCTCCTCGGGCGTGGCGAACGTCCAGTTCGCGGAGGTCGCCGTGATGTCCGTGAACCCGGCCGCCAGTGCCCAGGATCTGAGACGCCGCCCCGCGTCCGGCTCGCCCCCGTTGGCGCGCGCCACCCGCCGGTACAGGTCGGACCAGGCATCCATGCCGGCCGAGGCCGGGTACCAGATCATGCCCGCGTAGTCCGAATCGCGGACGGCGACGAACCCGCCCGGCCTGGTCACCCGGCGCATCTCGCGCAGCGCCTGTACGGGGTCCCCGACGTGCTGGAGGACCTGGTGGGCGTGGACGACGCAGAACGTGTCGTCCGGATAGTCCAGGGAGTGGACGTCGGCGACCGCGAAGTCGACGTTCGTCACACCGCGTCCGGCGGCGGTGGCGGCGGCCTGTTCCAGGATGCCCGGCGCGTGGTCGACGCCCGTGACGTGGCCGTCCGGGACCAGCGCCGCCAGGTCGGCGGTGATCGTGCCCGGGCCGCAGCCGACGTCCAGGACCTTCATGTGCGGCTTGAGCGAACTCAGCAGGTAGGCCGCCGAGTTGGCGGCGGTCCGCCAGGTGTGCGAGCGCAGGACGGACTCGTGGTGCCCGTGCGTGTAGACGGCCGTCTCCCGTGCTTCCGGCATGGCTGTGCCCCTTCGCGTCGTCGGGTCGGTGCGTACTTCACCGTAACGCCATGGACCGCATTGTGAGACCAGGTGTTTTGACATGTGGACTGACGGGCCGTCAGTCCACGGCGGCGATAACGGTTTGCCGTGCAGGTCGCCGGGCCGGAGAATGCGTTTCCATGGGACATCTGGAAGCCGCGCATCTCGAGTACTACCTCCCCGACGGGAGGGCGTTGCTCGGCGACGTGTCGTTCCGCGTCGGGGAAGGGGCGGTCGTCGCCCTCGTCGGCCCGAACGGCGCGGGCAAGACGACCCTGCTGCGGCTCATCTCCGGCGAGCTGAAACCCCACGGCGGCGGCGTCACCGTCAGCGGCGGGCTCGGCGTCATGCGCCAGTTCGTGGGCTCCGTACGGGACGAGACGACCGTGCGCGACCTGCTCGTCTCCGTCGCCCCGCCCGAGATCCGCAAGGCCGCCGAGGCCGTCGACCGCGCCGAGCACGCGCTGATGACCATCGACGACGAGGCCGCGCAGCTCCAGTACGCGCAGGCCCTCTCCGACTGGGCCGAGGTGCGCGGGTACGAGGCCGAGACGCTGTGGGACATGTGCACGACGGCCGCGCTCGGCGTGCCCTACGAGCGCGCCCAGTGGCGGCAGGTGAGCACGCTGTCCGGGGGCGAGCAGAAGCGGCTCGTGCTGGAGGCGCTGCTGCGCGGCACCGACGAGGTGCTGCTCCTCGACGAGCCCGACAACTACCTCGACGTCCCCGGCAAGCGGTGGCTGGAGGAGCGGCTCAAGGAGACGCGCAAGACCGTCCTGTTCGTCTCCCACGACCGTGAACTCCTCGCGCGGGCCGCGGAGAAGATCGTGTCCGTGGAGCCGGGGCCCGCCGGCGCCGACGCGTGGGTGCACGGCGGCGGGTTCGGGACGTACCACGAGGCCCGGCGCGAACGGTTCGCCCGTTTCGAGGAGTTGCGCAGGCGGTGGGACGAGAAGCACGCGCAGCTGAAGAAACTCGTCCTGACGCTCCGTCAAGCCGCCTCCATCAGCCACGAGCTGGCGTCCCGCTACCAGGCCGCGCAGACCCGGCTGCGGAAGTTCGAGGAGGCCGGGCCGCCGCCGGAGCCGCCGCGCGAGCAGGACATCACGATGCGCCTCAAGGGCGGCCGGACCGGCGTACGGGCCGTCACCTGCAAGGGACTTGAGCTGAGCGGGCTGATGAAACCCTTCGACCTGGAGGTGTTCTACGGCGAGCGCGTCGCCGTCCTCGGGTCCAACGGGTCGGGGAAATCGCACTTCTTGAGGCTCCTCGCGGGCGACGAGGTCGCGCACACCGGCGAGTGGAAGCTCGGCGCGCGCGTCGTGCCCGGGCACTTCGCGCAGACCCACGCCCACCCCGAACTTCTCGGCCGCACCCTCCTCGACATCCTGTGGGCCGAGCACTCCCAGGACCGCGGCGCCGCCATGTCCCGCCTGCGCCGCTACGAGTTGACCCAGCAGGCGGAGCAGACCTTCGACCGCCTCTCCGGCGGACAGCAGGCCCGCTTCCAGATCCTCCTGCTCGAACTGCGGGGCTGCACCGCCCTGTTGCTCGACGAGCCGACCGACAACCTCGACCTGGAGTCCGCGGAGGCGCTCCAGGAGGGGCTGGAGGCGTTCGACGGGACGGTCCTCACGGTCACCCACGACCGGTGGTTCGCGAAGTCCTTCGACCGGTACCTGGTGTTCGGCAGCGACGGGAAGGTGCGGGAGACGGCGGAGCCGGTGTGGGACGAACGGCGGGTGGAGCGGGCGCGCTAGAGGGTGGGCGGCGCTTCGGGTGTGCCCAGGTGGGAGCCGTCCCGTGTTTGCGGGCCGGGGCCCGGGGCAGGCGGAGTGGCGTGCTTCGGACCGGAGGCACTCGGTGGAGCCCCGCATCCGACGGTTCACGGAACGGGCCCCCGGTGAACCGTCCAACCCAGAGCACCCGCAAGGGAGTTGCGACGCACCATGCGAAATCCAGTGAGCGTGACGCACCACCCGCACGACGACGCCCCCGACACCGCCGCGGCCTTCCGCAAGCTCGCGGACCTCCCGGAGGGCCCCGACCACGACAGCCTGCGCGGCGAGATCGTCGAGGCGTGGCTGCCGATGGCCGACCGCCTCGCCGGACGCTTCCGCAGCCGCGGCGAGAGCCTGGAGGACCTGCGCCAGGTCGCCGCCCTCGGCCTGGTCAAGGCCGTCGACCGGTACGACCCGGAGCGCGGCAACGCCTTCGAGAGCTACGCCGTACCGACCGTCACCGGCGAGATCAAACGGCACTTCCGCGACCACCTGTGGACCCTGCACGTGCCCCGGCGCGTCCAGGACCTGCGCAACCGGGTCCGCTTCGCCTGCCAGGACCTCGCGCAGGGCGACGGCCGGCAGCCCACCGTCGCCGAGATCGCCGAGCGCGCCCAGCTCAGCGAGGAGGACGTACGCGCCGGCCTGGAGGCCCTGGACAGCTTCACCACCCTCTCGCTGGACGCCGAGCTGCCCGGCGGCGAGGACGGCTACTCCCTCGGCGACATCCTCGGCTCCCCCGACCCCGCGCTGGACGTCGTCGTCGACCGTGAAGCCGTACGCGGGCGGCTGGCGGCGCTGCCCGAGCGGGAGCGGGCGATCCTGTACATGCGGTTCTTCGGCGACATGACGCAGAGCCGGATCGCCGAGCGGCTCGGGATCTCCCAGATGCACGTCTCCCGGCTGATCAGCCGCTGCTGCGAGCGGGTACGCGAACAGGTGCTCCAGGACGCCGCCTGAGGCGCCGTTCACCCGGTCGGGTGCAGCCGCTGCCGCCGAACGAGGGCGCACGCGCGCGTGTCGGCGTGCGGCGGGCTGTGATGGGTGTACGTCCACCGCAGCCGTCGCCCGCCGCACCGAGGAGTCCCATGCGTCGCAGCGCCCGTGTCCTGTCCGCCACGCTCCTGGTCGGCGGGGTGCTCGCCGTGACACCGGCCGCCGTCGCCGACCCCGCCGCCGAGATCACCCCGGCGACCGTCTCACCCGGCTCCACGGTCACCGTCACGGTTTCCTGCGACCCCGTCACGGGTACGGCGCCGGCGACCCTGGAGGCGACGTCCCTCGCGTTCGCCGAGGACACGGTGAGCCTCCAGCAGGTTTCCGGCGGCGGCCCGGGCCCCGTCTACCGGGGTACCGCGCGGATCGCGGGCCCGGAGGAGTTCACCGGTCTGACGGGCACCGGACCCGACTCCGCGTGGACGGTCGACGGGACCTGCCCGGCGGCCCGGGGCACCCACGGGCGCGCGTGGAGCGCCACCTTCGACGTCTCACGCGCGGGCGGCGGCGGCCCCGCCCCCTGCACCCGGCCCCCGCAGCAGCCCTGGCCGGACTCCTGCCCCGGCCCCACGGTCCAGCACGGCGTCAAGGCGGGCAGCGGCGGCACCTTCACCGACTCCCTCCCCGCGCTGGTCGCCGGCGGCCTGTTCATCGCGGGGGCGTTCGCCGCCGCCGGCCACCGGCTGTGGCGCCGGGGCACGGCGGCGGGCGGCTGAGGCCGCCGTGGGGAGGGCGGGAGAGGACGGGGCCGACGGTCGGGACGGCGAGAGCGCCGGGGCGGGGCGGGAGACGGCGGGGGATGCCGGGACAGGGGCCCGCGCGCGTGCGTCGGAGGAGACCGAGGGCGCGGGGCAGGCACGGTCCCGCGCGGGTGCTCCTGGGGAGAGCGAGGCTGACGTCGAGAGCGCACAGCAGACGCGGCCTCGCGCGCGTGCGCCGGAGGAGACCGAGGGCGTGGGGCAGGCACGGTCCCGCGCGGGTGCTCCTGGGGAGAGCGAGGCTGACGTCGAGAGCGCACAGCAGACGCGGCCTCGCGCGCGTGCGCCGGAGGAGACCGAGGGCGCGGGGCAGGCACGGCCTCGCGCGCGTGCCCCGGAGGCGTCCGGCGAATCTGGCGAACCGCGATCCCGCGCGGGTGCCGCAGAGGCGTCCGGAGAGTTTCACGAACCGCAGTCCCGCGGGGGCGCCCCGCAGGAAACCGAGCCCTCCGCCGCCCGTCCCGAGGACCACGGCCCCGTCCGCTACGGCCCGCCCCTGCCCCCAGACGGAGTCCCCGTCCTGCCCCTCCTCGCCGGCGCCCTCGCCTCGGCGGCCTCGCGCGCGGACGCCGAGCCGGTCGGGGGCGGTACCGGGATCCGGGAGGCCGCGTGCGGGTACTGGGCCCGGCGGGGCGTCGACGCCGACCCCGCGCGCGTGGCCGTCGCCCCCGGTGCGCCGGCCCTGCTGCTGGCGCTGACCGCGGCCCTCGGCGGTGACGTGCTGGTGCCCAGGCCCTGCGCCGCCTGGTGGGCGCCGTACGCGCGCCTGCTGGGGCGGCCGGTGTTCCATGTCGCGACGCCCGCCGAGTGCGGGGGAGTGCCGGACCCGTACGCCCTCCTGGAGACCGTCCGCAGGGTCCGCGAGGAGGGCGGGCGGCCGCGCCTGCTCGTGCTGTCGCCGGCCGACGACCCCACGGCCACCGTCGCGCCCCCGGAGGCCGTGCACGAGGCCGTGGAGGCCGCCGAGGGGGCCGGACTGCACCTCGTCGGCGACGAGACCTGGCGCGACACCGTCCACGCCCCGCACGACACGGTGTTCGTCAGTCCCGCCGAGATGCTCCCCGACCGGGTCACCGTCGTCAGCGACCTCGCGGGCGCGCTCCTGCCGTCCGGCTGGCCCGCCGCGATGGCCCGCTTCCCCCGCACCCCCGCCGGAACGGCCCTCCACGCGCGCGTGCTGGACGTCCTCACCGCCCTCGACGCCCGCGTCGCGACCCCGGTCGCGGCAGCCGCCGCCCGCGCGCTGGAGGAACCCGACGAGGTCACCGCGCGCGTGCGGTCCGTCGCCCGCCTCCACGCGCGCGTGGCCGACGCCCTGCACCGCGCCGTCATAGACGCGGGCGCCCTGTCCCGGCCCCCGCGCGCGGGACGCCATGTGTACGTCGACCTGGGCCCCCTGCGGTCCGCGCTCGCCGCGCGCGGGGTCGGCGACGCCCAGGAGCTGGAGGACCACCTCACCGGACGGCTCGGCATGCCCGCGCCCGGCGGACACCGGTTCGGCGACGACCTCGGCGCCCTGCGCGTGCGCCTGTCCACGGGCGCCCTGCTCGGCGCGACGTACTCCGAGCGGGCGGAATGCCTCACATCACCCTCGCCGTTGGAACTGCCACATGTGCACCGCGCGTTGACCCTCGTGAGGTCGGTCCTGGCCGGCCTGAGCGACGAAGCCCGGCGATGGGAGCCTCGATGACGCAGCACCCCGAGATGACAGCGTCCACGACCGCGTCCACGACCACGCGGGACACCGGCGTCCCGGCGGACCCCTCCTCCCTCGCGCCCCCGTACCCGCCGCTCGCCGAACCCCGGCCGCTCGGGGAGCGCAGGGTGTGGCCGCGGGCGTTCCACGACCGGCTGACCGCGCCGCTGCCCGGCCTCAAGGCGCTGGCCCGCTTCGCCCGCGAGGGCTCGGTCCGGCCCGGCGGACAGGGCCTCGCGGACGTCGCCCGGCTGCCCGTCACCCCCGGCGCACCGCCCCGCGTGGACGCCGCCACCATCGCCGTCACCTGGGCCGGACACGCGAGCTGGGTGGTGAGCGTCGGCGGGCTCACGGTCCTCACCGACCCGGTCTGGTCGCGCCGCATCCTCGGCACACCCGCGCGGATCACCCCCGTCGGCGTCCCCTGGGAGACCCTCCCGCCCGTCGACGCCGTCGTCATCAGCCACAACCACTACGACCACCTCGACGCCCCCACCCTGCGCCGCCTCCCGCGCGACACCCCGGTGTTCGTGCCCGCGGGCCTCGGCGCCTGGTTCCGGCGCCGCCGCTTCACGCGCGTGACGGAGCTCGACTGGTGGGAGGCCGCCGAACTGTCCGGCGTGCGCTTCGACTTCGTGCCCGCCCACCACTGGTCCAAGCGCACCCTCACCGACACCTGCCGCTCCCTGTGGGGCGGCTGGGTCCTCACCGCCCCCGACGGGCGGCGCGTCTACTTCGCCGGGGACACCGGCTACGGCCACTGGTTCTCCCGCATCGGCCAGCGCTACCCCGGCATCGACCTCGCGCTCCTGCCGATCGGCGCCTACGACCCGCGCTGGTGGCTCAGCGACGTCCACTGCGACCCCGAGGAGGCCGTACGCGCCGCGCGGGACGTCGGCGCGCGCCGGATGGCGCCGATGCACTGGGGGACGTTCGTGCTGTCCGCGGAACCCGTCCTGGAGCCCCTCACGCGGGTGCGGGCCGCCTGGGAGGCGGCGGGGCTCGACCGGGACGACCTGTGGGACCTGCCGGTCGGAGGATCCCGGACCGTAGGCGGCTAGCGCGCCTGCGGCGCCCCCCGCAGCCGCCGCCACAGCATCGGCGCCGCGCTGATCGCCACGGTCAGCGCGACCGCAGCGACGACGCCCTCCCAGGGCTCCGGGAACAGCGAACCGCCCAGGATGCCGATCAGCTGGTAGGTCACCGCCCACGCGAGACACGCCGGCAGGTTGCCCCGCACGAAACGCCGCAGCGGCCAGTCCGCGAGGAGGCACGCCAGCATCACCGGGAGCCGCCCTGCGGGCACGAGCCGCGACAGCACGAGGACGGCGACATTGTGCTCGGCGAGCCGCTCCTGCGCCTGCGTCAGCTTCTCCTCCGGCGCCCGCGCGCGGATCGCCGCCAGCCACCGCGAGCCGTTCTTCGAGCCCATCCCGCGCCGCCCCAGCCAGTACAGCGCCGCGTCCCCGCAGAACGCCGCGAACGACGCCGTCACGAACACCAGCGCCAGCGAGAACGGCGCCGTCTGATGGAACGCCACCACGGCCGCCGAACTCACCAGCGCCCCCGTCGGCACCACCGGCACCAGCGCCCCGAGCAGCACCAGCAGGAACAGCGTCGGATACCCGATCGCCTGCTGCGTCGACTCGGCGGCCCCGGTCGACGCGTCCACCGCCAGCCACCCCCAGCTCACCGCGCGACCTCCGGACGCACCCGCTGCCCGTGCCCCAGCTTGTGCACCGCCACCCCCGGCGCGCGCTCGGCGGCCAGGCGCACGAACTCGTCACCCGGCGCATGGAACTCATGGGGGCGCACGGCGTCCATCCCGATCGGCCAGTACGTGCCGTAGTGCACCGGAACGGCACTGCGCGGCCCGAGCAGCGCGAGCGCCTGCGCCGCGCGCCCCGCGTCGAGATGCCCCTCCCCGAGGTACGGCCCCCAGCCGCCCACCGGCAGCAGCGCCACGTCGACTGGCCCGACCTCCTTCGCCATCCCCTCGAACAGCCCCGTGTCCCCGGCGAAGTAGGTCCGCGCCTCGCCCTCCACGACGTACCCCAGCGCGGGCGCGCGCTGCGGGCCCACCGGGAGCCGCCGCCCGTCGTGCCGCGCCGGGACGGCCCGCACGCGCACGCGCCCCATCACCGTCTCGTCACCCGGCCCCACCTCGGTGACGTCCAGGTGGGACAGGCGCCGCAGCCCCGGGACGGCGCGCGGAGCACCCCGGGGCACCAGCAGGCGTGTGCCCGGCGCGAGCCGCGCCAGCGAGGGAATGTGCAGATGATCGGAGTGCAGGTGCGAGACGAGCGCCACGTCCGCCCGCAGCGCCTCCTCGGGCGGCAGCGCGCCCCGACGGCGCCGCAGATGCGCGAGCCGGCGCGCGAACAGGGGGTCGGTCAGCAGGCGCACGTTCGAATCCTCGATCGTGCAGGTGGCGTGACCCCACCAGGTGATCTCCACCGGCACCCCTTTGCCTCCTTCGCGCGACTCCCCCGAAGCCTACGGGCAGGAGTAGGGTCGGCGGCGAAACCCAGAGGTGAGGGGGCGCCATGGGACCGGTGCGCGTCACGGCGATCGCGAGTCTGACGCCGCTTCAGGAGCTCGACGACGACCCCTTCCTCGTGGACTCTCGCACCCAGCACGCCATCTGCGCCCGCTGGGCCGAGGAACACGGCTACACCGTCGTCCGCGAACTCGTCGTCAGCGGTCTGCGCGCCGACCACTGCGTCCTGTGGGACGGCGTCCGCCCCGGCGCCGACCTGTTCGTCGCGCCCAGCGCACGCGTCCTGGCCAGCGCCCTGTCCTCCGTCGAGGAGTTCACCGCCGAGTGCGCCCGCCGAGGCGTACGGGTGGAGACCGTGGGCGGCGCGGAGCCCGCCTACGACGCCCAGATGAAGGCCCGCGTCCACCGCAGGCTGTCCATGCCGACGGCCGGGTACGACGGCCGGTAGGCGGCTTCCGGACGGCGTTGTCAGTGGCGTGTGACAGGGTGGAGCCGTGAAGAGCGGAGGGCACTGGCGGCGGATCGCCAGTCAGATCGGGCGCAGCGTCACGGTATGGGCGGCGTCCACCCTCACGATGCTCGTCCTCGCCGGGATCCTCCCCGACTTCCGCCTCACCTCGAACGACGGCGACAGCGCCACCCGCATCGCCGTCACCGCCGGCGCCGGAGCCGCCGTGTTCGGCGTGCTGTCCGCGCTGGCCTGGCCCGTCCTCGTGCGCCTGCTGCTGCTCGTGCCCGCACTCGTCCTCGGCCTGCTGGTGTTCGCGCTCAACGGCTCGCTGCTGCTGGTCGCGCTGCGCGTCAACCCGTCCGCGCAGGGCGCCGCCGCCCCCGAGACCGCCGTGATCGTCGCCGCCGTCATGTCCGCCGTCGCCTCCGCGACCGGCGGCGCGCTCGCCGTCCGCGACGACGACGCCTACCGCCGCCGCCTCTACCGCCTCGCCGACCGGCGCCGGCGCGGCGGCCCCGCCAGCCCCCAGACGCCCGGGACGGTCTTCCTCCAGTTCGACGGCGTAGGCCACGACCTGCTTCACACCGCCGCGCACACGGGCCTGATGCCGACCGTCGCCCGCTGGCTCGACGCGGACGGCGGCAGCCACCGCCTCACCCCCTGGCGCACCGACTGGTCCAGCCAGACCGGCGCCAGCCAGCTCGGCATCCTGCACGGCTCCAACCACGACGTCCCCGCCTTCCGCTGGTACGAGAAGGACACCCGGGAGGTCATGGTCTGCAACCGCCCCACCAGCGCCGCCGAACTCCAGCGCCGCGCGGTCGAGCGCACCCGCGACAGCGGCCTCCTGTCCGCCGACGGCGCGAGCCGCGGCAACCTCTTCGGCGGCGGCGCCGACGAACAGGCCCTGGTGCTGTCCATCGCCGCCCGCCGCCGGCGCGAGAACCGCTCCCGCGCCGGCTACTTCGCCTACTTCTCCGACCCCGCCAACGCCGTCCGTACGGTCCTGTCGTTCGGTGCCGAGGTCGCCCGCGAGATCGGCCAGTCCACCCGCGCGCGGATCCGCCGCAGGCGCCCGCGCGTGAAGCGCGGCGGCCTCTACCCGCTGGTGCGCGCGTTCGCGACGGTCGTCGAACGGGACGTCGTGGTCGCCGCCGTCATGGGCGACATGCTCGCGGGGCGTACGTCGGTCTACGCCGACCTCGTCGCCTACGACGAGGTCGCCCACCACTCCGGGCCGCTCAGCCGGGACGCCGAGAAGGTCCTCGCCCGCCTCGACCGCTCCCTCGCGCTCATCGAGAAGGTCGCCGAGCACGCGCCGCGCCCGTACCGCGTCGTCGTCCTGTCCGACCACGGCCAGAGCCCCGGCGAGACCTTCCAGGCCCGCTACGGCCTCACCCTCGGCGACCTCGTCCGCGCCGGCTGCGGGCTGCCCGTGCCGCGCCGCGCCGAGCGTACGCACAGCGGCGCCGAGGCGCGGGCCGCCGTCCGTGCCGCGCTGCGCAGGCCCGTCGAGGAGCGCGGCGAGCGCCACCGCCCCTCGCGCCGCTCCGAACCGATCGTGCTGGCCTCCGGGAACCTCGGCCTGATCTCCTTCCCCGACGTCCCGCACCGCATGACCAAGGAGGAGATCGACGCCCGCCACCCCGCGCTTCTGACGACCCTCGCGAACCACCCCGGCGTCGGCTTCCTGCTGGTGGCCAGCGCCGAGCACGGCGGGGTCGTGCTCGGCGCGTACGGGGCGGAGATCCCGGTCGCCGAACTCGCCGACTGCCAGGGGCCGTTGGCCTCCTTCGGGCGCGGCGCCGCCGACGCCGTACGGCGCACGCACGGCTTCCCGCACACCGCCGACGTGATGGTCAACTCCTTCCACGACCCGGCCGACGGGGAAGTCCTCGCCTTCGAGGAGCAGATCGGGTCGCACGGCGGGCTCGGGGGCGCGCAGGGCAAGCCGTTCCTGCTGTCCCCGCGCGCGTTGTCGGAGCCGGTCGGGGAGGGGGAGGAACTGGTGGGCGCGGAACAGGTGCACCAGGTGCTGAGGCGGTGGCTGGGGGAGGCGAACGGGCCGCAGGTGCCGGTGCGGGACACGGACGAGGACCGGCAGGCGGCATGAGCCGGAGAGGCCGTACGAGCCGAAAATGAGCTGCGGACCCCCGTAGCCCCCGCCCAGACTGGCCCGATGCAGGCAGCCGTCACCGTCACCCCCTCCCGCCTCCCCGAACTCCTCCTCGGTCTCGCCACCGTGCGGCCGGTCTTCGTCTGGGGCGCTCCCGGCATCGGGAAGTCCTCCCTGGTGCGGGAGTTCGCCGCCTCGCTGGGCCTGGAGTGTGTGAGCCTGCTGGGGACGCAGCTCGCGCCGGAGGACCTGATCGGGGTGCCGCAGATCCGGGACGGCCGCTCGGTGTTCTGCCCGCCGGAGACCATCGCCCGCGACGAGCCGTACTGCCTGTTCCTGGACGAGCTGAACGCGGCCACCCCGGACGTGCAGAAGGCGTTCTACTCGCTGATCCTCGACCGCCGCATCGGGAACTACGAACTCCCCGAGGGTTCGATCGTCGTCGGCGCCGGCAACCGCGCCACCGACAACGCGCTCGCCCGCCCCATCGCCTCCGCGCTGGTCAACCGCCTCGCCCACGTCCACCTGGAGGTGTCCGCGAAGGACTGGCTGGCCTGGGCGGCGGGCGCCGGCATCCACCCGTGGATCCTCGACCACCTCACCGACCGCCCCGACCACCTCTGGTCCAAGCCCCCGAAGACCGAGGAGCCGTTCTCCACGCCCCGCTCCTGGCACATGCTCTCCGACGCCCTGCACTCCTTCGGCCAGGGCCTCGACGAGGAGACCCTCAAGGTCCTCGCCCACGGCACGCTGACGCCCGCGCACGCCACCGCGTTCAGCGGGTACGTCAAGATCGTGCGCAGCCGCTTCGGCATCGAGGCCGTGCTGCGCGGCGACGCCCGCTGGCCGCACCGCGTCGAGGACCGCGACCTGCTGTACTTCCTCGCCGAGTTGTTCCGCGAGCGCCTCGTGAAGGAACTCCCCGCGAGCAAGGAGCACATGTCGGCGAACGGCCGCCAGACCGCGCACCGCGCGAAGTCGCTGCTCGTCCAACTCGCCGAGATCTCCGTGGAGATCGCCCAGGGCGTCATCGCCTCCGACGCCGACGGCAACCCCGTCCTGCCGTCCTGGTTCCTCGTCGAGGCGGCCCGCGACATGCCCCGGCTCGTCGAGGCGCGCAAGTGAGCCGGGGCGGGCGGCAGAAGAAGAAGCGGGACGTCGCGGGGGAGGCGTTCGCCGAGGGCATGCGGCTCATGCGGGCCAACCCGGCGCTCAACTCCGTACCGCTGAGCACCTGTCGGCACGAGGACTGCCGATTCGCGCCCCGCGAGGGCCTGTTGCGGGTGCTGTCCGACGGTGTCGCCCACGCCCACCCCACCCGGCTCGCCGAACCCGCCGACTGGGCCTGGGCGTTGGCCCACGCCGCCCTCCACCTCGGCTTCGGCCACGTCCCCGCCGCGCGCGGCGAACGCGTCCAGCCGGACCGCTTCGACCTCGCCGCCCGCTGCGCCGTCGTCAACCGCTTCCTGCTGACCTTCCCCGTCGGCCGCACCCCCGCCGACCTCCCGCCCGCCTACCCCGACGGCGACGAGGAGCAGCTCGCCGCCCGCTGGCGCCGCGACGGCGTCCCGCCCGCCTGTGAACGCTGCGGAACGGCAGGCGGCGAGGCCGACCAGATCCTCGTCACCTGGACCGACAAGTACACCCAGCCCCCGGACTGGCAACCGGAGTTCGCGCACGCCCTCACCCGCACCATGAGCGCCGCGATGGACGTCGCGGGCGGCAGGCGCGACAGCCTCACCGGCCACCGGGAACCCCTGCGGCCCTGGCAGCGCGCGCTGAGCTGGTTCGTCTCCTCCTACCCCCTCCTCGGCGGCATCGCCGCCGGCATCACCCTCGTCGCCGACGCCGAACTCGCCCGCGCCCACGACATCTCCGTCGCCGCCGTCGACGCCGAGGCCGGCGAGATCTACGTCAACCCGCTGTGCCAGCTCGACGACGAGGAATGGCGGTTCGTCCTCGCCCACGAGATGCTGCACGCCGCCCTGCGCCACGGCGACCGCCGGGGCCCCCGCGACCCGTACCTCTTCAACGTCGCCTGCGACTACGTCGTCAACGCCTGGCTGCGCGACATGCAGGTCGGCGTGATGCCCGAAGGGTCGCTGTACGACGCCGAGTTGGCCGGACTGTCCGCCGAGGAGGTGTACGACCGGATCGTGGGCGACCTGCGCCGGATGCGCCGCCTCGCCACCCCGCGCGGCAAGGGGCTCGGCGACATCCTCGGCGGGCCCGTCGGGGCGCCCCGCGACCATGTCGACCTCGACGAGTTCTACCGGCGCGGCCTGTGCCAGGGCTTCGAACTCCACGACCGGCAGCAACGCGGCCTGCTGCCCGCCGGGTTGGTCGAGGAGATCCGCGCGCTCAGCCATCCGCCGCTGCCGTGGGACGCTCGACTCGCCCGCTGGTTCGACGAGTTCGTGCCCCGGCCCGAACCCGTGCGGACGTACGCCCGGCCCTCCCGGCGACAGGCCGCGACCCCCGACATCCCGCGCGCCGGACGGTACTTCCCGCCCGAGGAGGTCGAGCGCTGTACCTTCGGCGTCGTCCTCGACACCTCCGGCTCCATGGACCGCACGCTGCTCGGCAAGGCGCTGGGCGCGATCGCGTCGTACGCCGAGGCGCGGGACGTACCCGCCGCGCGCGTGGTGTTCTGCGACGCCGCGCCCCACGACGCCGGGTACCTGGCGGTCACCGAGATCGCCGGGCGGGTGCGGGTGCGCGGGCGGGGCGGGACCGAACTCCAGCCGGGGATCGACCTGTTGCTGCGCGCCGACGACTTCCCGAAGGGGGCGCCCGTACTCGTCATCACCGACGGGTGGTGCGACGTGCTGAGGGTGCGGCGGGAGCACGCCTACCTTCTTCCACAAGGACGACGGCTGCCGTTCACCGCACGAGGGCCGGTCTTCCACGTGCGGTGAGGCGGGAGTGTGATCGGATAGGGGCACGGCGTCCCGGGACCGGGGCCGACCTGACAGCGAAAGGGAATCAACCGTGGCCACCACGCGCACCGCACACACCGTCTGGGAAGGCAACCTGGCCGAGGGGAACGGCACCGTCTCCTTCGACTCCTCCGGCATCGGCTCGCAGGCCGTGTCGTGGCCGTCGCGCGCCGAGCAGGCGAACGGCAAGACCAGCCCGGAGGAGCTGATCGCCGCCGCGCACTCCAGCTGCTTCTCCATGGCCCTCTCGCACGGCCTCACCGGCGCCGGCACCCCGCCCACCCGGCTGGAGACCAAGGCCGACGTCACCTTCCAGCCCGGCACCGGCATCACCGGCATCCACCTCACCGTCCGCGGTGAGGTTCCCGGTCTGGACGCGGACGGTTTCGCCGCCGCCGCCGAGGACGCGAAGAAGAACTGCCCGGTGAGCCAGGCGCTCGCGGGCACGACGATCACGCTGACGGTCGAGTCCGTCTGAGTCGCGGCCGTCCCTGAGCGCGCGGGTTCCCCTCGGCGGGGGCCCGCGCGTTGTGCTGTGCGGCGGCGAGCGCCGGACCGCGCACCGAGGCCCCCCACACCAGCGTGCGCCCCCGGCCCGCGCACCGAGGCCCCCTTGACAACCCCCCGCTCAAGTTTTGTGCTGGGGAGATCCGAGGCACCCGGACGGAAGGGGACGGCGATGGGACGGCCGGTCGGGATCGACCTGGGGACGACCAACTCGGTGGTGGCGGTGCTGGAGGGCGGCGAGCCGACCGTCGTCGCGAACGCGGAGGGCGCGCGGACCACGCCGTCCGTGGTGGCGTTCGCCAAGAACGGGGAGGTGCTGGTCGGGGAGGTCGCCAAACGGCAGGCCGTCACCAACGTCGACCGGACCGCCCGGTCCGTGAAACGGCATATGGGCGACGGGAGTTGGCGGTTCCCCGAGCAGGGCGACATCGACGGGACGCGGCTACGGGCCCAGGAACTGTCCGCGCGCGTCCTCCAGAAGCTCAAGCGGGACGCGGAGGCGTACCTCGGCGAGGACGTCACCGACGCCGTCATCACCGTCCCCGCCTACTTCGACGACGCGCAGCGCCAGGCGACCAAGGAGGCCGGCGAGATCGCGGGCCTGAAGGTGCTGCGGATCATCAACGAACCGACGGCCGCCGCCCTCGCGTACGGACTCGACCGGGGCGACGAACAGACCGTGCTCGTCTTCGACCTCGGCGGCGGCACCTTCGACGTGTCGCTCCTGGAGATCGGCGAGGGCGTCATCGAGGTCAAGGCCACCAACGGCGACACGCTCCTCGGCGGCGACGACTGGGACCAGCGGATCGTGGAGCACCTGGTCAAACGGTTCAAGAGCCAGTACGGCGTCGACCTCGGCAAGGACAGGATGGCCGTCCAACGCCTGCGCGAGGCCGCCGAGAAGGCGAAGATCGAGCTGTCGTCGTCCACCGAGACCACCGTCAACCTGCCGTACATCACCGCCTCCACCGAGGGCCCCCTCCACCTCGACGAGAAACTGACGAGGGCTCAGTTCCAGGAGCTGACCGCCGACTTGCTCGACCGCTGCCGCACCCCCTTCCACCAGGCGGTCAAGGACGCGAAGATCAAGCTCGCCGCCGTCGACCACGTCATCCTCGTCGGCGGCTCCACCCGGATGCCCGCGGTCTCCGACCTGGTACGGGAGTTGACCGGCAAGGACCCGCACCGGGGCGTCAACCCCGACGAGGTCGTGGCCCTCGGCGCGTCCCTCCAGGCCGGCGTCATCCGGGGCGACGTGAAGGACGTCCTCCTCCTCGACGTCACCCCGCTCTCCCTCGGCATCGAGACCAAGGGCGGCATCATGACGAAGCTCATCGAGCGCAACACCACGATCCCCACCCGGCGTTCGGAGATCTTCACCACCGCCGTCGACAACCAGCCCTCCGTCGGCATCCAGGTCTACCAGGGCGAACGCGAGATCGCCGCCTACAACAAGAAGCTCGGCGTCTTCGACCTCACCGGCCTGCCGCCCGCCCCGCGCGGCGTCCCGCAGATCGAGGTCGCCTTCGACATCGACGCCAACGGGATCATGCACGTCTTCGCGAAGGACCTCGCGACCGGCCGCGAGCAGAAGATGACCGTCACCGGCGGCTCCGCCCTGCCCAAGGACGACATCGACCGCATGATGCGCGACGCCGAGCGGTACGCCGACGACGACCGCAAACGGCGCGAGTCCGTCGAGACCCGCAACCAGGCCGAGCAACTCGTCTACCAGACCGAGAAGTTCGTCCGCGAGAACGAGGCGAACGTGCCCGCCGAGACCCGCGCGGAGGTGGGCGCGGCGGTCGACGAGCTGAAGACGCTGCTCCAAGGGGAGCGGGACACCGCCGAGTTGAGGGCCGGCGTCGAGAAACTCTCCGCCGTGAGCCAGCGGATGGGGCAGGCGATGTACGCGCGCGCCCAGGAGACCCAGGCACCGCAGGAAGCACCGGAGGCGGACGGCGTGGTGGACGCCGAGATCGTCGACGACGAACGGGAGACGGGCGAACGGGAGACGAAGGGCGGAGCCGCCTAGAAGAGGGCACGGCCGCCTGGAGGCCGACCGCCAAAAACACCCCGAGCATGCGTACAGTGGCCGAAAGAGGTGCGAACAGGGGGAGCGGACATGAGGACCAGGGAGCCGGCCGACGCCGAGCAGATGATCGCGGAGGCCCGCAAGGCGTTCTTCGTGATGTTCGCCTTCGTGGCCGTCGTCTGGGCGGTCCAGCTCGCCAACTTCGCCGACGACTACGGCCTCTCCCGCGACTACGGCATCGTCTCCGGCGACGCGGGCTCGCTGCCGCACATCCTCACCGCCCCGTTCCTGCACTGGAACTGGGCCCACCTGGAGAGCAACTCGGGCCCCCTGTTCGTCTTCGGGTTCCTCGCCGCGTACCGGGGCGTCGCCAAGTTCCTCGTGCTGTCCGGGCTGGTCGCCGTGGTCAGCGGCGCGACCGTCTGGCTCTTCGAGGCCGACCGCGTCTCGACCGTCGGCGCGAGCGGGCTGATCTTCGGCTACTTCGGGTACGTCGTCGTCCGCGGCCTCTTCGACCGGCACCTCGTCGACAGCCTCATCGGCGTCGTCATGGGCGCGTCGTTCGCCTACCTCCTCACCGTCGCCGTCCCCGGCACCCCCGGCGTCAGCTGGCTCGGGCACCTCGGGGGGCTCGTCGGCGGGCTGCTGGGGGCGTGGCTGCTGCGCGACCGCCGTACGAAGGCCCCGAAGAGCGAGCCGGCCGCCCCCTCACTGGCCGGCGGATCCGCCCCCGAACTCCCGGCGTCACCCGCCGACGGCTCACGTGCCGACCTGCACAAGGAACTCAAGGACCTGGGGCTGCTCTAGCGACACGGGCCGCGCTCAGTAACTGTCCCGGATCTCCCGCAGGATCTGTAGCGTCCGCTGCGCCGACGCCGCATGCGTCGTCATATGGTCGAGGACTTCGAGATGCGCCGAGACCTCCTTGCGCGAGTCGAGATACAGCGCGCCCGTCAGGTACTCGGTGACCACCATGTCGGGAAGTTCCGGTTCGGCGAAGCGGAACAGGGAGAACGGCGCGTACGTCCCCGGATGCGGGCCCGCCGCGAACTCGGCGACCTGGAGCGTGACCCGGTCGCGCTCGGCGAACTCCAGGAGCCTGTCGAGCTGTTCGCGCATCACCGAGCCGTCGATGCTGACCGGGCGGCGCAGGACCGTTTCGTCCATGACGGTCCACAGGTGCGGCGGGTTGTCGCGCTCCAGGAGGGACTGCCGGGCCACGCGCAGCGTGACGTGCCGCTCGATGGTCTCCGGGGTGGTCTGCCCGACCGTGCCCGCCTCCAGGACGGCGCGGGCGTACCGCTCGGTCTGCAGGAGGCCGGGGACGAAGTGCGGCTCGTAGGAGCGGATCATCCGCGCCGCGCCCTCCAGGCTGACGTAGAGGCTGAACCACTCGGGCAGCACGTCGTGGAACCGCTGCCACCAGCCGGGCCGGTTGGCGTCCTCGGCGAGCATGACGAACGCCGCGGCCTCGTCGTTCGGGACGCCGTACGTCTCCAGCAGGACCTGGACGTACGGGATCTTGAGGGCGACCTCGGCGGTCTCCATGCGCCGGACCGTGGCGGGCGCCACCCGCAGGGCGCGGGCCGCCTCCTCCCGGCCGAGGCCGGCCGTCTCCCGCAGCTCCTGGAGCCGTTTGCCGAGTACCACTTGGCCCACGGTGGGCGCGGGTCGCCGCTCACTCACGCCACGTCTCCCCTACGCGTCGAGAACTGTGTGCAGTGTGTCATGTTCCGGTGTGCGTCTCACGGGGGTGAAGAGAGAAACAGGGGCGAGACTGTGGGTGCATGATCTGTGACATATCGTACGCCTTCTGGGTGGCGTGTGACATATCACGGACCGCAGTTTTACCTTTCCGGAGGCGGTAACCGGTAGGAGGGGGAGCGAAACATCGAGAGAGGAAGTTCCTTCATGTCCGCTGAAGCCCTGTCGCACGAGGAACTCGGGGAACGGCTCGCGGAACTGCCCGGATGGGGTGTCGAGGACGGCGCGCTCGGGCGCGGCTTCCGGTTCCCCTCGCACTTCGCCGCAGCCGCCTTCGTCGTCCATGTCGCCCGTATCCAGGACGAGTTGAACCACCACTCCGACCTCACCCTCGGCTACGACACGGTGACCCTGGCCGTCCGCACCCACGACGCCGGCGGCGCCCTCACCGTACGCGACATCGAACTCGCCCGCCGCGTACGGGACGCGGCGACCGCCCACGGGGCGCGCTGAGGTGCTGGACTACGACAAGGAGGCCGAGCGGTACGACGCACTGCGCGGCGGCGAGCCCCGGGCACGGGCCGCCGCCGAGGCCGTACTCGGTCTGGTCCCCCGAGATGCCCGCGCCCTGCTGGACCTGGGATGCGGAACGGGCATCGTGACCCGGCAACTCGGCGCCGCCCGACCGGCGTTGCGGGTGACCGGCGCGGACCTGACGTACGGCATGGCACGGCATGCGGCGGCCCGGCTCCCCGGCGCGATCGTCCTCGCGGACAGCCGCCGACTGCCCTTCCGGGACGGCCGGTTCGACGCGGTCACCAGCGTGTGGCTGCTCCACCTCCTGCCCGCCCCGGACGATGTCCGCCGCACCGTCGCCGAGTGCGCGCGGCTGCTGCGGCCCGGCGGGGTGTACATCACGACCGTCGACAAGGGGCCCGCGCACAACGTGGGCAGCGATATCGACGCCATCCTCGCCGAACGCCCCAGGTCACCCGTGCCGGACAGGTCCGAGACGGTCGAGGCGTATGCCGCCGAAGCGGGCCTGACCCCGGCGGGCGAGGCCCGCTTCACCGGCCGGGGGCAGGGGCGCAGCCCGCGCCGGACCATCAGCGACCTCAGGCGGGGCTGGTTCATGACCCTGCCGCCGGGCCACCCCCTCGCACCCGGCTTCGAGGAACGCCTCGCCGCCCTGCCGGACCAGGAACGGCCCCGCCCGGACCCGGAGTTCAGACTGAGGGCGTTCTGGAAAAACCTCTAGGACCGGGCAACTCCCGTACCCCCGGCGGCGACTGACCCACCAGAAGCCGTCCGTCCTTCCGGGAGGTACCCCCACCATGCAGCACCCGCACCGAAGGAAGCACACCCCCCGCCACAGACACCGCCTCGCCCTCCTCGCCGCAACGGCCCTCGCGGCGACCGGACTTGTCACCCTCACCCCCCACACGGCGACCGCCGCCACCGCCCGCCAGGTCGAGGCCCTCGACCGAGGTGTGGTGAGCGTCCACACCGACGCCGGGAACCTGGTCTCCTGGCGCTGGCTCGGCACCGACCCGAACGACGTGTCGTTCAACGTCTACCGGGCCGGCACGAAGGTCAACTCCGCCCCGATCACCGGCTCCACGAACTACTTCCACGCCGGCGCACCCAACCAGGCCGACTACACGATCCGCCCGATCGTCGGCGGCGTCGAACAGGCCGACTCCGTCCACGCGATCCAACTCCGCACCGGATACAAGGACGTTCCGATCTCCCCGCCCGCCGGCGGCACCACCCCCGACGGCGTCGCCTACACCTACGAGGCCAACGACGCCTCCGTCGGAGACCTCGACGGCGACGGCGCGCTCGACTTCGTCCTCAAGTGGCAGCCGACCAACGCGAAGGACAACTCCCAGTCCGGGTACACCGGGAACACGATCCTCGACGGGGTCAAGCTCGACGGCACCCGCCTGTGGCGCATCGACCTGGGCCGCAACATCCGCTCCGGCGCGCACTACACGCAGTTCCAGGTGTACGACTACGACGGCGACCGCAAGGCCGAGGTCGCCGTGAAGACGGCCGACGGCACGGTCGACGGCGGCGGCACGGTGATCGGCAACTCCGGTGCCGACTACCGCAATTCCAGCGGGTACGTGCTGTCGGGCCCGGAGTACCTGACGATGTTCAACGGCCAGACGGGCCGCGCGATGCAGTCCGTCGACTACGTCCCCGCGCGCGGCACGGTCTCCTCCTGGGGCGACTCGTACGGCAACCGCGTCGACCGGTTCCTCGCCGGGACCGCCTACTTGGACGGCGCCCGGCCCTCGCTCATCATGGCGCGCGGCTACTACACGCGCAGCGTGATCGCCGCCTGGGACTGGCGGAACGGCACCTTCACGCGCCGCTGGACCTTCGACACCAGCTCCTCCACCAACTCCGGCAAGGGCTACGACGGCCAGGGCTCGCACAGCCTCTCCGTCGGGGACGTCGACAACGACGGCCGGGACGAGATCGTGTACGGCGCGATGGCCGTCGACGACAACGGCAACGGGCTGTGGACCACCCGCACCGGGCACGGCGACGCGCAGCACCTCGGCGACCTGGACCCCTCGCGCGCGGGCCTGGAGTACTTCAAGGTGTCCGAGTCGACGTCCCAGCCCGCCGAGCTGTACATCAACCCCGCGAACGGCACGGTCAACTGGTCCCTCGCCGCCTGCTGCGACAACGGACGGGGCGTCGCCGGCGACATCTGGGCCGGCAACGACGGCGCCGAGGTCTGGTCGGCCTCGGACAGCTCGATCCGCGACGAGGGCGGCGCCACGAAGGGCCGCGAGCCGTCCTCCGTCAACTTCCTGTCCTGGTGGGACGGCGACCCCGTCCGCGAACTCCTCGACGGCACCCGCATCGACAAGTACGGCACCTCGTCCGACACCCGCCTGCTGACCGGCTCCGGCGTCCACTCCAACAACGGCACGAAGGCGACCCCGGCGCTCTCCGGCGACATCCTCGGCGACTGGCGCGAGGAAGTCGTGTGGGCGACGTCCGACAACACGGCGCTGCGGATCTACTCGACGCCGTACGAGACGTCCACGAAGATCACGACCCTGCTCCACGACACCATGTACCGCACCGGCCTGGCCTGGCAGAACACCGCCTACAACCAGCCCCCGCACCCCAGCTTCTTCATCGGCGACAAGATGCCGACCGCGCCGAGGCCGACGGTCTACACGCCGTGACGCCGCGCTAGTCCGGCACCCATGCCGAGGCGGGCCGCTCCCACGAGAAGCGGCCCGCCTCTTCACGCGCTTACTGCACCGAAGGCGCCGGAATCTCCTTGCCGTTCTCGTCCAGCGTCCGCGTCTGCCAGTACGTGTCCCACTTGTCCCCGACCTTCTCGGGAACCTTCCCCGCCGGGTAGCGCGCATAGCCCTTGTCGGGCTCCTGGCCGTCCGCGACGCAGGCGCTGCCCGCGCCGCCCACGGCCAGCACCGGGTACTCGCCGCCGGAGCAGATCGACTCCTCGATGGAGCAGCCGGTCAGCAGGGTGCCGGCCAGCCCGGCGAGGGCGAGCAGCGGCAGAAGGCGGTGGCGTGACATGGCGGGCTCCCTGGTCGGTGGATGCGACCAGCCTGCCAAAGGCGCCACCGCCCCCTCATGAGTAGCCGTACTCATCCGGACTGGGTGATCAGACCACCGTGCAGCTCTGGTCCCCCACCTTGAAGGCGGCCGGTTTCCCGTTCGTCCCCGACCAGCTCGCCGTGAACCCGAAACTCACGGACGACCCCGCCGCGACCCCGCCGTTCCAGCCGACGTTCTTCGCGGTGACCGCCGCCCCGGACTGCGTGTACTCGGCGTTCCAAATGGCCGAGATCGCCTGCGAGTTGGGGAACGACCAGCCCAGCGCCCACGAAGTCCACGCCGACGTACCGGTGTTGGTGAGCTTCACGTCCGCCTGGAAGCCGCCGGACCACTGGTTGGTGACGGTGTACGTGACCGAACAGGCGCCGGTGGGCTGAGGATCGCCGCCTCCGCCACCACCCCCGCCGCCCCCGCCGGTGTCGGACGTGTCGCCGTAGATCACGCCCCGCCCGTTGGTGGACACGTACACCCGCCCGTACACGCGCGGGTCACCGGTGATCGCCGCCCCGGTCCAACCCCACTGATGCGCGTCGTCGTTGACCCGGACCCAGCTCGCGCCCTTGTCCGTCGACCGGAAGATGCCGCGCACCCCGCCGATCTTCGCGCTGGTGTAGAGCGTCTGGTACGAGGCGCCGGTCGCCGCCTTGCCGAAGCCGACCGTGTCGGCCTGTTCGACGTTCGACAGCTTCGTGAAGGTCGCCCCGGAGTCCGTGGAGTGCCACAGCCCGTACGCCGAGTCGGTGGCGCCGCCCGCCAGCCAGATGTCGCCCTTCGCGCCGGGCAGCGCCTTGAAGCGGACGGTGTCACCGGCGGGCAGGCCGGTCGCGGCGGACGCGGTGAAGGTCGCGCCGCCGTCCGAACTGACGTAGAACTTGCCGGACTTGAAGCCGTAGAAGGTGCGCGCGTCGACGCGGTCCGATTCGACGATCGCGCCCGCCGGGATACCGCTCGACGCCTGCCAGGACGTACCGAACCCGGTCGTGTACTGCACGCCGGTGCCCTCGGGCGACCACACGAAGCGGCTGCCGTCGGAAGCCGCCGCGACCGTGCCGCCGCCGCTCACGCCCGAAGGGTCCGTCCCGGCGAACCAGTTGGCGCCGTTGTCGGTCGAAAAGGCCACGTGCGGACCGGAGTCGAGGTTCCCGACCCGCACGAACGTGTTCGGGTTGGTCTCCGCGAAGTCGAGGCTCGTGGTCGACGTGAAGTTCGGCTGGAGGAACATCATCGGCGGTACGGCCGTGAGGCTCGTGTGCCGGAACCCGCCCACGTCACCGAGCGCGCTGACCAGCGGGGCGCCGGCCGGCGGCGAGGCGAGGTCGTTGACGGCCGTCTCCTCCAGGCCCTGCACCATCGGTTTGATCGTGAACTGGCCCCCGGAATCCCAGTTGTTCAGGTTCTCCGTGCCGTAGATCGTCGCGCCCGTCCCGTACATCATCCGCGCCGAGTTGAACGGGTCGATCTCCAGCGCCTCGGTCATCCAGCCGAGTTTGGGCGTCTGCTCGGGCGGCGACGGGTTCGCGCCCCAGGTCAGCCACGGCGACGAGGAGACGTCCATGGTGAAGCGGTTCGCGCGGTTCGGGTACGACGTGTAGTCCCACGCCTTCGTCCAGGTCGCCCCGGAGTCCGTCGACCGGAAGAGCTGCGTGTCCGGCCACCAGGAGCTGTACGCGGTCGCCATGACCGTACCCGGCTTCTGGCGGTCGACGGTGAGGCCGCTGAAGCCGTAGTAGGTGTCGGCCTCGGCGACGGGGCTGATGTTCGTCCAGGTACTCGTGCCCGTCGCGTACCGCCACAGCTGGCCCTTGCCGCCGTCGTACGGGCCGCCCTTGTCGCTGTAGGCGAGGTACAGGTTGCCGTTCGCCAGCACGCCCTTGTGCGGGAGGTAGCCGGTCGGCTGGCCGGCGAGGCGGGACCAGGTGGCGCCCGCGTCCGTGGAGCGGTAGACGGCGTTGTCCTTGTCGGCGACGCCCACGTAGATCGTGCGGGTGGCGTTCCCGGCCGTGCCCGTCGACTCGTCGAACGTGACCCAGACGACGCCCTGGTTGTCGTTCGCGTACCCGCTCGTGTCCGTCGGATCCTGCACGTAGTTACCGGCGTTGGGGAACGCCGTCACCTGCGCCCAGGTCACCCCGGAGTCCGTCGAACGCCACAGGCCCTTGCCGCTCGGCGCGGCCAGGTACAGCACGCTGTTGCGGTTCGGGTCGACGGCCAGGCGCTCGCCCATGCCCCGGCCCGGCATGTTGCCGCCCAGCTTGAACGGCAGGTCGGTCTTCTGCCAGGTCGCACCCCGGTCGCCCGAACGCAGGATCGCGCCGTTGCCGGGGTCCCAGCTGTTCGTGTACGTGCCGACGGCCGCGTACACCTTGTTCGCGTCCACCGGGTCCGCCGCGAGGCTCGCGACGCCCGTGTGGCCCCAGTTCGTCCAGCCGACCGAGTCGAGCAGCGGCGTCCAGGTCTTCGACGACTCCTGCCAGCGGTACGCGCCGCCGATGTCGGTGCGCGCGTAGGCGAGGTTCTTCTCCTTGCGGCTGAACACGATCCCGGGGACGAAACCGCCCCCGTCGATCCGCGCGTTCTTCCAGGTGTACGACTCCGCCGCGAGCGCGGGCCTGGCGTCGGGGGCGGTGGCGAGGGCGGGTGGGGCGCCCGCGAGCAGTCCGGCGCCGAGCGCCAGCACGGTCGTGAGGATGCGGGTTCTTCGCACGGTGGGGGTTCCTTCCTCGTGCTGCCATGTGCGGGAAGAAAACGGGTACGACCGGGCGACCCCCTGTGCGGGTGGGGGTCGCCCGGCGCAGATACACGGAGCCACGGGCCCTGTCACCGGGCCCAGCGGGGACTTATTCGAGCAGCTCCGCGTACGAACCCAGGGCCAGTGCGATGTCGGCCTGGGCCCAGAACCGGTGGTACGTGAACGAGGGCGCCGCTCCGCCCGCGAGATATGCCTCGATCTTCGACCAGTTGGGGTCGTTCTTGTAGAAGGACCTCAGGGAGATGAAGGTCGAGGAGGAGTTGATGGTGTCGCCGTTCGGCATCTTGCCGGTCCAGCCGCTCGGGACGTACACGCCGTCGTCGAAGCGGTTGTAGTCGGCCCGGGTCTCCGGGGTCGCGATGCCCAGGCTGTCCTGGTAGTGCGACCACATGCCGTCGAGGAGGGCCTTGGCGACCGTCTTGGCCTGCGCGTGACCGGACTTGGCGGCGTAGTACGTCAACGTCCGTGCGTACGCGCCCGCCACGCCGACGTCGTTGGTGTAGTCGACGACGCTGACGTGAAGTCCCGTGTTGGCGCCGGGACTCGACGCGTTCCAGGTGTCGGGCTGGCCGGACCAGGAGAGCGTCGCCGGGAACCGGTAGGTGCCGTCGGGGTTGACGGTGGTCTGCGACAGCGCCCAGGTGACCCACTTGTCGAGGACCGCCTTGGCGGCCGCGTTCCCGGTCTGCTGGTAGTACTCGGCGACCCGCTCCATCGACCACGCCTGGAACCCGAACCACTGGTTCGACGGCGGGTCGTGGTAGACGGGCTGCTGGTCGTAGTACATGCCGTAGAAGGTCGACTTCCCGGCCGGGGGAGTGGCGTACCGCCCCGCCCAGCTGTTCGTCGCCCCACCCGCGATGGCGCCCTCGTTCGACTGGAGCCAGCGGTAGAACTCGAGTTGGCGGGTGAGCGAGGTCGCCCAGTCCGCGGACCCGGTCGCCGACTTCGGCTTCAGCGGCGCGTAGGCGCTGAGCGCGTACGCGGCCAGGGGGTTCTGGTAGCCGCTGTGGCTGTGGCTGGAGCCGATCCGCCAGGCCCAGCCCGCCGAGGTGTCGGTCGCGCCGCCCCAGGCGTAGTACCAGGACATCAGATAGGCCGAGGAGTTCTTGCCGGAGCCGGCCGCGCAGGCGGACGGACCGACACAGTTGCCGATCTTCTTGAAGTACTTGTCGTACATCGAGTACCGCAGATAGTCGCCCATCTTCGCGGCCTTGCCGACGGCCGCCGAGACGTCGGCGCCCTTGCCCTGCTGCTTCGCCCAGACGTCCGCCCAGTACGCGGCCTGCACGGCGCGCGCGTCGGCGTCCGGCGCGTTGGTGAACTTCCACTGCTTCGCGTAGGAGGCGTCACCGGTGAACAGGTCCAGGTAGCCGTTCGTGCCGCCGTACTTGAACTGGTCGCAGGTCGGCTGCGGGATCGTCTCCCACACCGATTCCTGCGCGCCCCGCTGGAAGGTGTTGATGTACGAGGGACCCGTGTCGGCCGGCCCCGCCTCGCACTTGCCGGGCGCGTTGCCGTACCCGTAGACGTTGTCCACGTCCTGCAGCCAGTGCATGCCGTAGATGTCGTCCGTGCCGTACGCGGACTTCAGCTCGGCCGCGATCGGGTCCTGGCCCACCGAGATGGAGGTGTCCAGGCGTGCCGGGTACTCGTTCGGGGTGTCCAGCTCGGGCGCGTACGTGGCCGGCTTGGACGCGTTGTAGAACGAGTTGGTCGGCTGGTCGGCGTGGGTGGGGATCATGTACTTCTCCATGAGGTCCCACGCGCCGTTGAACTTCGACCAGTCACCGGTGATCCTGCCGTACGTCGCCTGGAGCCACAGCAGGTAGCTGTACGCCTCGGACGTCGTCTCGTGGCCCTGGTCGGGGGCCTCGACGATCAGGGTCTCCACCGAGTGGTACGGGATGCCCTCCGGCGAGAAGTAGCCGTTCGCCGGGTTGGTGATCTTCCCGTACAGCTCCAGGAACCGGGCGTCGTACGTCTTCTGCCCGGCGATCTGGGTCGCTGTGACCGTCGCCTTCGCGAGGCCGGCCGCCGTCGAGTCGAAGGCCGCGGCCCCGGTGCCGGTGGCGTTGCCGGTGATCGTCACCGTCTGCGCCGTGTTCCAGTTCGACGGGGTGAAGGTGAGCGAGGCGCCGCCGGTCACCGAGAGGCCGGTGTTGCCGGAGACGCGCGCGGTGGTCACCGTCACGTTCGACGAGGGCTGCGTCGACAGCCGCAGCGTGTACGTGCCCGTCTTCCCCTGCTGGACGGCGAGTTGGGTCACCGAGGCGACGACCGCCGGGCCCGAGGCCACGGTGATCCCGACCGGCGTCGAGGTCCCGGCCGCGCCCAGGCTGTCGTACGCCTTCGCGACCAGGGAGTGCGCGCCCGCGGCCAGGCCGGTCGCGGAGAACGTGTACGGCGCGGTGGTGTCCGTGCCGAGCAGGGTCGTGTCGTCGTAGAACTCGACCTTGCTGATCGTCGCGTTGTCCGCGGCGGCGGCCGTCGCCGCGAGCGGCACCGGGTCGCCCTGCGTGTAGATCGCGCCCGCGGTGGGGCTGGTCAGCACGGTGATCGGCGGCTGGTGCGCGCCGACACAGGCGGTGCCGTTGATCGTGAAGCTGGTCGGCGCCGCGTTGGTGCCGCTGTACGTGAACTGGGCGCCCGTGGTCACGGCGGCGCCGGCGGCGATGTTCGCGTTGTAGGTGGCGCTCTGCACGGAGACGGTGCTGCCGGACTGGGTCCAGGTGCCGTTCCAGCCGTTCGACAGCTTCTGGTTGCCGCTGTACGAGTAGCCCAGCGTCCAGCCGTTGATGGGGTCGGTGCCCCGGTTGGTGATCGTGAGGTCGGCGGTGAAACCGCTGCCCCAGTCGTTGGTCTTGTAGTCGACGCTGCACTGAAGTGCCGCCGCCTCGGCGGTACTTGTGAGCGTGCTCAGGGTGGCCAGCGGGAGCGCGAGGGCCGCCACGGCGGCGGTCCACAGGCGCCGCGTCCTACGGCGTCTGCGTCGTGGGTCCATGTGCTGGTTCCTCCTTGCGGCTCGGGGAGTGCTCGGCGGAAGTGGGGGAGGAGCAACAAGCCTTGAACCAGTGGGAGCGCTCCCATAGTGAGGATGGGGGTGTCGGGGGTCAAGGCTCTTGAAGAGTCGAAAAGATTCGACACCTGTTGTTGAGGGAAAGTCAGTGACTCCCCTGTTCTTTACCGGGTCTTGCCGCTAGCTTCGTTGACACCAGTGGGAGCGATTCCATCAGTCGGTGCGTCCGCCTTGGCGTGCCTGAGCTGCAAGGAGTCGCTCATGCGACACCCCTCGCGTTCAGTACTTTTAGCCGTCGCCGGCCTCGCCGCGACGTCTCCCGTGGTCGAACCCGCTCCGTCCGGACGCCGACCGCGCACGCCTCTTTGGTGCACCGAACCTGATCGACGCGGCACGAGAAGCACCCGCACCCCGAAGAGAAGGAACCCGCACTCATGAGCCGTAGCAGAACAGCGATGCTCGCCGCGCTGGCGCTCGTCGCCGGCGCGTCCGGGACCGCGCTGGCGATGGTCCCGGACGCCGGGTCGATCGCCGCGATCCCCTGCACCGTCGACTACCAGGTCCAGAACCAGTGGAGCACCGGCTTCACCGCCAACGTCACCGTCACCAACAACTCGGCCGCCAAGTCGAGTTGGGCCGTGAAGTGGTCGTACGGCGGCAACCAGCAGGTCACCAGCGGCTGGAACGCGAAGGTCACCCAGGCCGGGACGGCCGTCACCGCCGCCAACGAGACGTACAACGGGTCGCTGCCGACCGGCGGTTCGGTCAGCTTCGGCTTCCAGGCGTCCTACAGCGGCAGCAACGCGCTGCCCGCGACGTTCACGCTCGACGGCGTCACCTGCAACGTCGACAGCGGCACCGGCGGCCCCACCGGCCCGGGCACCCCCGGACCCGGCACCGGCACCAAGGTCGACAACCCGTACGCGGGCGCCAAGGTGTACGTCAACCCGGACTGGGCCGCCAAGGCCGCGGCGGAGACCGGCGGTTCGCGGATCTCCAACCAGCCCACCGGCGTCTGGATGGACCGCATCGCCGCGATCAACGGCACGACCGGCGCCCGCGGCCTGCGCGCCCACCTCGACACCGCGCTCACCCAGAAGGGCAGCGGCGAACTCGTCGTCCAGCTCGTCATCTACGACCTGCCCGGCCGGGACTGCGCGGCCCTCGCCTCCAACGGCGAACTCGGCCCGACGGAGATCGACAAGTACAAGACGCAGTTCATCGACCCGATCGCCGCGATCCTCGCCGACCCCAAGTACGCCTCGCTGCGGATCGTCAACACGATCGAGATCGACTCGCTGCCCAACCTCATCACCAACACCGGCAGCCGGGCCACCGCGACGCCGCAGTGCGACACGATGAAGGCCAACGGCAACTACGTGAAGGGCGTCGGGTACGCGCTGAACAAGCTCGGCGACATCCCCAACGTCTACAACTACATCGACGCCGGGCACCACGGCTGGCTCGGCTGGGACGACAACTTCGCCCCGTCCGCGCAGCTCTTCGCCCAGGCGGCCACCGCCGAGGGCGCGACCGTCGACGACGTCCACGGCTTCATCACCAACACGGCCAACTACAGCGCCCTGAAGGAGAACAACTTCTCCATCAACGAGACCATCGCCGGCAAGTCCGTGCGCGAGTCGAAGTGGGTCGACTGGAACCGGTACACGGACGAACTGTCGTACGCGCAGGCGTTCCGCACCCAGCTCGTCTCGGCCGGCTTCCGCTCGACCATCGGCATGCTGATCGACACCTCCCGCAACGGCTGGGGCGGCAGCGCGCGTCCCGCCGGTCCCGGCGCGCAGACCAGCGTGGACACGTACGTCGACGGCGGGCGCTACGACCGCCGTATCCACGTCGGGAACTGGTGCAACCAGTCCGGTGCCGGGCTCGGCGAACGTCCGAAGGCCGCTCCCGCCGCCGGGATCGACGCGTACGTGTGGATGAAGCCGCCGGGTGAGTCCGACGGTTCGTCCTCGGCGATCCCGAACGACGAGGGCAAGGGCTTCGACCGGATGTGCGACCCGACGTACACCGGCAACCCGCGCAACAACAACAACATGTCCGGCGCCCTCGGCAACGCGCCGCTGTCCGGGCACTGGTTCTCCGCGCAGTTCCAGCAGCTGATGCAGAACGCCTACCCGCCGCTCAGCTGAGCTTCCCCTCTCTCGCGTCCGCCGGGGCCGTACACCCTTCTCGCCCCGGGCCCCGGCGGACGCGGGTCTCTCAGCCGGGCTTTTGCCGGTACGGCAATTTTTTGCGGTACCGGCAAGAGAAGTGGCCCCTTCCCGGTGCGGCGGCGCACGCTGTCGCCACCACCGACGAGAGGGTGACCGGCATGGCACACCAGCACCAGCAGCACGACCACGCGCACGGGCACGCACACGGGCAGGACACGGACATCGACTGGGCCGGGATGGCCCATCACCTGGAGTCCCAGGCCGAGTTGTACGCCCCCTGGTACGAGCGGGCGCTCGCCTGGCTCGGCAAGGAGATCACCGAGCCCGGTCTGATCGTGGACCTCGGCAGCGGCCCCGGCGTCGTCACCGGCCTGTTCGCCGAGACGTTCCCCGGCGCCCGCGTCGTCGCCGCCGACGGCTCCGAGCCCCTCCTCGACCGGGCCCGCGAGCGGGCGGAGCGGCTCGGGTACGCCGACAGGTTCGCCACCCTCGCCGGTGAACTCCCCGGCAGCCTCGGCGAGTTGGACTACCCCGCCGACCTGGTCTGGGCCGGCCGCAGCCTGCACCACCTCGGCGACCAGCGCGCCGCCCTCACCGCCTGCGCCGAGCGCCTGGCACCCGGCGGGACGCTCGCGCTCATGGAGGGCGGCCTCCCCGCCCGCTTCCTCCCCCGCGACCTGGGCTTCGGCCGCCCCGGTCTGGAGTCCCGCATCGAGGCGCTGACGGCGGACCGGTTCGCCCGGATGCGCGCCGACCTGCCGGGCGCGGTGGACGAACGCGAGGACTGGGCGGCCCTGTTGACCTCGGCGGGCCTCAAGCACACCCGCACCCGCAGCTTCCTCCTCGACCTGCCGGCCCCCGCCTCCGACCGGGCCCGCGCCTACGTCGTCGAACAGTTCACCCGGGTCCGCGGCGGCGTCGGCGAACACCTCGACGCGCAGGACCGCGAGACGATCGACCGTTTGCTGGATCCGCAGGATCCGGCGAGCCTCCAGCGCCGCCCCGACCTGTACGTCCTGGCGGCCCACACCGTGCACACGGCGGTCCGCCCGGTGTGACCGCTTGACTTCGAGAGCGCTCGAAATGGTGAACTCCCTCTCGTTCAGGCACGACACAGGGGGTACACCATGACTCGCGTCGCACTCATCACCGGCGGCGGCAGCGGCATCGGCGCGGCCGTCGCCCGTCAACTCCTCGCGCAGGACTGGAAGGTGGCCGTCACCGGCCGCGGCGAGGACCGCCTCGCCGCCTTCGCGAAGGAACTCGGCGACCCGGAGGGCCTGTTGACGCTCCCCGGCAACGCGGCCGAGTACACCGACGTCCAGCACGCCGTCGACAAGACCCTTGAGACGTACGGCAGGCTGGACGCGGCGGTCGCCAACGCCGGTACGGCCACGCACGATTCGGTCGCCGAGGGCGATCCGTCCGGCTGGCCGGAGATGATCCTCACCAACGTGCTGGGCCCGGCGCTGCTGATCCGCGCCTCGATCGACGCGCTGAGGGCGACGCAGGGCCGGATCGTGCTGGTCGGGAGCGTCGCCGGGTTCGTCCACGGCCCCGGCAACCTGTACGGGGCGACGAAGTGGGCGGTCACCGGGCTCGCCGAGAACACGCGCCGCCAGGTCACCGAGTGGGGCGTGGGCGTCACCCACATCGCGCCGGGCCGCACGGAGACGCCGTTCTGGGACAGCTACGGGAGCCTGCCGCCGGGCCACCTGCTGACGGCGGACCAGATCGCCGGCTCGGTCGTCTGGTCGCTGCACCAGCCGGAGGGCGTCGACGTCAACACCGTCGTCGTCCGGCCGACCGGACAGCCCGTCTAGCGCGAAAGGGGCGGGACATGAAACGTCCCGCCCCTCACGTCATCTCACATCACGCGAGGTTGAACTCCGCCGGGTCCGGACCGATGCGCCGGTCCTCGTTCAGCGCGCTGATCGCCGCCAGGTCCTCGGTGTCCAGGGAGAAGTCGAAGACCTCGATGTTCTCCTTGATCCGCGACGGCGTCACCGACTTGGGGATGACGACGTTGCCGGTCTGGAGGTGCCAGCGCAGCACGACCTGCGCCGGGGTGCGGCCGTGCTTCTGGGCGATCGCGACGATCGCCGGGACCTCCAGGAGCCCCTTGCCCTGGCCGAGCGGGGACCACGCCTCGGTGGCGATGCCCTGCTCGGCGTGGAACTCGCGCAGCGCGTGCTGCTGGAGGTGGGGGTGCAGCTCGATCTGGTTGACCGCCGGGATCACCGAGGTCTCGGCGATGAGCCGCTCCAGGTGGCCGACGGGGAAGTTGGAGACGCCGATCGCCTTGACGCGACCGTCGGCGTACAGCTTCTCGAACGCCTTGTACGTGTCGACGTACAGGTCACGGGCCGGGGTCGGCCAGTGGATCAGGTACAGGTCGACGTAGTCGAGGCCCAGCTTGCCGAGGGACTCGTCGAACGCGCGCAGCGTCGAGTCGTAGCCCTGCTCGGTGTTCCACAGCTTCGTCGTGACGAAGAGCTCCTCGCGGGCCACACCGGAGGCGGCGACCGCCTTGCCGGTGCCCTCCTCGTTGCCGTAGATCGCGGCCGTGTCGATGGAGCGGTAGCCGGCCTCCAGGGCGGTGGCGACCGCGCGCTCCGCCTCGTCGTCCGGCACCTGCCACACGCCGAAGCCCAGCTGGGGCATCTCGACGCCGTTGTTCAGGATGATCGGGGGGACCTTGCTGCTCACGCGCTCTCGATCCTTCGGTTGTCCGTCAGGGGTGCTTCCATAGTCAACGATCACGGTACGCGGCGCATTCCTCTCACAGGAATCCGGCTCAGTGCCGGTACAGCGCCTCGACCTCTTTCGCGTAGGCGTTCTCGATGGCCTTGCGCTTGAGCTTCAGGGACGGCGTCAGCAGGCCGTGCTCCTCGGTGAACGGCTGCCCGAGGATGCGGAACGTACGGATCTGCTCGGCCTGCGAGACCAGCGTGTTCGCGGCGACGACGGCCCGGCGGACCTCGGCCTCCAGGTCGCTGTCGTGCACGAGTTCGGCGGGGGACAGGTCCGGTTTGTCGAGCATCCTGAGCCAGTGCTCGACGCCCTCGGGGTCGAGGGTGATGAGGGCGGCGACGAAGGGCCGGTCGTTGCCGACGAGGACGCACTGTCCGACCAGCGGATGGTCGCGCACCCGCTCCTCCAGCGGCCCCGGCGAGACGCTCTTGCCGCCGGAGGTGACCAGGATCTCCTTCTTGCGGCCGGTGATGGTGAGGTAGCCGTCGCCGTCGAGGGAGCCGAGGTCGCCGGTGGCCAGCCAGCCGTCGTGCAGGGCCTGGTCGGTGGCCTTCGGGTTGTTGAGGTAGGAGGGGAAGACGTTCTCGCCGCGCAGCCAGATCTCCCCGTCGTCGGCGATGTGCACGGTCATGCCGGGGATGGGCTGGCCGACCGTGCCGTAGCGGGTGCGGCCGGGCGGGTTCGCGGTGGCCGCGGCCGTCGTCTCCGTCAGCCCGTACCCCTCGTAGATCTGCACGCCCGCGCCCGCGAAGAACAGCCCGAGCCGCCGGTCCATCGCCGAGCCGCCGGACACGGCCTGCCGGACGCGCCCGCCCATCGCGGCGCGGACCTTGGCGTACACCAGCTTGTCGTAGATCTGGTGCTGGAGCCGCAGACCGGCGGACGGGCCCGGACCCGTCCCCCACGCCTTCGCCTCCACCGCCTCCGCGTACGCGACAGCGATGTCGACGGCCTTCTCGAACGGCCCCGAGCGCCCCTCGCGCTCCGCCTTGCGCCGGGCGGCGGCGAAGACCTTCTCGAAGATGTACGGCACGGCCAGGAAGAACGTCGGTCTGAACGCGGCGAGGTCGGGCAGCAGGACGGCGGCCTGCATCTGCGGCTGGTGCCCGAACCGCACCCGGGCCCGCAGTGCCGCGACCTGCACCATCCGCCCGAAGACGTGCGCCAGCGGCAGGAACAGCAGGGTCGCCGGCTCGTCGCCGCGCCGGGAGCGGAAGATCGGCTCCCAGTAGCGGATCACCGTGTCCGCCTCGAACATCAGGTTGCCGTGCGTGATCACGCAGCCCTTGGGGCGGCCTGTCGTCCCCGAGGTGTAGATGACGCTGGCCACGGACTCGGGGGTGACGGCCTCGCGGTGGCGGTGGACCACCTCGTCGTCGAGGTGCGCGCCGCCGTCGTACAGCTCCCGGACGACGCCGTTGTCGAGCTGCCACACCTCGCGCAGGGCGGGCAGGCGGTCGATGACCGTGGCGATCGTCATCGCGTGGTCCTCGTGCTCGATGACGGCGGCGGCGCAGCCGCTGTCGTACAGCATCCAGAAGCACTGGTCGGCGGAGGACGTCGGATAGACCGGCACCACGTGCGCGCCGATCGTCCACAGGGCGTAGTCGAAGAGCGTCCACTCGTAGCGGGTGCGGGACATGATCGCGACGCGGTCGCCGAAGCGGATGCCGCGGGCGAGCAGGCCCTTGGCGAGGGCGAGGACCTCGTCGCGGAACTCGCCGGCGGTGACGTCCCGCCACGCGCCGTCCTCGTCGCGACGGCCCAGCGCGATGTACCGGGGGTCGTCCTCGGCGTACCGGAACACGGAGTCGGCGAGGCCGCCGACGGGAGGTGCCAACGCCAACGGCGGGTTGGTGAACTCGCGCAACCTCACACCCCGCTTCTTTCCGGCCGTTTTGCGCGGTGAAAGCTACCCCACGGGGACGAAGGGCGGGAGGGGGGCGAAAACGGAGTGATGCTCTGGTACGGGGTGGTCGGGACCGGAGAAAGGTGAACAGAGCGGAAGAGAACGGACAGAAAGCTGACGGTTCGGTAAGTTTCAGCGCCTCAATCTCCACGGAATCTGCGCGCGAACGGTCACTGTCGGTGCAGGCGTACGCCCCCCGCGAGGATCGCCGCCGCCAGCGCGTCGGCCGCCTCGGTCGCCGGGGGCCTGCTCCGGCCGTGCACCAGCACGAAGTCCACCGGCCCCAGCTCCGGCAGCCCGAACCGGTCCGGCACCCGCACCAGCCCCGGCGGCATCACCGTCCGCGAGTGCGCCATCACCCCGAGCCCCGCCCGCGCCGCCGCGACCAGCCCGCTCAGACTCCCGCTCGTGCACACGATCCGCCACGCCCGCCCCTCCCGCTCCAGCGCCTCCAGCGCCAGCGCCCGGGTGATGCCCGGCGGCGGATAGACGATCAGCGGTACGGGGCGTTCCGCGTCCAGCCGCAGCCGCTCGGCGCCGATCCACACCAGCTCGTCGTGCCAGACCAGCTCGCCCCGGGGATCCTCCGGGCGCCGCTTCGCGAGGACGAGGTCCAGCTTCCCGGCGGCGAGCTGCTCGTGCAGCGTGCCCGACAGCTCGACCGTCAACTCCAGGTCGACTTCGGGGTGTTCGTACCGGAACCCCTCCAGGATCTCCGGCAGCCGGGTCAGCACGAAGTCCTCCGACGCCCCGAACCGCAGCCGGCCCCGCAGCCGCGTCCCCGTGAAGAACGCGGTGGCCTGCTCGTGCACGGCGAGGATCCGCCGGGCGAAGCCGAGCATCGCCTCGCCGTCCTCCGTCAGCTCGACGGAGTGCGTGTCCCGGGTGAACAGAGTGCGGCCGACCGCGTCCTCCAGACGGCGTACGTGCTGGCTGACGGTCGACTGACGCAGGCCGAGACGGCGGGCGGCCTGGGTGAAGCTGAGGGTTTGCGCGACGGTGAGGAAGGTACGCAGGTGGGAGGGGTCGTACATGGGTCTCAGGCTAGACGCTCATCGCCGATCGCGATAACAGTCAGTTCGGTATGACGGATTCCCGATCACGGAGGGGAGGAGGACCATGGAGAGGGGCGGCTGCGCCCACCGACCCAGACCGACCCAGACCGACCCAGACCGACCAGTACGACACGCGCACGTGGAGCACAGTGAAACGCCTGCGATGGCCCAGCCGGATGCCGATCGACCCCTACATCCTTCTCCTCCTGGGAACCGTGGGGCTCGCGGCACTGATCCCGGCGCGAGGCGTGGCCGCCGACACGGTCTCCGGTGTCTCCACCGGGGCCATCGCCTTCCTCTTCTTCCTGTACGGCGCCCGCCTCTCCACCCGCGAGGCGATGGACGGCCTACGGCACTGGCGCCTGCACGTGACGGTCCTGGCCTGTACGTTCGTGATCTTCCCGCTGCTGGGCCTCGCGACCGGCGCGCTCGTCCCCACGATCCTCACCGACCCCCTCTACCAGGGAGTCCTCTTCCTCACCCTGGTCCCCTCCACGGTCCAGTCCTCCATCGCCTTCACGTCGATGGCCCGCGGCAACGTCCCCGCCGCCATCTGCGCCGGCTCCTTCTCCTCCATCATCGGCATCGTCGTCACGCCCCTGCTGGCGGCGGCCCTCCTCGGCAGCGCGGGCGGCGGCTTCTCGGCGGACTCCCTGCTGGAGATCGTCCTCCAGCTCCTCGTCCCGTTCCTCGCGGGCCAGGTGACCCGGCGCTGGATCGGCGGCTTCCTCACCCGCCACAAGAGGATCCTCGGCCTCGTCGACCGTGGCTCGATCCTCCTCGTCGTCTACTCCGCCTTCAGCGAGGGCATGGTCCGGGGCATCTGGCACCAGGTCAGCCCCGCGCGCCTGGGCGCCCTGCTGGTGGTGGAGGCCGTCATCCTCGCGGTGATGCTGGCCCTCACCTGGTACGGCGGCAAGGCCCTCGGCTTCGGCCGCGAGGACCGCATCGCGATCCAGTTCGCGGGCTCCAAGAAGTCCCTGGCGTCGGGCCTGCCGATGGCCAGCGTCCTGTTCGGCGCCCAGGCGTCCCTGGCGGTCCTGCCCCTGATGCTCTTCCATCAGATGCAGCTCATGGTGTGCGCGGTGATCGCGAAGAGGCGGGCCAGGGACGAGGCTGTGCAGGCGGACGAGCCCGCGGCCCTACAGCGCGTGTGAGGGCGCCGCCGTGGTGATGATCCGCTCGGCTCCCGTGTAGATGTTCATGGAGCTGCCCCGCAGGAACCCCACCAGCGTCAGCCCCGTCTCCTCGGCCAGGTCCACCGCCAGGGAGGACGGGGCGGAGACCGCCGCCAGCAGCGGGATCCCCGCCATCACGGCCTTCTGGGCCAGCTCGAAGGAGGCGCGGCCCGAGACCAGGAGGATCGTGCGGGACAGGGGGAGGCCGCCGTTCTGGAGGGCGCGGCCCACCAGTTTGTCCACCGCGTTGTGCCGGCCCACGTCCTCACGGACGTCCAGCAGCTCGCCCTCCTCGCTGAAGAGCGCGGCGGCGTGCAGACCGCCGGTCCGGTCGAACACCTGCTGAGCGGCGCGCAGCCGGTCCGGCAGCTCGGCCAGCAGCTCCGCCGAGACGCGGACCGGCGGGGAGTCGGAGATCGGCCAGCGCGCGGTGGTCCGTACGGCGTCCAGGCTCGCCTTCCCGCACAGACCGCACGAGGACGTCGTGTAGACGTTCCGCTCCAGCGTGATGTCCGGTACGACGACCTCGGGCGAGATGCGGACGTCGACGACGTTGTAGGAGTTGCTCCCGTCGACGGTCGCGCCCGCGCAGTACACGATGTTGAGCAGGTCCCCGGCGTGCGCGAGCACCCCCTCGCTGACCAGGAACCCGGCCGCGAGCGCGAAGTCGTCGCCCGGGGTGCGCATCGTGATCGCGAGCGGCTTGCCGTTGAGCCGGATCTCCAGCGGCTCTTCGGCCACGAGGGTGTCGGCGCGTGTGGACACGGCCCCGTCGCGGATACGGACAACCTTGCGGCGTTCGGTGACTCGTCCCATGTCCTCCATTGTCCCGCAGGGCCCGGAGCGGGGAAACGATCAGGCCGACCGTTCGGCGCTTGGCGCATACCGTTCACCGCATACGGTCGACCCCGGGCTTCTCAAGGCCGGGGAAGATTCCTACGGTTCCGGATTCATGAGTCCCCCTGTCGCACCGCCCGGCTGGAGCCGCTGGCTCGTCCCCCCGGCCGCCCTCTCCGTCCACCTCTCGATCGGTCAGGCGTACGCCTGGAGCGTGTTCAAGCCGCCGCTGGAGTCCGCGCTCGACCTCAGCGGGACCCAGAGCGCGCTGCCGTTCCAGCTCGCCATCGTCATGCTGGGGCTGTCCGCCGCGTTCGGCGGGACCCTGGTCGAGCGCAACGGCCCGCGCTGGGCGATGACCGTCGCGCTGGTCTGCTTCTCGACCGGCTTCCTGGTCTCCGCGCTGGGCGCCGCGACCGAGCAGTACTGGCTGATCGTGTTCGGCTACGGCTTCATCGGCGGCATCGGGCTCGGCATCGGCTACATCTCCCCGGTGTCGACGCTGATCAAGTGGTTCCCGGATCGGCCGGGCATGGCGACGGGCATCGCCATCATGGGCTTCGGCGGCGGCGCCCTCATCGCGTCGCCGTGGTCGACGCAGATGCTGGAGTCGTTCGGCAGGGACAGTGACGGGATCGCGCTGGCGTTCCTCGTGCACGGGCTGACGTACGCCGTGTTCATGACGCTCGGCGTGCTGCTGGTGCGGGTGCCGCGGCCGGCGGAGACGGCGTCCGCGGTCTCCGTCTCGGTCTCCGGTCCGCAGGTCTCCGCCAACAGCGCCGTCCGCACCCCGCAGTTCTGGTGCCTGTGGGTCGTCCTGTGCATGAACGTGACCGCCGGGATCGGCATCCTGGAGAAGGCCGCGCCGATGATCTCGGACTTCTTCGCGAACACCTCGCAGACGGTCTCCGCGACGGCCGCCGCCGGGTTCGTGGCGCTGCTGTCGGCGGCGAACATGGCGGGCCGCATCGGCTGGTCGTCGACCTCGGACCTGATCGGCCGCAAGAACGTCTACCGCGTCTACCTGGGCGTCGGCGCGCTGATGTACGGGCTGATCGCGACCTTCGGGGACTCCTCGAAGCCGCTGTTCGTGGTCAGCGCGCTGGTCATCCTGTCCTTCTACGGCGGCGGGTTCGCGACGATCCCCGCCTATCTGAAGGACCTGTTCGGCACCTACCAGGTCGGCGCGATCCACGGCCGGCTGCTCACCGCCTGGTCCACCGCCGGCGTGCTCGGCCCGCTGATCGTCAACTGGATCGCCGACCGCCAGGAGGAGGCCGGCAAGGACGGCGCCTCCCTCTACACCGTCTCCCTGTTCATCATGATCGGCCTGCTCGCCGTCGGCTTCGTCGCCAACGAGCTGGTCCGCCCCGTCCATCCCCGTCACCATGTGACGGCCGCCCCGAAGGAGGCCGCCGATGTCCGAGCAGAGTCCGCCTGACCGGCGCCCGCTGATCGTCTTCGCCTGGGTCTGGGTGGGGGCGCCGCTGGCCTACGGACTGTACGAACTCGTCCAGAAGGCCACGAAACTGTTTACCGGCTAGTAGCGGCTCAGGGCGCTCCAGTTGTGAGGGAAGCTGACAACAGGTGCGCCCGATTCCTGTCGCTTCACCTGCCCGCGTACCCGTGAGTCACTGATCAGACTGGGGAATCCCGCTACCCAAGGCCACGAGGGGACCCCAGATGAACGGCTCTCGCATCGCCGCCGTCGGCCACTACCAGCCCGCCAGGCAGCTCACGAACGCGGAGCTGGCGGGCATGGTCGACACCAGTGACGAGTGGATCACCTCGCGGGTGGGCATCCGGACCCGCCATATCGCCGGGCCCGACGAACCCGTCGACGAGCTCGCCGCGCACGCCGCCGCCAAGGCCCTCGCCGCCGCCGGACTCGGCCCGGACGACATCGACCTGGTGCTCGTCGCGACGTCCACGGCCGTCGACCGCTCGCCCAACATGGCCGCCCGGGTCGCGGCCCGCCTCGGCATCCCGAAGCCCGCCACGATGGACCTCAACGTCGTGTGCGCCGGGTTCACCCACACGCTGGCCACCGCCGACCACATCGTGCGCGGCGGCGGGGCGAGCCGGGCGCTGGTCATCGGCGCCGACAAGATGTCCGAGGTCACCGACTGGACCGACCGCACGACCTGCGTCCTCGTCGGCGACGGGGCGGGCGCTGCCGTCGTCGAGCGCTCCGAGGAGTCCGGGATCGGGCCGGTGCTGTGGGGGTCGGTGCCGGAGATGGGGCACGCCGTACGGATCGAGGGGCAGCCTGCGCGGTTCGCGCAGGAGGGGCAGAGCGTGTACCGGTGGGCCACGACCCAGTTGCCGCCGCTCGCCCGGCAGGCGTGCGAGCGGGCCGGGCTCGTGCCGGCCGACCTCGCGGCGGTCGTGCTGCACCAGGCCAACCTGCGCATCATCGAACCCCTCGCGGAGAAGATCGGGGCGGTGAACGCGGTGGTGGCGCGGGATGTCGTCGAGTCGGGGAACACGTCCGCGGGGAGCATTCCGATGGCGTTCTCGAAGTTGGTGGAGCGGGGGGAGATCGCCAAGGGGGATCCGGTGCTGCTGTTCGGGTTCGGGGGGAACCTGTCGTACGCGGGGCAGGTGGTGCGGTGCCCGTAGGGGGCGTGTGGCGGGTTTCGGTGGCTCCGGGCCGGGCTTTTTCGCGCCGTAGACTGTAGACGAAAGACAATCGATACTGGCTTTCCGATACAGGCGCCCGGCGTCTGGTGCTTGGGGTGCCGCCCAGGAGGGGGACGTGATGTTGACGTCTGGACTGCCGCACGGCTCGGTGCCCCGGCTGGAGCGGCCCGGGCCCCTGCGTGACCGCGTCTACGAGGCGCTGCTCGAACTGATCACCACGCGTGCGCTGCGGCCCGGCCAGCACCTCGTCGAGAGCGAACTCGCCGGGCACCTGGGCGTCTCGCGCCAGCCGGTGCGGGAGGCGCTGCAGCGGCTGAACACCGAGGGGTGGGTCGATCTGCGGCCCGCACAAGGGGCGTTCGTGCACGAGCCGACCGAGGAGGAGGCCGACCAGCTCCTCACGGTACGTACGCTGCTGGAGGCCGAGGCGGCCCGGCTCGCCGCCGCGAACCCGACCGAGGCGGGGCTCGCGGAGCTGCGGGACATCCACGAACAGGGCCTCGACGCGGTGGCCCGCGACGACGTGGACGCGGCCGTCGCCCTCAACGCCCGCTTCCACACGGTCATCATGGAACTCGCCGGCAACGCCGTCCTCGCGGAGCTGGCGGGGCAGGTGGACCGGCGGGTGCGGTGGTACTACACGCCGATCGCCCGGCAGCGGGGCCGCAAGTCCTGGGACGAACACCGGGAGTTGATCGCGGCGATCGGGGAGGGGGACGGGGAGCGGGCCACGCGGTTGATGCGGGAGCATACGGAGCACACGCGGCGGTCGTACCACGAGCGGGAGAAGTAGTTTCTCGGAGGTCTACTCCTCGCGCATGCTCGTCAGCTGGACCCACACGCCCATCTCCTGCTGCTCCACCCGCGTGACCGCCGCCGCCAACCGCCGCTCCCTGGACGCCGGTTCGTCGTACGGCTCGCCGCCCGTCCGGTACAGCCTGCGCTCCGCCTCTATCGCCTCGCGGGCCTGGCTGAAGCGCAGGTAGTCGTCCTGCCAGTGGAAGACGGAGCGCAGTCCGGTGAGGACGACGACCAACCCGCCCAGGATCGCGGGGGCCTTGGCGTCGCCGGGGGAGAGGACCGCCGTCACGGGGATCGCGGCGGCGAACACGATCTGGAGGCACTCCGAGATCCGGTAGTACGTACGGGCTTTGGCGGCGGCCTGGCGGTACCAGTCGTACGACGCGTTCGCGAGCGCCATCGCGTACCCCGGCTGTTCAGGCGTCTCCTGGGTCATGTGCTCCCCCCTGCACTCGACGGACCTCCAGCGTAGCCAACCCCTCGGACATTTCCGCCTCTTCGGAACCGCCGGACGATCTCACCCCCGTCTTTGTCCTGTGAGTGGAGAAAGTTGACGGCAATCCGTGCACAACTTCTTCCCAGGTTCGGCGCCCGCTGCTACGTTCCCTTCGAAAGCACCGAGCTGAAGCACCGAGCTGACGGCCGATTCGAGGCGGGGAGGGGCACGTGAGACGCATGACGGCACGGCCCGCGAACGCCCACCAGGCCCGGCTGCTGCACCTCCTGAGGGACGGCGGCCAGAGTTCCCGGGCCCAGCTCGGCGACCGGGTCGACCTCTCGCGGTCGAAACTGGCCGTCGAGGTGGACCGGCTCCTGGAGACGGGGCTCGTCGTCGCCGACGGCCTCGCCGCCTCCCGGGGCGGACGGCGCTCGCACAACGTGCGCCTCAACCCCGGACTGCGCTTCCTGGGCGTCGACATCGGCGCGACCTCTGTCGACGTCGCCGTCACCAACGCCGAGCTGGAGACCCTCGGCCACCTCAACCAACCGCTCGACGTCCGCGAGGGACCCGTCGCGGTCTTCGAGCAAGTCCTCGCCATGACCGCCAAGTTGAAGGCCACCGGCCTCGCCGACGGCATCGACGGCGCGGGCATCGGAGTCCCCGGCCCGGTCCGCTTCCCCGAGGGCGTCCCCGTGGCGCCGCCGATCATGCCGGGCTGGGACGGCTTCCCCGTACGGGAGGCGCTCAGCCAGGAACTCGGCTGCCCGGTCATGGTCGACAACGACGTGAACCTGATGGCGATGGGGGAGCAGCACGCCGGGGTCGCCCGGTCCGTCGCCGACTTCCTCTGCGTCAAGATCGGCACCGGCATCGGCTGCGGCATCGTCGTCGGCGGCCAGGTCTACCGCGGTACGACCGGCAGCGCCGGGGACATCGGCCACATCCGGGCCGTACCGGACGGCCGGCCCTGCGCCTGCGGCAACCGGGGCTGCCTGGAAGCCCACTTCAGCGGCGCGGCGCTGGCCCGGGACGCGATGGAGGCGGCCCGGCAGGGACTGTCCGCCGAACTCGCCGACCGGCTCGCCGCCAGCGGCACCCTCTCCGGCGCGGACGTCGCCGCGGCGGCCGTCGCCGGCGACACCACCGCCCTCGACCTGATCCGGGAGGGGGGCAGCCAGGTGGGGCAGGTCATCGCCGGGCTGGTCTCCTTCTTCAACCCCGGCCTGGTGGTGATCGGCGGCGGGGTGACCGGCCTCGGCCACACCCTGCTCGCCGCGATCCGCACCCAGGTCTACCGTCAGTCGCTGCCCCTGGCGACGGGCAACCTGCCCATCGTCCTGGGGGAGTTGGGCCCCACCGCCGGAGTCATCGGCGCGGCCCGGCTGATCAGCGACCACCTGTTCTCGCCCGCGTAAGCGTCCCGTACAGCGCTGCCCTTTCTTCTCAATACGCCTGGCCTGCAACGGAGTTCACCCGTCCGGCAGTCCACCACGCCCTGACACCGGCCCGCACGCGCCGCCCGCCGAGGGGAACCACATGGCACCACAAGCACCCTTGCTCAGCATGTCCGGCATCACCAAGTCGTTCCCCGGCGTCCGCGCCCTGGACGGCGTCGACCTCGACGTCCAGGCCGGTGAAGTCCACTGTCTGCTCGGCCAGAACGGGGCGGGCAAGTCCACGCTCATCAAGATCCTGGCCGGCGCGCACCAGCCCGACGACGGCACGATCCGCTGGCTCGGCGAGGAGGTCACGCTGCGCTCCCCGATCGCCGCGATGCGCCTCGGTATCGCCACCATCTACCAGGAACTCGACCTGGTCGAGCACCTGTCGGTGGCCGAGAACGTCTACCTGGGCCACGAGCCCACGGCCGCCGGGTTCGTCGTCCGCGCCCGGTCGGCCAAGGCGTCAACTGCCGCTCTCCTCAAGCGACTTGGGCACCCCGAGGTCGATCCGGGCAAGCTGGTCGCCACACTGTCGGCGGCGCAGCGGCAGATCGTGTCGATGGCGCGGGCCCTCTCGCACGACGTCCGGCTGATCGTGATGGACGAGCCGTCCGCCGCGCTCGACCCGGACGAGGTCGACAACCTGTTCCGGATCGTCGCCGACCTCACCGCCGACGGGGTCGCCGTCGTCTACATCTCGCACCGGCTGGAGGAGATCCGCCGGATCGGGGACCGGGTGACCGTCCTCAAGGACGGCCGGGCCGTCGCGGGCGGGCTGCCCGCCGAGTCGACGCCGACACGGGACGTGGTCGCGCTGATGACCGGCCGCAACGTCGAATACGTCTTTCCCGACAAGCCCGTTGACGCACCGTCAGGGACTCCGGTGCTGGAGGTGCGCGGCCTCGCCCGGGACGGCGAGTTCGAGCCCGTCGACTTCGAGGTGCGGGCCGGGGAGATCCTCGGACTCGCGGGCCTGGTCGGCTCCGGGCGCTCCGAGATCCTGGAGACCGTGTACGGCGCCCGCAGGCCGACGGCCGGTCAAGTCCTGGTGGAGGGACGGCAGTTGAGGCCGGGCAGCGTACCGTCCGCCGTGCGCGCCGGACTCGGGCTCGCCCCCGAGGAACGCAAGGCGCAGGCCCTGCTGATGCTCCAGTCCGTCACCCGCAACGTCTCCGTGTCCACCCTCTCCCGCTTCGCGCGGGCCGGCTGGATCGACCGCACCGCCGAACTGGGCGCCGCTCGCGCCGCGACCCGCGAACTCTCCCTGCGGCCCGACAACCCGTCCGTCGCCGTGCGCACCCTCTCCGGCGGCAACCAGCAGAAAGCGGTCCTCGCCCGCTGGCTGCTGCGCGGCTGCAAGGTGCTCCTCCTCGACGAGCCGACGCGCGGCGTCGACGTCGGAGCGCGCGCCGAACTCTACGCCGTCGTACGGCGGTTGGCCGACGAAGGACTGGCCGTGCTGCTCGTCTCCAGCGAGGTGCCCGAAGTCCTCGGCCTCGCCGACCGCGTCCTGGTCCTGCGCGAGGGCCGGGTCGTCCACACCGCCCCCGCCCGCGAACTCGACGAACACCGTGTCCTCGACCTCGTCATGGAAGGAAGCCCCGCGTCATGACGCAGCCCGTCTCCCCGCCGCGGGACAGCGCCGACAAGGTGCCCGCCCTGGACCAACGCCCCGGCTGGCGTGCCGTGCTGGTCCGCGCCGACGTCCGTACGCTCTCCCTGGTCGGCGTTCTCGCCGTCCTGATCGCCATCGGCGGGATCACCAAGCCCGACGAGTTCCTCGACACCCGCAACCTCCAACTCGTCCTCACCCAGGCGTCGGTGATCGGCGTCGTCACCGTCGGCATGACCTTCGTCATCATCTCCGGCGGCATCGACCTGTCGGTGGGCGCGATCGTCGCCCTCTCCTCGGTGTGGGCGACCACCGTCGCCACCCAGGAGTTCGGCTTCGCCGGGATCCTCTTCACCGCCGTCCTCGTCGGCCTCGCCTGTGGGCTCGTCAACGGGGTGCTCATCGCCTACGGCGGGATGGTGCCGTTCATCGCGACGCTCGCCATGCTCGCCTCGGCGCGCGGGCTCGCCCTCCAGATCACCGACGGGCAGACGCAGGTCGTCACCATCGGCAGCGTCCTCGACCTCGGGGAGCGCGACGCGTACGTCCTCGGTATTCCGCCGCTCGTCATGGTGTTCGCGTTCGTGACGGTCGTCGGCTGGCTCCTGCTGAACCGGACCACGTTCGGGCGCCGGGCCGTCGCGGTCGGCGGGAACCCGGAGGCGGCGCGGCTCGCCGGCATCGACGTACGGCGCCAGCGGCTCTACCTCTACCTGCTCTCCGGACTGTGCTGCGGGATCGCCGCCTTCCTGCTGATCGTGCTCGCCGGCTCCGGCCAGAACACCAACGGCAACCTCTACGAACTCGACGCCATCGCCGCCGCGATCATCGGAGGCACCCTGCTCAGCGGGGGGCGCGGCACCATCGTCGGCTCGGTGCTCGGGGTGTTGATCTTCACCACGATCACCAACATCTTCGCCCTGAACAACCTCCAGAGCGACGTCCAGCAGATCGCCAAGGGCGCGATCATCGTCGCCGCCGTCCTGGTCCAGCGCCGTACCGCGAACACGACCTGAGGAAAGGTTCTCACCGCCATGGCACACATCCCCAGCCGCAGAGGGCTGCTCTTCGGGACCGCCGCAGTCTCGGCCGCCGCCGTTCTCACGGCTTGCACCAGCAACGAGACCAGTGACGACAAGGAACAGGCCGCCGACACCAGCGGGCAGCCCGCCGCCGACGACCAGCCCGGCAAGAAGGTCACCGTCGGCTTCGCCGGACCCCAGGCCGACCACGGCTGGCTCAACGCGATCAACGACCAGGCCAAGAAGCGGGCCCAGAAGTACTCCGACGTCACCCTGGAGATCACCGAGGGCTCCAACGACACCGCCCAGCAGATCGGGCAGATCGAGACCCTCATCAACAAGAAGGTCGACGTCCTGGTGATCCTGCCGGCCGACGGCAAGGCCCTCACCCAGGTCGGGCTGAAGGCGATGCGCGCCGGGATCCCCGTCGTCAACCTCGACCGGATCTTCAACACCCCGCAGGCGTACCGCTGCTGGATCGGCGGCGACAACTACGGCATGGGCTTCAACGCCGGGCAGTACATCGGCGAGAAGCTCAAGGGCAAGGCGAACGCGAAGGTCGTCGAACTCGCCGGGATCGACAACCTCGAACTCACCCGGCAGCGCACGCAAGGTTTCGACGACGCGCTGAAGAACTACCCGAACATCCGCAAGGTCGCCCGCCAGGCCGCCGACTTCACCGTCGAGTCCGGACAGGCCAAGATGGCCCAACTCCTCCAGGCCCAGCCCCAGTTCGACGCCCTGTGGAACCACGACGACGACCAGGGCGTGGGCGCCCTGCGCGCCGTCTCGCAGGCCGGGCGCGACGACTTCCTGATGGTCGGCGGCGCGGGCGCGCTCTCCGCGTTCCAGGCCATCAAGCAGGACAACGGCGTCCTCAAGGCGACCGTCCTGTACCCGCCGACGATGGCCGCCTCCGCGATCGACCTCGCCCGCGCCCTCGGCCAGGGCAAGGGCGTCGGCGGGCTCGCCGAGTTCGAGATCCCCGCCTCGATCACCCTGTACTCGGCCGTCGTCGACAAGACCAACGTCGACCAGTACATGTCCACCGGCTTCCGGTGACAGACCCCGCCGGGGCCCGGACGACGGGTCCGGCCGGCTCCGGGTGACGGGCCGGCACGCCTTCGCCTTCGGTGAGAGGCCCCGTACGCCTCGCTGGGAGGCCCGGCACGCCTTGCTGAGAGGCCCGGGAAACCTCGCTGAGAGGCCCGGGACCCTTGCTGGGAGGCCCCGGGCCCGCATCCCCCACCGCGCGCACCACGACGAGGAGGACCACCGCATGGAACAGCCGCAGGAGCCGAGGGAGTCGGCCGGGGAACCCGGGAAGCCGCCGCTGCGCGTCGGCATGGTCGGCTACGCCTTCATGGGCGCCGCCCACTCCCAGGGCTGGCGCACCGTCGGCCGGGTCTTCGACCTCCCCCGCACCCCGGTTCTCGCCGCGATCTGCGGACGCGACCCGGACGCGGTACGCCGGGCCGCCGATCAGCACGGCTGGGAATCCACCGAGACCGACTGGCGCGCGCTGATCGCCCGCGACGACATCGACCTCGTCGACATCTGCACCCCCGGCGACAGCCATGCCGAGATCGCCCTCGCGGCCCTCGCGGCCGGCAAGCACGTGCTGTGCGAGAAACCCCTCGCGAACACCGTCGAGGAGGCCGAGGGGATGGCCCGGGCCGCCGAAGAGGCGTACGGGCGCGGGCAGTTGGCCATGGTCGGGTTCAACTACCGCCGGGTTCCCGCGACCGCGTTCGCCCGGGGGATGGTGGCGGCGGGACGGCTCGGCGTACTGCGCCACGTACGCGTGACGTACCTTCAGGACTGGCTGGTGGACCCGGAGTTCCCGCTCACCTGGCGGCTCCAGAAGGAGCACGCGGGGTCCGGGTCGCTGGGTGACCTCGGCGCCCATATCGTCGACCTCGCCCAGTACCTGGCGGGCGACCGGCTCGCCGGGGTGTCGGCTCTGACCGAGACCTTCGTACGGGAGAGGCCGCTGCCGGGTGGCTCCACGAGCGGCCTCTCCGCCGGGGGGACTTCCTCGGCCACCGGCACTGTCACCGTCGACGACGCCGCCCTGTTCACCGGCAGGTTCGCCTCCGGTGCCCTCGCCTCCTTCGAGGCGACCCGTTACGCCACCGGCCGCAAGAACGCCCTGCGCATCGAACTCAACGGCGAGAAGGGCTCGTTGTGGTTCGACCTGGAGCGGCTCAACGAACTCTGGTTCCACGACGGCACGTTGCCCGACACCGAGGCGGGCTTCCGGCGGATCCTCGTCACCGAGCCCGACCACCCCTACCTCGGTGCCTGGTGGCCGCCGGGCCACGGGCTCGGCTACGAGCACACCTTCGTCCACCAGGCCCGCGACCTCGTCCACGCGATCGCCGAACTCCGGGCGCCCGAGCCGTCGTTCGCCGACGGGCTCCAGGTGCAGCGGGTGCTCGCCGCCGTCGAGGAGAGCGCCGAGAAGAACTCCGTCTACACCCCGGTCAACTGAGGAGGCCCGAACATGCCGCGCCCGTTCACCCTGTTCACCGGCCAGTGGGCCGACCTTCCCCTCGAAGAGGTCTGCCGGCTCGCCCGCGACTTCGGCTACGACGGACTCGAACTCGCTTGCTGGGGCGACCACTTCGAGGTCGACAAGGCCCTCGCGGATCCGTCCTACGTCGACTCCCGGCACCAACTCCTCGACAAGTACGGCCTGAAGTGCTGGGCGATCTCCAACCACCTCGCCGGACAGGCCGTCTGCGACGCCATCATCGACGAACGCCACCAGGCGATCCTGCCCGCCGCGGTGTGGGGGGACGGCGACCCCGAAGGCGTACGGCGCCGGGCCGCCGAGCGGATGCGGGACACGGCTCGGGCCGCCGCCGCGTTCGGGGTCGACACCGTCATCGGGTTCACCGGGTCCGCGATCTGGCACCTCGTCGCCATGTTCCCGCCCGCGCCGGAATCGATGATCGAGCGCGGGTACGAGGACTTCGCCGAGCGCTGGAACCCGATCCTGGACGTCTTCGACGCCGAGGGGGTGCGGTTCGCGCACGAGGTGCATCCCAGTGAGATCGCCTACGACTACTGGACGACTCACCGCGCCCTGGAGGCCGTTGACCATCGGGCCGCGTTCGGGCTGAACTTCGATCCCTCGCATTTCGTGTGGCAGGACCTCGATCCCGTCGGGTTCCTGTGGGACTTCCGGGACCGGATCTACCACGTGGACTGCAAGGAGGCCCGCAGGCGGCTTGACGGCCGTAACGGGCGGCTCGGCTCCCACTTGCCGTGGGGCGATCCGCGGCGTGGCTGGGACTTCGTGTCGGCCGGGCACGGGGACGTCCCCTGGGAGGACGTGTTCCGGATGCTGCGGTCCATCGACTACCAGGGGCCCGTCTCCGTCGAGTGGGAGGACGCGGGGATGGACCGGCTCCAAGGGGCGCCGGAGGCGCTCGCCCGACTCAAGACGTTCGACTTCGAGCCGCCGTCGGCATCGTTCGACGCGGCGTTCTCCAGCTGAGCCGGGTGGGTGGCTGAGCCACTTGGCCACTGAGCCGCTTGGCCGCTGAGCCGGTTGAGGCGGTGAAGTGGCCGAAATTGGCTGATCCACTCGGCCACCGAACCACCGAACCACCGAACCACCGAACCACCGAACCACCGAACCACCGAACCACCCGGTCTGTCCGGGCTGACGGGATCCACGCTCCGTCAGCCCCGTACTCCCCGCCCCGGGATGACGGCGCATCCCGGTGTACGCACTCGCCCGCACCACCCTGGAGGCACCCGTGCACGGGAACGACCCCACCACCCGCACCCCGAGAAGACGCCCCGTCCTGCGCAAGGCGGTCGCGCTGGCGACCGGCGCCCTGCTCGCGGGGGCGTCGCTCACCCTCACCTCACCCGTCGCCGGCGCAGCCGTCGCCCACGACCCCACCCCGGCGCCGTCCGCCGCCGAGGACTTCCAGCAGGTCACCCTCGCCAAGGGCGAGGCGGAGGTCGGCGAGCCGATGTCGCTCGCCGTCCTCCCCGACCGCTCCGTCCTGCACACCTCGCGCGACGGCGAACTCCGCCTCACCGACGCGGCCGGCAACACCCGCCTCAGCGGCAAGCTCGACGTCTACTCCCACGACGAGGAGGGCCTCCAAGGCATCGGCGTCGACCCGCAGTTCAGCTCCAACCGCTTCATCTACCTCTACTACGCACCCAAGTTGAACACCCCGGCCGGCGACGCCCCCGAGACCGGCACCCCCGCCGACTTCGCGCCCTTCGACGGCGTCAACCGCCTCTCCCGGTTCACCCTGAACGCGGACGGCACCCTGAACACGGCCAGCGAGAAGCAGATCCTCGACGTCCCCGCCTCCCGCGGCCTGTGCTGCCACGTCGGCGGCGACATCGACTTCGACGCGGCCGGCAACCTGTACCTGTCGACGGGCGACGACACCAATCCCTTCCAGTCCGACGGGTACGCCCCCCTCGACCAGCGCGAGGGCCGCAACCCCGCCTTCGACGCCCGTCGTTCGGCCGGCAACACCAACGACCTGCGCGGCAAGATCCTGCGCATCAAGGTCAACGCCGACGGCTCGTACACGATCCCCGAGGGCAACCTGTTCGCCCCCGGCACCGCCAAGACGCGCCCCGAGATCTACGGGATGGGCTTCCGTAACCCGTTCCGCTTCAGCGTCGACAAGGCCACCGGCTACCTCTACATCGGCGACTACGGCCCCGACGCGGGCGCCGCCGACCCGGCCCGGGGCCCGGCGGGACAGGTCGAGTTCAACCGCGTCACCGGTCCCGGCAACTTCGGCTGGCCGTACTGCACCGGCGCCAACGACGCCTACAAGGACTACGACTTCGCCACGAAGACGTCCGGCGCGGCCTTCGACTGCAACGCCCCGAAGAACACCTCCCGGCACAACACGGGCCTCGTCGACCTGCCGCCTGCCCAGCCCGCGTGGATCCCCTACAACGGCGCCTCCGTACCGGAGTTCGGCGACGGCTCCGAGTCCCCGATGGGCGGCCCGGTCTACCACTACGACGCGAGCCTCGACTCGCCGGTCAAGTTCCCCGAGGCGTACGACGGGGACTTCTTCGCCGGGGAGTTCGGCCGCCGCTGGATCAAGCGCATCTCCAGCGACGCGAACGGCACCGTCCAGTCCATCAACGACATCCCCTGGTCCGGCACCCAGGTGATGGACATGGCGTTCGGCCCCGACGGCGCCCTGTACGTCCTCGACTACGGCCTCTCCTGGTTCGGCGGCGACGACCACTCGGCGCTGTACCGCATCGAGAACGCGACCGACGGCCACTCGCCCGTGGCGCAGGCAGCCGCCAACAGGACGTCCGGACAAGCCCCGTTGAAGGTGAAGTTCTCCTCGGCCGGGACGACCGACCAGGACGGCGACGCGCTCACGTACAGCTGGGAGTTCGGTGACGGCGCCACCTCGACGTCCGCGAACCCGTCGCACACGTACCGTCGAAACGGCACCTACACCGCGACGTTGACCGCCAAGGACCCCGACGGCCGCACCGGCAGCGCGAGCGTCCAGGTCGTCGTCGGCAACACCGCGCCCACCGTCGTCGTCCAAACTCCCCTGAACGGGCAGCTGTTCAGCTTCGGTGACGCGATCCCGTTCACGGTGAAGGTCGCCGACCCCGAGGACGGCAGGGCCATCGACTGCTCCAAGGTCACCGTCCGCTTCATCCTCGGCCACGACAGCCACGGCCACCCGATCACCTCCGCGACCGGCTGCACCGGCACCCTCCAGACCAGCGCCGACGGCGGCCATGACCCCAACGCCAACATCTTCGGGGTCCTCGACGCCGAGTACACCGACAACGGCGGCGGCGGACAGGCCGCGCTCACCTCGCACGACCAGAACGTCCTCCAGCCCCGCCACCGGCAGGCCGAGCACTACAACAACTCCAGCGGTGTGACGGTGAGTTCACGGACCTCCGCGAACGGTGCGAAGACCGTCGGCTCCATCGAGAACGGCGACTGGATCTCGTTCACGCCGTACGCGCTGCGCAACGCCACCTCGGTGACCGCTCGGGTCGCCTCCGCCGGAGCCGGCGGCACCCTGGAGATCCGTGCGGGATCGGCCAGGGGCACTCTCCTCGGCAAGGCCAAGGTGCCGGTGACCGGCGGCTGGGAGACCTACCAGGACGTCACCGCGAAGCTGTCCCGCGCCCCTCGCGGGACCACCGACCTCTACCTCGTCTTCAAGGGCCGTAGCGGTCAACCCCTGTACGAGATCGACGACTTCGTCTTCACGACGAGCTGAGAGGAAAGCCCCATGATGCGCGCACTGAGCGCGGTCGCGGGCGCCACCCTGCTCCTCGGCGCTCTCGCCGAACCAACCGCCCTGGCCCACCCGGACGATGCGGCGCCCCGCGTCCTCGTCTTCTCCAAGACCGCGGGCTTCCGGCACGACTCCATCCCCGACGGCATCACCGCGATCCGCGAACTCGGCGCCACCAGCGGCGAGTTCAGGGTCGACGCGACCGAGGACGCGACCGCCTTCAACACCGCGAACCTGCGCCGCTACGACGCCGTCGTCTTCCTCTCCACCACCGGGAACGTCCTCGACGAGACCCAACAGGCCGCGTTCGAGGGCTACATACGCAAAGGAGGCGCCTACGCGGGCGTCCACGCCGCCGCCGACACCGAGTACGACTGGCCCTTCTACGGTGGCCTCGTCGGCGCCTACTTCCGCAGCCACCCGGCGATCCAGCCCGCCGACATGGTCGTCGAGGATCACGCCCACCCGGCGACCTCCGGTCTCCCGCCGACCTGGCACCGCACCGACGAATGGTACGACTACCGCTCCAACCCCCGTTCCTCCGTACGGGTGTTGGCGTCCCTGGACGAGTCGTCCTACACCGGCGGCAGCATGAACGGCGACCACCCGATCGCCTGGTGCCAGACCTACCAGGGCGGCCGCGCCTTCTACACCGGCGCGGGACACACCAAGGAGTCGTACACGGACCCGGGTTACCGGGCGCACCTGCTCGGCGGGATCCGGTACGCCATCGGCTCGGCCCAGGCCGACTGCCGGCCGGAGAGCGGCTACACGAAGCTCACCGACGGCGACTGGCGGCAGGCCGGCCCCGGCTCCTTCACCCGCGCCGCCGACGGGACCTGGACGTCGTCCGGCGGAATGGGGCTCCTCTGGTACGCCGGACGCTCCTTCGCCTCGTACTCGCTGAAACTCGACTGGAGGATCACCGGGGACTCCAACTCCGGTGTGTTCGTGGGCTTCCCGCCCTCGGACGAACCCTGGTCCGCCGTCGAGAACGGGTACGAGGTCCAGATCGACGCCACCGACGTGCCCGCGCGCACCACCGGCGCGGTGTACGGGGCCAAGTCCGCCGACCTGAGGAAGCGCGACCGGGCGCTGAATCCGCCGGGGGAGTGGAACACGTACGAGATCCGGGTCGAGGGCGAGCGGCTGCGCGTCTGGCTCAACGGCGTCCGGATCAACGACTACACCAACCGTGACCCGGCGCGCAGTCTGCGCGAGGGGCACATCGGGCTCCAGAACCACGGGCCCGACGACGAGGTGTCGTTCCGCGACATCCGCGTCAAGGAACTGCCCGTCAAGGGCCGTTGAACGGCGGCGGGCGGGAGACGCCGGACTCCCGCCCGCCGTCCCTGTCTCAACTCACGTACACCTCTCAACTCACGTACACGGCAAGGAGGTTGCCATGCCCGACGTAGGCGTGTGGCTGATCGGCGCGCGCGGATCCGTCGCCACGACCGCTGTCGCGGGCTGCGCGGCCGTGACAGCGGGACTCCGTCCCCCGGCCGGACTCGTCACGGAGAAACCGGAGTTCGCGGACGCGGGCCTGCCGCCTCTGACCTCCCTCGTCTTCGGAGGCCACGACATCTCGGACACCCCCCTCGTGAAACGCGCGGAGCAACTGGCGGCGGAGGGCGTACTGCCGGTGGGTCTCGCGGCGGCGGTGGAGTCCGAACTGGCCGCCGCCGACCGGGAGATCAGGGCAGGGTGGGTACGGGGGAGCGGTGTGGCCGGTGGCGTGCGTGCCGAACCAGGGGGAGCGGGCACCGTACATGCCGGTGCCGAACCCGGCACTGGTGACGCGTACGAGACGCCACGACCGTCGGCCCCGGGCGACGCCGACGCCGGACCCAAGGACCCGTCCGCTCTGCTGGAGCGCGACGAACAGCACGTCGCCGCTCTCGCCGCCGACATCCAGGACTTCGTACGGCGCCGGGGGCTCGCCCGGGCGGTCGTCGTGAACGTCGCGTCCACCGAGGCCGCGTCCGACGGGGCCGCCCTGCCGCCGAGTTCGCTCTACGCGGCCGCCGCACTCCGCGCCGGCTGCCCCTACGTCAACTTCACGCCCTCCACGGGGCTGCACCACCCCGCACTCGCGGGACTCGCCGAGGCGAGCGGGCTGCCGTACGCCGGGCGGGACGGGAAGACCGGGCAGACCCTGCTGCGGTCCGTCCTCGGGCCGATGTTCAACCGGCGTGCGCTGGAGGTCCGTTCCTGGTCCGGGGTGAACCTCCTCGGCGGCGGGGACGGCGCCGCGCTGGCCGACCCCGGGGCCGCCGCCGCGAAGAACGCCGGCAAGGAGCGGGTCCTCGCGGACACGCTGGGCACGGTCCCGGAAGGCCGCGTCCACATCGACGACGTACCCGCCCTCGGCGACTGGAAGACCGCGTGGGACCACATCGCCTTCGACGGCTTCCTCGGCACGCGGATGACCCTCCAGACGACCTGGCAGGGCTGCGACTCGGCCCTCGCCGCGCCCCTGATCCTCGACCTCGCGCGTCTGCTGCTCCGAGCCCACGAACGGGGCCTGTCCGGCCCGCTGCCCGCACTGGCCTTCTTCTTCAAGGACCCGGTGGGGGAGGCACCCGCGGGACTGGAGGAACAGTGGGCGGAACTGGCCGGGTTCGCGAGGGAGTTGGGCCCGACCGACGCTGTCGCCGAACGAGGGCCCGGGACAGGCGGTGAAGAAGCGTGAACGGAGACGGGAGGCGAGGGAGGGACGGCGGGCGTGCGGGCGCCGAGGCGGAGAGAACCGCTACGCGCGAGAGCAGGACCGAGGAGAGTCGTGCCCCCGAGGCGGACGGCCGTCACTCTCCCCGCGCCGGGACCGATCCGGGCAGCGCCGCGTACGGCGCCGAAGACCGGGCGAGCAGAACACCGCAGGCCGGGAACGCTCACCCCTCCGCCTCCCGCTCTCCGGCCCGCAGTGAGGCGAACTCCTCGCCCTCCCTCTCCCGGCCCCCGGCCCGCACCGAGGCGGACCCCTCGCCCTCCGCGTCCCGCTCTCCGGCCCGCAGTGAGGCGAACTCCTCGCCCTCCCTCTCCCGGCCCCCGGCCCGCAGCAAGACGGACCCCCCGTCCCCCGCCTCCCATCCCCCCACCCACCACGCGCCGGACGCCCCCTTCCTCCCCGAGCCCCCGGCCCCTCACCCCCTCCGCTTCGGATACGGCACCAACGGCCTCACCGATCTCCGGATCGACGACGCCCTCGCTCTCCTCGCCGACCTCGGTTACGACGGTGTCGGGCTGACCCTCGACCACATGCACCTCGACCCCTTCGCACCGGACCTCGCGGCCCGTACCCGGCGGCTCGCTCGGCGGCTGGACGCGCTGGGGCTGGCGGTGACCGTGGAGACGGGGGCCCGGTACGTCCTGGACCCGCGTCGCAAGCACGGGCCTTCGCTGATCGACGCCGACCCGCGGGACCGCGCTCGCCGGACCGGCCTTCTGGTGCGTGCGCTGGACATCGCCGAGGAGCTGGGCGCGGAGGCCGTCCACTGCTTCAGCGGAGTCCTCCCCGGGGCCACCCCCGAGGACACGGCGTGGAAACGGCTCACGGAGAGCCTCGCCCCCGTTCTGGACCGGGCCGCCGGCGCGGGCATCCCCCTCGCGATCGAACCCGAACCGGGCCACCTCCTCGCCACCCTCGCCGACTTCCACCACCTGCGCGGCCTGCTGGGCGACCCCGCGCCCCTGGGCCTCACCCTCGACCTCGGTCACTGCCAGTGCCTGGAACCCCTCCCGCCCGCCGACTGCGTCCGCGCCGCCGCGCCCTGGCTGCGGCACGTCCAGATCGAGGACATGCGCCGGGGCGTCCACGAACACCTCCCCTTCGGCGAGGGCGAGATGGACTTCCCGCCCCTGCTCGCGGCCCTCGCCGGGACCGGATACGGCGGCCTGACCGTCGTGGAGCTGCCCCGCCACTCCCACGCGGGCCCGCACCAGGCCACCCGCTCCCTCCCGTTCCTCAAGGCCGCGGCCACCCTCTGAAGGAGGCCCCCCGATGCCCCACCCGCACGACACCCCGCACCACCCGGCCTCCGAGCACCCCCCGCACCCCACAGCCGCACCCCCTTCGCCCGCTCCCCACCCCGGCGTCGCATCCGCCACCCCCGCACACCCCGACCCCCCGTCCCCCGCCCACACCCCTCCCGCCACCCTCCTCGACCACCTCCGCACCCACCTGCCCCCCACCCCCCGCGCCTGGCTGGACCAAGCCCTCACCCAACCCCCTTCCTGGGAGCGCCACTTCACCGAAGCCGCCCGCCGCTGCGGCCCCCGGTACGCCGACGCCGCCCGGGTCCTCCTCCTGCACGCGGCCCACCCGGACACCCCCGCCCTGACCCGCGTGTACTTCCAGGGCACCGCGGCCGAACGCCGCGCGGTCCTGCACGCGCTCCCGCACCTCACCGAGACCCCCGACGCCCTCCCCCTCGTGGAGGACGCCCTGCGCACCAACGACACGAGCCTCGTCGCCGCCGCGCTGGGCCCGTACGCCGCCCGGCACCTGGACGCGCACGCCTGGCGGCACTCCGTACTGAAGTGCCTGTTCACCGGCGTTCCCGTGACCGAGGTGGCCGGCCTGGAGGAGCGGGCCCGGGGGGACAGGGAACTCGCGCGGATGCTCCACGACCAGGCGGCGGAACGCACCGCCGCGGGCCGCCCCGTGCAGCAGGACCTGCGCCGCGTCCTGACCCTGGCCGAAGCCCCCCGACGGACGGAGCCGTGATGCGCCTCTTCGACCCCCACATCCACATGACGTCCCGCACGACGGACGACTACGAGGCCATGTACGCCGCCGGAGTCCGCGCCCTCGTGGAGCCCGCGTTCTGGCTGGGCCAGCCCCGCACCTCCCCGCAGAGCTTCTACGACTACTTCGACGCCCTCCTCGGCTGGGAACCCTTCCGCGCGGCCCAGTACGGCATCGCCCACCACTGCACGATCGCCCTGAACCCGAAGGAGGCCAACGACCCCCGCTGCACACCGGTCCTGGAGGAACTGCCCCGCTACCTCCTCAAGGACCACGTCGTGGCCGTCGGGGAGATCGGCTACGACAGCATGACCCCCGCCGAGGACACCGCGCTCGCCACTCAGCTCCAGCTCGCCGCCGACCACGGCCTGCCCGCCCTCGTGCACACCCCGCACCGCGACAAGCTCGCGGGCCTGCGCCGCACCCTCGACGTACTCCGCGAATCCGAACTTCCCCCGGAACGCGTCCTGTTGGACCACCTGAACGAGACGACGGTGACGGCGGCCCTGGACAGCGGCTGCTGGCTCGGCTTCTCCGTCTACCCGGACACCAAGATGGACGAGAAGCGCACGGTCACCCTCCTGCGCCGCCACGGCCTCGACCGCATGCTCGTCGACTCGGCGGCGGACTGGGGCAGAAGCGACCCCCTCAAGACGCGCGCGGTCGCCGACCTGATGCTCGCGGAGGGGTTCACCGAGGACGACGTGGACCGCGTCCTGTGGCGCAACCCCGTCGCGTTCTACGGCGCGAGCGGCCGCCTCAGCCTCGACGTCGTCGCCCCCGAGCCCACCCACGAGGGCAACTCCGTGCTGCGCGGCGGGGAGTGACCGATGCGCTTCCGCCACCCCGACGGCTCCACCGTCCACCTCGCCTACTGCACCAACGTCCACCCCGCGGAGACGCTCGACGGCGTCCTCGCCCAGCTCCGCGACCACTGCGAGCCGGTCCGCCGCCGCCTCGGCCGCGACCGCCTCGGCATCGGCCTGTGGCTCGCCCGGGACGCCGCGCACACCCTGGACACCGACCCGTCCGCCCTGCGCACGCTGCGCACCGCCCTCGACCGGCGGGGCCTGGAGGTCGTCACCCTCAACGGCTTCCCCTACGACGGGTTCGGCACCGGCGAGGTCAAGTACCGCGTGTACAAGCCGGACTGGGCCGACCCGGAGCGCCTCGACCACACCACCGCCCTCGCCCGCGTCCTCGCCGGCCTGCTGCCCGACGACGTCACCGAGGGCAGCGTCTCCACCCTGCCGCTTGCCTGGCGCACCGACCTGGACGAGGAACGCGGCGACAAGGCGCGCACCGCGCTGCGCACGCTCGCCGAACGCCTCGACGCGCTGGAGGAACTGACGGGCCGGCCCGTACGCGTGGGACTCGAACCCGAGCCCGGCTGCGTCGTCGAGACCACCGCCGACGCCCTCGCCCCGCTCGCCGAGATCGCGCACCCCCGCATCGGGATCTGCGTCGACACCTGCCATCTCGCCACCTCCTTCGAAGATCCGCACACCGCCCTGGACGCCCTGGCCGAAGCCCGTGTCCCCGTCGTCAAGTCCCAGCTCTCCGCCGCCCTGCACGCCGAGCGGCCCGACCTCCCCGCCGTCCGCGAGGCCCTCGCCGCCTTCGACGAACCCCGCTACCTGCACCAGACCCGCACCGTCACCGCCACCGGCTCCCTGACCGGCACCGACGACCTCGCGGAAGCGCTCACCACCGAGGCCCTGTCCCGGACGGCGCCCTGGCGTGCCCACTTCCATGTCCCGCTGCACGCGACCCCCGCCGCGCCCCTCACCTCCACGCTCCCCGTCCTGCGCGCCGCGCTGACCCGCCTCGTCGGCGGACCGCACCCGCTCACCCGGCATCTCGAAGTCGAGACCTACACCTGGCAGACCCTCCCTCCCGCGCTGCGGCCCCGCACCCGCGCCCAGCTCGCCGACGGCATCGCCGCCGAACTGGCCCTGGCCCGCGACCTCCTGACCGGCCTGGGCCTCAGGGAACTCCCCTGAGACCCCCGCCGAACCCCGGCCGCCGTCCCGTCCGGCCGCCGTGACTCAACGTAACCACACACCACTGACAACGGGGCCCCGCCCATCGGGCAGCCCCGTCCTCCGCCGGACGAACCCCAGGTCACCGGCCGGAGAACCGATACGCCACCCCCTGTGGAAAACCCGCACAACCGACCCGAAAGCGAGACACCGTGACCGCGTTCAACGACGAATCCGGCACCGGCGAGGCCCTGCGCCGCACCCTCGGCATCGGCCGCCGACGCTTCCTCAGCACCTGCACCGCCGTCGCGGGCGCCGCGATAGCCGCCCCCGTCATCGGCGCCCCGCCGGCCGCCGCCCAGGACCTCGGCAGAGGCCAGAGCCACGGGCAGGGGCACGGCCACGGACACGGCCGTGACGTCCTCGTCCCCGCCCACCGGCGCGGCATCATCCTCTACACCGTCCGCGACGCCACCGGTCGCGACCCGCTCGCCTCCGACCTGCCCTCCGGCTTCCGCGAGGTCTTCAAGCAGCTCTCCCGGTACGGCTACCGGCAGGTCGAGTTCGCCGGGTACGGGCAGCACGCGAACGCCCCCGGCGGGGCGAGCCTGGAGTCTGTGCAGGGTGCCCGGCTGCTGCGGTCCTGGCTCGACCAGTACGGGCTGAGCGCCCGCGGCAACCACGGCTACATCCCGCCGTCCTGGCCGTTCGTCCCCGCCGAACTGGACACGTTCAAGAAGCACCTGGAGATCGCGAACATCCTCGGCATGCCCCACATGGGCACCGGCGGCGACCCCACCGGCAGCGCGTACAGGGCGGACTGGGACGTCGCCGCCGACAAGTGGAACGCCCTCGGCGCGATCGCCCAGCGCGCGGGCATCAAGCTCTACACCCACAACCACGACGCCGCCTACAACTTCCTCCTCGACTCCGGCCCCCTCGACGCGCAGGGCAAGCCGACCCGCAGCTCCGGCATCCGCAGGCTGGAGTACTTCCTCAAGGCCACCGACCCCCGGCGCGTCTGGCTGGAGCTGGACGTCTTCTGGGCCCACGTCGCCCAGTACAAGTTCCACACGTACACCGCCCCCGACGGCTCCACCCGCGAGAAGGTCTTCGACCCCGCCGCCGTCGTCGTCCGCAACAGCCGCCGCTACCCCCTGTTCCACGCCAAGGACGGCACCGTCAACACCACCAACGGCATGGGTTACGACATGGTCGCCTTCGGCACCGGCGACATCGACTACACCACGTTCTTCTCCCGCATAGGCGACCCCAACTCCCGCAACCCGATGGTCGAACAGGACAACGCCCCCAGCGCCACCGACCCCGCCCAGTCCCTGACGTACGCCCGCATCGGCTACGACAACCTGGCCTCCCTCAGGGGAACCTGCCGCTGACACCTCCCCGCGCGCACGCGTGAGGCGCTCTCCGGGACCCACCTCCCGGGGAGCGCCTCAGGCGTGGGACCTCCGCCCCTACCCGGTGGCCGGCCTCGCCCGTCCCGGCTGCCGCAGCAGCAGTGCCACCGCCGCCGCGGCCATCGACACGCCTCCCGCGAGCGCGTACGCGCCGTCGTACCCCCAGGAGGAGACGACGAGGGAGCCGAGACCGCCCCCGAACAGACCGCTGACCAGCTTCCCGCTGTACACCAGCCCGTAGTTGGTCGCGTTGTAGTTCTCCCCGAAGTAATCGGGTGTGAGCGCCGCGAACAGGGGGTAGAACGCGCCCCCGCCGAACCCGGAGAGGAACGCGAAGAACAGGAACAGGGCCTCACTGCGCACATGGCCCGCCCAGATGACGCCGAACTGGGCGAGACCGAGGACGACGATCACGAACACCAGCGCGGGCTTGCGGCCCCAGCGGTCGGAGAGCCAGCCGACGACGCCGCGCCCGACGCCGTTGACGACCGCCATGACCCCCATCGAGGAGGCGGCGACGAGCGGCCCGAAACCGACCTCCTTGGCGTAGTCGACCTGGAAGGAGATCCCGAAGATCGACACGCCCGCGGTCAGTACGACGGACAGCCACATCAAAGGCAGCATGCCGGTGCGGACGGCCTCCTTGGGGGTGAACTGCCGTACGGCGGGCGGGTTCTTCGCGAGGCTCGCCGCGTCCCTCGACCCCGCGTGGGTGAGCGGATCGACGTCGGCGGGCCACCAGTTCTTCGGCGGGTCCTTGAAGAAGAACGCGCACCCGAACACCACGATCATGATGTAGCAGCCGATCAGGTCGAGCACCCGGTGGTAGTTCGCGGTGTCGAAGCCGTAGTTGAAGATGAAGATGAACGGCAGCGACCCGTACGCGAACCCGCCGTTGACGAACCCGGTCCGCGCCCCGCGCCGCTCGGGGAACCACTTGCCGACCATGTTGATGCAGGTCGCGTAGACGAGCCCGGCCCCGATCCCGCCGACCACGCCGAAGCCCAGAACGGCCAGCAGGACGTCGTCGAGGTGCGAGAGGGCCAGGAACCCCACGAGACACAGTCCTGAGCCCGCGTACATGGCCTGACGGGCCGTGAGGAGGCCCTTCTCGCGCAGCCAGCCGGCCGGGAAGGCGACGCCGGCCTGGAAGAACACCCAGACGCTGAGGATCCAGAACGTGTTCGACTGCGTCCAGCCGTGCGCGTGGGAGAGCGTGTCCTCCGCGGAGCCGTACGCGTACTCGAAGACGCTGATCGCCATCATCGCGAGCCACGGCAGCCAGATCATCAGCCTGCGGGAGTGACCGAGGATGTCCCGGTCGGTCTCGCCCACCCGGTACACGCGCCCGCGCGCGTCGGTCACCTCACGGTAGGAGCGCTCCCGCGAGGACTGTGCTGCGTACGGATCTGCCGTCATGTCAGGCCATTTCCTCACCGAGCGGATGCGGATTGGGGACGATGCGACGCTTCACGTGCGGTCTGCCCGGCGCCCTCAGGAACAGCGCCAGCACCGCGGACGCCAGCCCGATCCCGCCCGCCAGCGCGAACGCGCCCTCGTAGTCCCAGGCGCCGACGACGATCGAGCCGACACCGGAGCCCACGAGACCGGAGACGAGCTTGGAGCTGTAGACCATCCCGTAGTTGCTGGCGTTGTTGTTCTCGCCGAAGTAGTCGGCCGTCATCGCGGCGAACAGCGGGAAGATCGCGCCCCCGCCGAACCCGGAGACCATGGAGCAGAACAGGAAGAACGGCATGCTGCCCATCTGGCCGGAGACCAGCACCCCGAACTGCGCGGTGCCCAGCACCACACACACGACGACCAGCGTGTTGCGGCGCCCGTACCGGTCGGAGATCCAGCCGATCACCCCGCGCCCGGTGCCGTTGACGATCGCCTTCAGGGACATCGCCGTGGCCACGATCCCGCCCGCGAACCCCATGTCCTTGCCGAACGGCACCTGGAAGGCGATCCCGAAGATGTTGATCCCGGCCGTGCACAGCAGGCAGAACCACATCATCCACAGCACGGGCGTGCGCGCCGCCTCCCGGGGCGTGTACTGCCGGATCGCGGGCGGGTTCTTCTGCAGCGCCCGGCGGATCTTCGGGTCGTCGGTCATCCGCAGCGGGTCGACGCCGGCGGGCCACCAGTTCTTCGGCGGATCCTTGAAGAACCACCCCGCGAACGCGACCACCGAGCAGCACACCAGCCCCACCGCGACCAGCACGCCCTTGTAGTTGCTCAGGTCCATGTACGACGTGAACAGGAACACGAACGGCACCGAACCGTAGGCGAAACCGCCGTTGACCATGCCGGTCTTGCCGCCCTTGCGCTCCGGATACCACTTGCCGACCATGTTCACGCAGGTCGCGTAGACCAGGCCGGCACCGATGCCGCTGCACATCCCGAAGCCCAGATAGGCGACGACGACGTGCGGCGCGTACGCCAGCGACACATAGCCCAGCACCGTGCCCAGCGCGCCGAGCAGCATCGCGTACCGCGCGGGCAGCCGCCCGCTCTCCCGTAATCTCCCCGCGGGGAAGGCCACGGCCGCCTGGAAGAACACCCAGACGCCCATCAGCCAGAAGATGTGCCCGCTGCTCCACAGATGCGCGTCGTGGAGCGTGTCCTCGGCGGACGTGAACGCGTACTCGGAGGAGCTGATCCCCAGCATGCCCATCCACGGGAACAGCACCATCGTCCAGCGGGGCCGCCCCATGACGTCCCGGTCGCTCTCCCCGATCCGGTACACGCGCCCGTGCCGGTCCGTCACCTCCCTGTAGGGAACGGCGGCGGAGTCGTACTTCGTGGTCTTCATCTGATGTGCACCCCTTGGCGTCGAAAGAACCGGCTGCCGTCCGTGGCCCATGCCTTCCGTGCGCGAACGGGTCCCGGGGCCGGCCCCCCCCCCCCCGCCGGCGGCCCCCCCCCCCCCCCCCCCCAGCACCCCCCCCCCCCCCCCCCCCCCCCCCCGCCCCCCCGGACCCCGCCCCCCCCCCCGCCCCCCCCCCC